>NZ_JBBHKY010000002.1:0-273706 GCF_037482665.1 Corynebacterium sp. H127
CCGGCACGCCACGCACGAACCCAATCCTTGACCAGTTGATCCGAAGACAAACCAAATTCCCTGGCGAGTTCCATCATGGACTGGCCAGCGTTGAATCGATCAACGACGTCTTTCTTCACCTCAAAGGAATACTGCTGCTTGGTTGGCTTCTCCACAAGGCATAGCTTGCCATGAAGCTTGAACCGGCGGGCAAGCCTCTTCACCGGATAGGGGCTAACCCCTAAACGATGGGCTGCCGCCTTATAGCCCAGCCCCTGTTCAAATAACTCAACGAGCTGCTCCCGCTGTACCTGACTCAACGAACTTCGTGCTCTCAAAAGAAAAACTCCCCACTAGTCGGAAACTGATTTCTCAGTCCAACTAATGGGGAGCAGTTCACACGGCATAAACAGGGGCGGCCCAGCAGGAGCAATTACTCCACGGTCACAGACTTAGCCAGGTTGCGAGGCTTATCAATATCCTCGTTGCCGCACTGGCGGGCGATCTCTGCTGCGAGGAACTGCAGCGGCACGGTAGCCAGCAGTGGCTGCATGATCGTGGAGGACTGTGGGATGCGGATCAGCCAGTTTGCGAATGGCTCCACGGCATCATCGCCCTCTTCAGCAATAACGATGGTCTTCGCGCCACGGGCACGGATCTCCTGAATGTTGGAGACGATCTTGGAGTGCAAGACCTTCACTCCACGAGGGGACGGCACGACGACGACAACCGGCAGGTCATCCTCGATCAGGGCGATCGGGCCGTGCTTGAGCTCACCAGCGGCGAAGCCTTCAGCGTGAATGTAGGCCAGCTCCTTGAGCTTCAGAGCGCCTTCCAACGCGACTGGGAAGCCTACGCCACGTCCAAGGAAAAGCATGGTCTGGATTGCTCCGAGGGTACGGGCGATCTCCATAACCTGGTCTTCGCATCCCAGGACCTCAGAAATCTTGTTTGGGATAGCCTCGAGGTTCTCCCAGATCTCCTTGATTTCATCGGGGTACTTAGTGCCCTTGGCCTGAGCTAGCGCCAAGCCGACAATGTAATTCGCGGCCACCTGCGCCAAGAATGCCTTAGTGGAGGCAACGCCGATTTCTGGTCCAGCGTGAGTGTACAAAACAGCGTCGGATTCGCGTGGGATCTGAGAGCCGTTGGTGTTACAGACAGCCAGCACCTTTGCGCCCTGTGTCTTTGCGTGACGCACGGCTTCCAGGGTGTCAGCGGTCTCACCCGACTGAGATACCGCGACAACAAGGGTGTTGGCATCCAGTACTGGGTCGCGGTAGCGGAATTCAGAGGCAACCTCAATCTCAACCGGGATACGTACCCAGTGCTCGATTGCGTACTTAGCCAGCAAACCGGAGTGGTATGCAGAGCCACAGGCGACGACGAAGACCTTGTTGATGGACTTCAGATCACGCTCGGAAATGTTGTCTTCGTCGAGAACTACGCGACCGTCAACGAAGTGTCCAACAAGGGTGTCACGTACAGCATCTGGCTGCTCGAAGATTTCCTTCATCATGAAGGAGTCATAGCCGCCTTTTTCTGCGGCAGCGAGATCCCAGTCAATGGTGAACTGCTTGCCTTCGGCCGGGGTGCCGTCGAAGTTGAGAATCTCGTGGCTGTCAGCGGTGATGATGACAACGCTGTCCTGGCCGAGCTCGATGGCTTCCTTGGTGTGCTCGATGAATGCGGCAACGTCGGAACCGAGGAACATTTCCCCCTCGCCCACGCCAACGATCAGCGGGGTGGAACGGCGAGCAGCGATCACGGTACCCGCATGGTCGGCGTGGGTGAACAGCAGCGTGAATGCGCCCTCGAGGCGGTTCAGAACTTTCATGGCGGATGCCTTGAAGTCGCCCGCGGTTTCCCCTTCGTTGTAAGCCAGCGCCAACAAGTGGGTGGCCACTTCGGAGTCGGTCTCTGACTTCAGTTCAATCCCCTGTGCTTCTAATTCAGCACGCAGAGGGGAAAAGTTCTCAATGATGCCGTTGTGGACAATTGCCACCTTGTTATCGAAAGAGACATGCGGGTGCGCATTCTGGTCGGTTGGACGACCATGGGTTGCCCACCGGGTGTGACCAATCGCAGTAGTGCCGGAAAGAGTTTCCTTCCCAACTTCACTAATCTTGTCCTCAAGGTTGGCAAGCTTGCCTGCACGCTTAACGACGTTGATAGCACCGCTACCATCGGCCACGGCTACTCCCGAAGAGTCATAGCCACGGTATTCCATTCGACGTAGCGCCTCGACAGCTACGGATAGACCCTGTTGATTTCCTACATATCCTACGATTCCACACATGCGGTCTATTTTAGGGGTAAAAGCGCTCACTAGCGTTAGTCAACCGCAATAAAAAATTCGGCTAGCTATTGAATTTCAGCAATTTGACAGTGCTTTGACGCAGTTTTGTCTCATGTTTGCCTCATGGCAGCGACATCTCAGGTGGAAGTTTCCACTATCCTTGGGGATTGTGGCTGAGAAACTGAACAAACACCTAAGCAAACTTTCCTCCCGAGGACCGCACCGCGTTCTGGTCGGCGATCTTGAATATGCCGGCTTGCCGGGCAAGATCTACACCCCGGCTGAGGGTAACGGACTGCCCGCAGTAGCATTCGGGCACGACTGGTCAACGGACATCAAGCGTTACCATGCGACGCTGCGTCACTTGGCCTCTTGGGGCATCGTGGTAGCCGCACCAAGCACCGAGTCGGGTGTATTGCCTAATCACCGCGGTTTTGCCTCGGACCTTGAAACTGCCCTGCAGATTCTCACGGGTGTCAAACTCGGCACTGGCAATATTTCTGTTGCTCCCGGAAAAATCGGCCTCGTGGGACACGGTATGGGCGCTGGTTGCGCCATCCTGGCAGCCGCAGGCCGCGACCATTTGAATGCGGTAGCTGCGCTGTACCCGTCGGTAACTTCACCATCCAATGAGGAAGCCGCCCGCAATGTGTCCACTCCAGGCTTTATCCTCGGTGAGCCTGACCGCGATTTTGTAGCCACCGGCAATCCGGTCCAGGTAGCAGCAAACTGGGCAGGTTCCTGCATTTACCGTGAGATTGATGGCGCGACCCAAGAGGGTTTCACCGAGTTCTCACTGGGGCGAATGGCACTTGGACTCGGCCGACCACAAGGCACAGCGCAACAGATCGCCCGTGGCCTCCTGACTGGGTTCCTGCTCCACCGCCTTGATAACCAGAACAAATACTCTGCGTTCTCGGACGCTACTGCGACCGCCAAAAAGGTAACTGGTTTCGACGCCTCGGGGGTTCGACTCAAGGTGGCAGAGTCCGCTCGTTAGTAGCGCGGTCTTCTCAGCACTGACTGCACCGCAGCAGTACGCTCCTGTCTAGGGCGTCGCTGCGGTGTTTCGCTTTTCGACGCCCGTTCCTGAGCACGCATGCTCACGCGTTGAGACTTCTCTAATTCAGTTTCGAACTCCGCCATGCGCTGAGCGGCGCGGGCACGAAAACGATCCATCACGACATCAAAGTCGGGTTTCACCACGCCCCCACCTTCCTGGCCTGGCCAGTGCTTCCGACACCGCTACCGACTAGTTCTGGTGCCGGGGCTGGCTCAGGGGCAGGTTCCGGCGGTGGCGGTGGTTCAGGGACATTCTGTTTCGGCGGTGGCGGTGGTTCAGGGACATTCTGTTTCGGCGGTGGCGGTGGTTCAGGGACATTCTGTTTCGGCGGTGGCGGTGGTTCAACTGGGGCAGGTGGCGCCGGTTCCGGTGCGGGCTCCGGGACTGGAGGCTCTGGAACTTGTAGGAACTCTTCAGCTGCCACTACGATCGCCCCGATCACGGCGACAACAACGCCAATACCCAAGACAGCGGTGAGTCCGCTCATCGCATCTGAAGATTCGCAGGTGTCTTCAGGTTTGTCTTCACATTCCGATTCCGGCTCCTCCGGGCAGGCGTCTACCGCAGGCTTCTTTACCGGTTCCTCTGGGCAGTCTTGGGTCACCGGCTTAGTTACCGGCGGCGCAGGCTTTTTTACCGGTTCCTCCGGGCAGTCTTGGGTCACCGGCTTAGTTACCGGCGGCGCAGGCTTTTTTACCGGTTCCTCCGGGCAGCCCTGGGTCACCGGCTTAGTTACCGGCGGCGCAGGCTGCGGAGAGGGTTCTACTGGTGCAGGTGCTGGCGAGCTTGGAGTAGGTGCGGGAGTCGGGGCCGGTGCGGCACCTCCCCCACCTCCAGTTGAGGTTGCCGGGGCCGTAGGCATTGCCGGTGTACTTTCGCATTCTTGCGCTGGTGGAGCCGCTGGCGGTGCGTCACAAGCAGCAGGAAGCGGGGTGCACTCTGTATTGCAGATCTGTGCACCACACTCCAGGATCTGGTTGAAAATGTCCGCTATGCAGCGGTCACGATCGTTGGAGATGCCGACCACGCTGGACGCACATTCGTTGATTAATCCATCCGCACTGCGCAAAACTCCTTCATACTCATCCGGAAATTTCGTCTTATCGATTGTTGCCAGCAAGGCACATAGTTGCTGGATTTGGCTCTTGGTCGAATCGCAGACCATTTCGTTAGCTTGGGAAGATTCAGCAGTGACCTTGTCAATGGACTCGGCCGCTTCGGACACGGAGTTGCTCAGCTCAGTGTTTTGTTCGTCGTTTTCGAACCACTCCTGAGCTTTACTCCAGATTTCATCGATGATGAGCCCGGAGATCACGCCCATCAGCATGCCACCCAGCTGCTTTAGCAACCCCTTGCCCTTTATGGAATCCGGTTTGCCACCACCGACGAGGTCATCTGCTGACTCACGCAGCACATCCGTATCCAGCCCTTTGGTGCTTTCGATTGCATCTTTGACCTGCTCTGGGGGCTGTGCTGGCCCTTTCCAGTCGCCGCCGGCGGCGTTGCGGAGTGCCTCAACGGCGTCGTCGTAAAGCGAGGCGGCAGCGTCTGTGCCCTTTTTCTTCTTCGCCATTACTTGCCCTCCACACCGATGCCAGCGATGACTGTGGCGCCAGCTTGATCGGCCTTGGCCATGTGTTCCACCTCTGCGAGCGCCGAGTTAGCGACCATGTTCGTGCGCAGCATGCGATCCAAATTGGCTGCGTGTAAGGACCGGAACATTTCGTCTAATGCAGCCCCATGCGCAGCGAAGTCACGCCCGGCTGCGAAAATCGCGAAGGATGGCGAAACGCTGCGCTGCTTTGCTATTTCCTGCTCGGTTCCTGCGATTAGATCGCCGATCATTTTCGAAGTTTGCCCGACATCCAGGCTCAAATTGAACACAAAAATCCCCCTTGTGAACTGTCAAAAAGTGAAAACCCCTTCACTAGTTTTGACTGACACAAGGGGGCAAATGGTTCCCTATCCCGGGAAACTTTTGTTAAACCGCAGCTACAACTGCCGCAAGCTGACCGGCAATCCGAACTGCCGTATCGGCATCAGCTGCTTCGACCATGACTCGGAAGATCTCCTCAGTTCCGGATGCACGCAAGAGCACGCGGCCGGTCTCACCCAACTCCTGTTCTGCTTCCTGGATGGCAGCAATGACACGAGGATCGCCCTCGATAACCGATTTGTCAGTGACAGGGACATTGATGAGCTTCTGTGGCAACACAGTCATTGCGGTGGCTAGTTCCTTCAGCGACTGCTTCTTCTCCGCCATACGAGCCATCAGGCACAATCCTGTGAGAGTGCCATCACCGGTGGTGCCGTAATCAGGAATGACAACGTGGCCGGACTGTTCGCCACCCAGGGAGAAATTGTTTTCCCGCAGTTCTTCCAAGACGTAGCGGTCGCCCACCTTCGTCGTCTTGACCTCAATTCCGGCCTCCTTCATAGCAAGCATGAGACCAAGATTGGACATCACGGTAGCAACCAAGGTGTTCTTGCGCAGCTCGTTGTTTTCCTTCATTGCCAGGGCAATGATCGCCATAATCTGGTCACCGTCTACCACGGTTCCTTCTGCATCGACTGCGAGGCAACGGTCTGCGTCACCGTCGTGGGAAAGGCCGAGGTCAGCGCCGTGCTTTACGACGGCCTGGCGAACCTGCTCAATGTGAGTAGAGCCGCAGCTATCGTTGATGTTGTAGGCGTTTGGCTTGTCATGAATCGCGATGACCTCAGCGCCAGCTGCGCCATAAGCCATCGGAGCTACCTCATAGGCGGCGCCATTGGCACAGTCGACCACGACCTTGATGCCTTTCAGGTCAGTCTTGATCGCAGAGGCCAAGTGGCTCAGGTACCGTTCCCGCGCATCCGGAGCCTCTTCAATGACGCGTCCGACGCCATGACCGGTAGGGCCGTGGTCGCTCATCGAGTTCATGACGGCTTCGATTTCATCCTCAACCTCGTCGGCAAGCTTGTGTCCGCCGGAGGCGAAGAACTTAATACCGTTATCGGGCATTGGGTTATGGCTGGCCGAGATCATGACACCCATATCGGCACCATAGTCATCGGTGAGATAAGCAACAGCTGGCGTCGGAAGTACTCCCACTCGGAGTACGTCGACACCGCGTGAGGCCATACCTGCGGCCAGTGCTGCGGCCAGCATCTCACCAGAGACACGCGGGTCACGGCCAACAACAGCAGTTGGACGGCGCTTTGAGGTGCGGTTTTCCTTCGTAAGCACTTCCGCTGCAGCTTGCCCAAGGCGGAGAGCGAGGTTGACAGTCAGGGTTTCATTCGCGAGTCCGCGGACGCCATCGGTACCAAATAGTCGAGTCATACTTTCCATTATGCAGACCTGCCCTAAGAAAACTGCCCAAGAACTGAAGAATTATGAGGTGTGGCAGCCCAAAACCCACTTCCCAGACCTCCCCTTCGGCGCGGAAATGAGACGTGCATCGGAGCCCAGCCCACAGCTTCAGCGCACCTTTTGATAACAATCCAGTCACGCCCAACCGGAAATTATGCACCACTGCGTAAGCTTCCAGCCAGCCAAAACCTCGCCTTATAGATAGTGTTTGCCAACAAGGCGCGACGATACATATATGTCCCACCGCATGTTATGCACAACCCCCAGAAAGCAATGGTTGCGCAATACGTGTCCCACATCATAGTTTTGCCTTCATGAGTGAAACAACACTATCTAAGGTGGGGATTTGGCAAAGTTAATACGAAAGAAGTCTCCTCGAGGAGACGCGGCGTACGACCCATTCGCCGTAGAATCTGAAGGCCTCGAACAGGGGCTTTCTGGTAGACAACTTCAAATGATCGCCATCGGCTCTGCCATGGGAACCGGACTGTTCCTCGGCACCGGTGGCCGATTAGAGCAAGCGGGCCCTTCACTCGCAATCCTCTATCTGATCTGCGGATTCATCGGCTACCTGATCTTGCGTTCCCTGGGTGAACTCATCGTGCATCGCCCATCTTCTGGCTCTTTCGTATCCTATAGCCGAGAGTTTTTCGGGGAGAAGGCCGCCTATGCCACCGGCTGGCTGTACTGGTTCAACTGGGCAATGACAGCCGTCGCCGATGCCACCGCAATCGCCATCTATTTCCGCTGGTTTGGGCAATATTCGCAGTGGATCAACAACGTCCCGCAATGGCTCTCCGCCCTCTTAGTAGTCCTTGCAGTACTGGCGCTGAACCTGGTCTCCGTGAAGCTATTCGGCGAACTAGAATACTGGTTTTCTATCGTCAAAATTGCGGCGCTAGTCATCTTCTTGCTGGTAGGAAGCTACTTCGTTCTTTTTGGATCTCCGAATGGCACCGATCCGGGATTCCATTTGATCGCCGACAACGGAGGCTTCTTTCCCAACGGCCTCATCCCAGCAATGATCGTGGTGCAGGGAGTGGTTTTTGCCTACGCAGGTATTGAACTGGTGGGCACCACCTCAGGAGAAACTAAAGATGCGGAACGAGCAATTCCACGTGCCATCAACGCCGTAATGCTGCGCATCGCAGTGTTCTACTTCGGCTCGGTACTACTGCTGTGCATGCTGCTGCCCTACACTGCGTACTCCGCAGACGAGTCTCCCTTTGTAACGTTCTTCGCTTCCATCGGCGTCGACGCTGCGGCACCCCTGACACAGCTAGTGGTGATCACGGCGGCATTTTCCTCGATGAACGCGGGAATGTACTCCACGGGACGAATCTTGCATTCAATGGCGCTGACCGGTTGCGCACCAAAAATCGCCGGCAAATTGACCCGGAAAGGCGTGCCCTTCGGCGGCATACTACTGACAACGATCGTGGCCCTATTTGGTGTAGTCCTGAACTACGTGGTGCCAAGCCAGGCATTTGAAATCGTCCTGAATCTCGCCGCCCTTGGCACCATGGCCGGCTGGGCCGCCATCACACTCAGCCACATGAAGTTTGTCGCTATGACCAAGAAGGGGCTGTATGAACGCCCGCATTACCGGGCACACCTGACCCCCTTCACCAACTATCTCACGCTTGCCTTCCTCGCCTGCGTCATCGTGTTGATGGCTTTTGACTACCCGATCGGGACGTGGACACTAGCTGCTTCCCTACTGTTCTGGCCTGCGCTGGCAATCGGTTGGAGATTCGTGCGCAAACGCGTGGCAGAGGTCAAGGATGAACATCTCACTGCGAAAGCCGAAGCACTCGGCGTCGACAAGGCGGAGGTTACCCTGCACCCCGCTGAAGAAAACTAACCCCACCAGGTGAAAGGACAACAATGACTCAGTTTGTAGACGTAGCCAACATGGTTCGTTGGATCCAGCGCGAAGGCGTGGAAAAGATCATCAGCAACATGGTGGACTACTTGGAACATGACTTCACCCAATGGCAACGCTTCGACAAAACCCCGCGCGTTGCCAGCCACACCCCCTTCGGTGTCATCGAGCTGATGCCAACCTCAAACGGCGAGGAATACTCCTTCAAATACGTCAACGGTCACCCAAGCAACCCAGAACGCGGATTCCAGACGGTCACTGCGTTCGGGGTGCTTGCCGACGTCGATAATGGCTACCCCACCTTTGAAGCTGAAATGACCCTGCTCACAGCACTGCGTACTGCGGCGGTGTCCGCGATGGTCGCCAAAAGGCTAGCTCGCCCAGAATCCACCACCATGGCCCTCATCGGAGCGGGTTCCCAATCTGAATTCCAGTCCTTAGCGTTCCGCGGCGTGCTCGGCATCGAAGAACTGCGCGTCTATGACATCGACTCCGCGGCGACCGAGAAGCTACGCGGAAACCTTGAGCCGCTAGGCTTCCGGATTCATGCTGCCACTAGCGCCACTGAAGCCGTCCAGGGCGCTGACATCATCACTGTATGCACCGCCGACAAGGCTCACAATACTGTGCTCCACTCTGCAGACGTCCGGCCCGGAGTGCACTTGAACTCTATCGGTGGCGACTGTCCTGGGAAGACCGAGCTGGAGGCTGAGATCCTCACCCGCGGCGATGTTTTCGTGGAATTCACCCCACAGACCCGAATCGAAGGTGAGATTCAACAGATGGCACCGGATTTCCCAGTCGTCGAGTTTTGGGAGGTACTCCTTAATCGGAAACCAGGGCGTATCTCAGCCGAACAGATCACGATCTTCGATTCCGTAGGTTTTGCCATCTCAGACTTTTCAGCGCTGCGCTACCTCCGCGATGCCACTGCTGGAACCGACCTACAACAGTCCCTAGACCTGGTTGCTGACCCCGACGATCCGAAAGACCTTTTCGGTATGGTGGGCGCCAACTTGCCCGTAGCCTGAACCGCCTTCACCCCTAGCAACTCAGACCACAGAAAGTGTCCTCATGACCGAGCCATTATCCAACGTCATCCACCGTGCCGAGCAGCAAGCAACCAAGTGGCAAAACGAAACACACAACGACAACGCAGTGGCAGACATGGTCCGCCATGACGGTGGCATTGACTTCACGATGCGATTTGTCGACCGCGTCGCACGCCCAGCTGATAACGCAGCTGCCGCCAAGGCTCTCGGAGATATGCCCACCCCGCCCGGCTTCATTCAGGGAGCTGACCGCCTCCTGTTCCAGGTTGGAACCAAAATTGCACCACTGCTGCCGGCAGTGGTCATTCCCGCCGCCAAGGCGCGCTTTCGCCAGCTAGTAGGAAACCTGATCCTCAACGCCGACGGGCCTGCGCTCGAGAAGCTGCTCACAGAAGCCAACGAGCAGGGGATCCAGCTAAACCTCAACCTACTGGGCGAAGCTGTTTTGGGCGAGAAGGAATCGGACAAGAGACTGCGCGACACCATTGAGCTGATTCGCAACCCGCAGGTGTCCTACGTTTCGATCAAGGCCTCCTCCATCGCCGCGCAACTCAACCCATGGGACATGGAAGGCAACCTGGAGTTGCTCAAGGAGCGACTCCGTCCGCTGTACCGCGAGGCACGGGATAACGAGGTATTCGTCAACCTCGATATGGAAGAGTACAAGGACCTTCGCCTCACTGTGCGCCTGTTCACCGAACTGCTGGCAGAGGAAGAGTTCGGCAACTACGAGGCCGGGATCGTGTTGCAGGCCTACCTACCGGACTCGTTCCACGCGCTCGAGGAAGTTGCCGCCTTTGCTAAACAGCGCTTCGAACAGCGTCGCAGCTCAGATGGCACTGGGCCGAACATTAAGATTCGCCTGGTTAAGGGCGCTAACCTCTCCATGGAACGAGTGGAAGCGGAGCTGCATGACTGGGAGCAGGCTCCCTATGCCACCAAGCACGAGGTAGATGCCAACTACTACCGCCTACTGGACTACATTCTGCAACCAGAATTCGCGGACTGCGTGCGCGTCGGCGTAGCCAGCCACAATCTCTTCAGCATTGCTTTCGCACGCGAGCTCGCCGCAGAACGCGGTGTCGAACGCCAAATCGACCTGGAAATGCTTCAAGGCATGGCACCGGCTATTGGCGAGGAAATCCTGTACACCCCCGTGGTTCGTGCCGAGGACTTTGATGTGGCGGTCTCCTACCTGGTACGCCGCCTAGAGGAAAACAGCTCCGCCGAGAACTTCCTTCATGCCCAAGCTGTGGGCGATACAGACGGGCAGCGGCAGGCCTTTCTCGCTGCTGTGGCGGACCGTTGGCAGGTTTCAGACCGACCTCGCCGCACCCAGGACCGCAACACCGAAGAAGGAGCGCGCTACTCTCGGGGTGACTTCCGCAATGAACCAGATACCGATCCGACGCTGCGCGCAAATCGAGACTGGGCATTGCGTCACCTCGCAGCAGCTCCAGGACCCTGTATCTCCCCCCTGGTCACTGACCCCGCAGAGATTGACCGCGCGGTGTCCCGCGCGAAGCAGGCCCGCACCCCAGAAAACAGGCTTGAGCTGCTCCACAATGCGGCTGATGCGCTGGCCCGCCACCGCGGCGACCTGATCGCCGTCATGGCGCATGAGGCGGGCAAAACTGTCGATCAGTCAGACCCGGAAATCTCCGAAGCGATCGACTTTGCCACCTATTATGCGCACTGTGGCGCGGAACTCGACGAACGCTTCACTCCCTATGATGTCGTGGTGATCACTCCGCCGTGGAATTTCCCAGTCGCCATCCCGATGGGTGGCGTATTCGCCGCAATCGCGGCCGGCGCGCGGGTCATTCTCAAGCCCGCGCCGCAGACGCTACGCTGCGCCGAGGTTGCGGTGGCAGCCTTGCGAGAAGCCGGCATCTCCGAGGACCTGCTGCAACTGGTCAATGCAAATGAAGCGGAAGCGGGCAAGCGCCTGATTTCCCACGAAGACGTTGATGCGGTGGTCCTCACCGGCGCTTCCGATACCGCCAAACTCTTCCGTTCCTGGCGACCAGAGATGAAGTTGTACGCGGAAACCTCCGGTAAGAACGCGATGGTCATTACGCCGCACGCCGACCCAGATCTGGCCGTCGCGGACGCCTACAAATCCGCGTTCGGTCACTCCGGCCAGAAGTGTTCCGCGGCCTCGCTGCTGATCTTGGTCGGCGATTGCGGTCGCTTTAAGAATCAGCTTATCGACGCCGTGTCCACCCTCCGTGTCGGCCGCGGCACCGACATCTCTACCACCATGAACGGTCTCATCGGTGCTCCAGACGACAAGCTAAAACGCGGCCTCACCCAGCTCGAACCGGGGGAATCCTGGCTCCTCGAGCCACAGGAAATCGAGCCAGATCTCTGGACACCAGGCATTCGAGACAATGTCCAACCCGGGTCTTGGTTCCACACCACCGAGTGCTTCGGTCCCGTCACCGGCATCATGTACGCCTCCTGCTTAGAAGAGGCCATCGAATGGCAGAACTCTACCGGATTCGGGCTTACCGGAGGACTGCATTCCCTGGATGAAGAAGAGATCGAGTATTGGCGAGGTCACGTCGAAGTAGGCAACGCTTACATCAACCGTGGTATCACCGGCGCCATCGTGCAGCGCCAGTCCTTCGGCGGCTGGAAGAACTCAGCCATTGGCCCCGGAGCCAAGGCCGGTGGCCCAAACTATGTCACTCAGTTTGGTACGTGGGAAGACATCGACTCCGCAGCAGATGCCACGCTCAGCCCAGAGATCTCCCGGAAGCTACAGGCCAGCAACCTCAGTGCGGAGGACGCCGCCTGGGTAACCCTAGCTGCGAAGTCGGACGCGCACGCCTGGGCAACGGAGTTCAGCCTGGAGCACGATCGCTCTGCCCTGCGCTGCGAGTCCAACGTATTCCGCTACGTGCCGGCTCCTGAGTACCTCTACTATGCTGCAGAGCTTTCTCCGCGCGAGGAACTACGACTGGAAATCATGAGCATGCTCACCGGGGTGCCGCTACGACGCCTCAGCACATGGGAGCTGCCGGCGTCGTCACGCGTGCGTGTTTTTGGCGAGGCACCTGCCGAGCTGCACCGTGCGGCCGCCGAAACGGGCTCGTTCCTCACCGAAGGGCCGCTGCTTGCCGACGGCCGTCGCGAGCTCCTCGGCTTCCTGCAGGAGCAAGCCGTGTCCCAGACGATGCACCGTTTCGGTGTGATTCTGGATTAAGCGCTACTACCGACATGCTTAACCGCCGCCCTTTGAGAATTTTCTCGGGTCGGCGGTTTCGTGTCTGAGCTTTCGGGGTTATCGCGATTCTGTTCGCCCTACAACGGCAAACGCCGCCCCTGCATGAAGCAGAAGCGGCGTAGCGCGAAGCGAAAAGTGATTAACGCTTGGAGTACTGAGGTGCGCGACGGGCCTTGTGCAGACCAGCCTTCTTGCGCTCAACGGCACGAGCGTCACGAGTGAGGAAGCCAGCCTTCTTCAGGACTGCACGATCAGCTGGGTTGTACGCGATGAGCGCACGAGCGATCGCGAGGCGCATAGCGCCAGCCTGGCCGGTTGGGCCGCCACCAGTGAGGTTAGCGATGATGTCGAACTGGCCTTCACGGTCGATGAGGACCAGTGGAGCCTTGATCAGCTGCTGGTGCAGCTTGTTCGGGAAGTACTCTTCCAGGGTGCGACCGTTGCAGAGGAACTGGCCGGAGCCAGCAACCATGCGGACGCGAACGATGGCGCGCTTACGGCGACCAACGGTCTGGATTGGGCCGTCCATCTCGATAGGAGCAGCCGGAGCAGCTTCTTCAGTGGCCTCAGGAGCAATTGCGTCACCAATGGTGTTGGTGAACTCTTCGGTAGCAGCGGTTGCAGCAGCGATGTCTGCAGCGTCAGCCTGAAGATCCTGGTTCTCGGTTACGTTCTGTTCGGTCATTACTGTGCCACCTGCTTGATTTCGAAGGTCTCTGGCTTCTGAGCAGCGTATGGGTGCTCGGAGCCGGCGAAAACGTGCAGCTTCTTTACGGAAGCGCGGGTCAGCTTATTGTGCGGCATCATGCCCTCGATAGCTTCGAAGACGACGCGCTCTGGGTGCAGTTCCAAAGAACGACCAAGGGTCATGCTAGTCAGGCCACCTGGGTAACCGGAGTGGCGGTAACGGAACTCGGTGTCGCGCTTGTTGGAAGAGATGTGCACCTTGTCAGCGTTGATGACGATGACGTTGTCACCGCAGTCAACGTTAGGAGCGAAGTATGGCTTGTGCTTGCCGCGCAAAAGGTCAGCTGCCGTAACAGCCAGGCGACCCAGCACCACGTCAGTGGCGTCGATGACGTACCACTTGCGGGTAATGTCACCGCTCTTAGGGTGGAAAGTAGACAAAATGACTCCTTATAAGTCTGTCTAGTAACTGCCAGCCAATCCGCGCGCGCATTCAAGCTGATTCGGCGGCCGGTGGAGACCCGAACAGTTGATGTCCCCAAACGGAGACTGCACACACAGACACACAAGCATAAAGCATGTGAGGAGCGAAATGAAAATCGCACCTTCTGGAGCAGCATTAGCTCTCTTGGCTACGTCCGAGGTAGGCCACTGTAACCCAAATAGACTGCTAGGCGCTATGACGAGTTATGTTCAGCATTGAGTTAGAACAGAACAAAAACAGAGTAGGAAAACGCCCCGCGCTCATCCCATCTTCACTTCGCCTTCCACAACGAAGAGAAGATGAAAATCCAGAGCGCGCGGCGCCAATAGATGCACAGCGAGCGTATCCAGTGCGTACTGCGAAGTTCCGCTAACACGGAAACAAGTGGTGTACTGAGTTTTAGCCCCAGCTAGCTGCGGCCATTCGGTTGATCTCGCTCATGCGATCATTACCGTCTCGGACAGTGTTGGAGATTGTAGCCAGAATCGTGTTGAGCTCAGCGGCAGAGCGATCCCACTTGGCCTGGGCCTCGTTATAGGCTGCTGCCGATTCGCCCTCCCACGTTGCCACCATTGGTTGGAGTTGCTGCTTCAGGCCGTCGAGAAGCGAATTGATGCGGCCGGACGTGGAGTTGATGTCAGCGGCTGCGGACTCGATCTCGCCGAACTGGTACTTGATTACGCTTTCCATGATTCCCCCTTATGTGAGTTAGAGCGCGAGGCCCTGTGCTTCGATGTTGCTGAAGGCACTGGCGTTTTCGGCCTCCATGCCGTCAAAGTTCTTAGCGTTGCCGCGGATGTTGTCTGAAATCGCCTGCAGCGCCTCCTGTAGGTCGCGGGCCGCCGTGTTCCAACGGTTCATCAGCCCGTCGAAGCTGACCTGGGCGTTACCTGCCCAGCTGCCCCGCAGCCCGTCCACCACGCCACGTAGGCGGTTGATCTCCCCCTGGACCTCATTGTTGGTGCCGTCAACGCGGCCGGCAGCCGCCAGCATGACATCGGCTTCGGTCCTAAACATTTGAGTCATTGTCGCCCCTCCCCGAACGAGCAAGTGTTGAATGAAATTCGCGAGGCCAAACTGTTTTTGCCCTCATTATGTTTAGACTGTCGCAGACCCCAAAAAGGTTGCATTGAATCCAAAAATTATTTGAATTGCAGACTTTCTACTGCCATCCTGCAGGTCGCGCGCTGTGAAACAGTGAGCTCTGTTTTACTGTGGCAGCCCACTGAGAACTGATGCCCCGTGGCAACCCACGCCACCCACGCCACCCGGGAACCATCCCCCGGATCCTCCACGTACTCCACAGTGGGCTCGGCGGGACGTATATTCCGATTCGGTTGCTCGGTCAGCAGTGGATCATCCGCCACCATCGCCGCGATTTCCGTACGCACCTTGCCCGCATCAATCCCAAAAGTTGGATCGATCGCAACGATAACCCGCAACTCTGGATCTGGGCCGGTCGCAACGAGCAGGCCATCCTCCCGTGGCGCCAGTACAAACCCAACTGGCAACTGCATGCGGACGCGATCGTATTCAGTCACTACTGTGCCTCCCTCAGGCGAGGAGGGCGGTGATGCGCTTGGCATATCGCTTGTCGACGCCGGCCGCTCCGCCGCCACGCTCCCCTCCGGCATCGCGCCCATTCCCCACCAACTAATCCCCAACACGGTCAGAATGACACCCGCCAAGAGCACATGGAAAAGGCTCGGCATAGGTGTGGCTAGCCTCCGGCGCCCCTTAGTCGGGCGCTCAATCGGCAGCTCTTCCTCGACTGTCTTGTCCTCCTCCAGCGCCTCTGCGTCATAAGCCGCGACCCCCTTATTCAAAAGGGTGCGGGTCAGCACCTCAATCGCGCGCTGATTTCCCGCCACCGCTACCTCAATATCTGGCCAGCGAGCATCGGCAATCGTCTTGACTTGGTCGACGACGGCAGCCACTGCCCAGCCGGCCAAAATTCCCGAACTCGGCAGGTCATAACGATGTATTTGTTCCTCGGCCTCGAAAATGGTGGCATTTTCCAACACCGTAACTTTGATCGGTGACATCAGGCTTCCCCCTCCGGCTTAACAAAGGCAACATGGCAGGCACCCACCGTGGTGCCACGCACCTGCCATTGACCACGCCCCGGTATTTGCCTCGTCGGCTTAATCCCGAAGATCCTTCCTTCCTCGGGATCCGCATCCAGCAGCAACACACCCGGAATGCTGTCGCGCAGCGCCGCGAAGAATTGGCTGTACAACGCCCTACCAATGCCACCTGCCTTGCGCGCCAGCACCACATGCAACCCGATGTCACGGGCATGCGGGATAAGTTCTACCAGGGGTTGCAGGGCCCCTTCCGGGAGGAGTTCGGTGTCGTCGATAAGCACGAAAATCTCCGGCCCTTCCCACCAGGACCGCTCCTTGAGCTGCTGCGCTGTCACCTCCGGACCGGGGAGCCGCGTGCGTAGCGTGGCCACCGTGCTCGCGACCGTCTGCGAGACGGCATCCGGTGTTGCGCCATAGGCCGCCACCATGTCTGGGGCAAAGGTATCGAGGTGCGTGCGGCGCGGATCCAACACCACGAGGCGGGCCGATGCTCGCCCCAGCTTCTCGACGCCCAACGCCACCACGCGCAAGAACGCTGACTTACCCGCGCCTTGACCGCCAATACACAGCAGATGCGGTGACTCCTGCCAATCCCACCCCAAGGTTCCCAGCTGCGGACCACCAATACCGAAGGGAATGCCCGGCGCGCCAGCATCGAGCGCTGTGATAGCCAATCGCTCCGGCAACTGCTTCAGCTTCGGCACCGGCGCGAAGCCCTGCTGCCTGGCAGCAATGATGACATGGCCGATGTCCTGGTTGGTGGACTGCGCCAGCAGCATCGCCTCACCTTCCGGAGTCAGGCCCCGACCAGGCTTCTCTGGGAGTTTTTGCTGCGCTTTCCTATCGATCAAGGAATCCATTGGCTCTCCAAGCTTCAGCTCAATGCGAGTCCCCAACAAATCGCGAATGGCGGGCCTAATCAGCGTCCAACGAGGCGTACTGATCGCAAGGTGGACTCTGGCGGCCAACCCGTCTGCGGCGATGGCGACAAAGGAATCGTAGAGATCCTCGAAATCGGCGGCCACCACATGCCAACCGTCCACTAACAAGAAGGTGTGTCGATCTTCCGTGCACTCAAGAAAGCCCCGAACCTCATCGACGATGCGACGTACCTTTTCAGGATCATTCTTGTGCGCGATGCCCGCCACGTGTGGCATCGCTGCGGCGGGTCCGAGCTCCGTCCCCGCGAGATCCAGCACATAAAACCGAATGGAATCGGTGCTGTGCGTAGCGGCCAACGAAAGCATCAGAGTGCGCAGCGCGTTAGTCTTACCGCTGCGCGGCCCGCCGCACACTGCGAGATGACCAGCACCTGCGCTGAGATCAACCACGAAAGGATCTTGACTCTGCAGATATGGCCTATCCACCATGCCGATCGCAGCATGCAGCTGACCTACTTGATCTGCAACTCCCGCCAACGGCAAGCTTGCGGGCAGCGGGGGCAACCACAGTTGGTGTGCCCGCGCCCCGCTTGTAGCGCCTGCCGCAATAATCGCGTCCGCGAGCACACCAAGCACCGTCCGAGAGCTATCCAAGATGTAGCTCTCGGATTCCGACGTCGCTAAGTCCTCCCAGCTATTGAACAGGCGCACCCCTCCCGAACTCTGTTGCGGCGACTCTGCGCGTACGGGAACAGGACCGGAAACATAGCTCGCTTGGAACCGGGTGACTTCGGAAGCAGTTGTCTTAATGAAGCCGGCACCAGGCTGCGCGGGCAGCTGATACGCATCGGTTACACCGAGGACCTGCCGTGATTCTGAAGCAGAGAAGGTCTTCAACCCGATTCGGTAGGACAGATGTGAGTCCAGGCCACGAAGCCTGCCTTCCTCAAGACGCTGACTGGCAAGCAACAAATGAATCTGCAAGGAGCGTCCCACCCGGCCCACAGCTACAAACAGATCCGCAAAATCCGGATGGTGGCCGAGCAACTCGGAAAACTCATCCAGCACAATCACCAGGGCCGGAAGTGGAGGCAACTCGGGCCTATCTTTACTTCGGGCCTGATTGTAATCATGCACATTGGCAAAATTGCCAGCAGAACGCAGCAGCTCCTGCCGCCGATTCAGCTCACCACTGATCGCGTCATGCATCCGCTCAACCAAACTGGCTTCCTCGGCGAGGTTCGTGATCACCGCTGAAGTATGCGGCAGCTCTTCTAGCCCGAGGAAGGTGGCGCCACCCTTGAAATCCACCAACACAAAGTTCAGCTCATCCGGGGAATGGGTAAGTGCTAAGGAGAGCACAAGGGTTTTTAGCAGCTCACTTTTACCCGAACCCGTCGCCCCGATGCACAGCCCGTGTGGCCCCACTCCGCCATGTGCGGATTCCTTAAGGTCAAGATACAAGGGGTCCCCGGAGGCGGTGACGCCAATCGGCACGTTGAGACGCTGTTGTAGAGTGCGGCCGCCTCGCGACCACAGCGCAGTTGGGGGCACGTGCTCGGCATCACTGATGCCATGGAGGCCGAGGAAGTCTAGAGCGCGGGAGGCGGAGCGCATCGGGCGTCGATAAGCAGTCAGCAACCTGGCCGCATGGAGGGCTACCTCGGGTCGGAGCAGGTCCGCAACACCGATGTCTTCCAACCCGCCCTCCGTATGCACGGTGAGTGTGTGCGTCTGATCTGCACCGACTGTGAGAAAGAGCCCTTCGCTGAGTGCCCGCTCCCCCAACACAGCATGTTGATGCACTCCAATACCGATGATGGTGGTCCAGCGCGGGTCATCCAAGTCGACCTGCGTCGCAGAGTCAGCGTCAACCACGAGGATGCGATACTGCGCACTGTCGGGGTCCTGCGTGTGCGGCAGCCATTTCGTCCACGGCATCGTGCCTGCCTTGACTACTAATCCGACACAATCCGGGCCATGGTGGAACGCCAATTGGAGCAAGAGGGCCCGTGCTAGTTCTTCCGCGAGAGCGCCACCGAGCCCGATAAATCGGAAGGCCTGGAGCTGCACTGCCACGGGCATTTCCGGCACGGACCCGACGGATCGGACTGTGTGCCGCAGCGACACCGCGCACACAGGATCAAGATCCTCGGGCGCGCCGGAATCCGCCACTGTCACCGGGGTGCACAAAGCGGTGTTCCCCAGCCCAATTCTTACCTCGAGGGCATCGGGATCATCGGCGTGCCGTTCCCACATGCGTCGCCCGCCTATCGACGCCCATAGCTGCGCAGGATCCGGGTGTTTGTGTACTTCAGCGGCCCGCTGGGCCTGCGCATTCCGCAATGCCGCCGCACGTACGGCACCCAGATGACGCAGATAGGCTCGCCGGGTTTCATCAATATCGTCCCCGGGTGATGCTCCGAACATCGTGGCCATACTGACAAGCATCATCACCGGGAACATCAACATCATCGGATGCGGGTCTCCCCCGCTGTTGAGCATCAACATCAGCATGCCGCCAACCATGACGATCATCAGCACCGGCATCAGTATCCGCACTAGTGGCAGCGGCTGCGGTTTGGCCACGGGCGGAATCTTTTCGGTAGCGAGCGTTCCGCTCGGCATTGGTGGTGCAGGCTCCCGCTCCGCCAGCGTCATCGGATGGACAACATACTGGTCAGTGTCCATTTCTGTAGCAGCTGCAGCTGGATAGCCGTGCTCAAGTGAAGTTGCGGTCATAGGTTCCCCCCGATGGTCTTTGGCCGTTTGCGATCCACGCTTCCCCCGAAGCTTCAAGTGGACACAGCAGACAGTTTAAGCCATGCTGTTCGTGTCCGCAGTCACAATGTGCTGCGCTGGCGTTGTCAAGGGGGTTGACTGCGCCACAGCTTTTGCCGTGCCAATTAGGGGGATAACACAATGACGTTGGCGTACACCCATGTCGAACGATCACTACGTCTGAGTTTTCGTATTGAGCTCAGCAGCCTTTCGGCCGAAGATTCACCTACTTCCGTGGATGTTTCTGTCCCAGCTTCTTCATCGCTGGCGGAGGCTTTACCGGAGATTCTAGATCTGGCATCCGCTCCGGTGATCTCCGTGCCATGGATGGCCCGCACAGCAGGTGGGCAAGAAATAGATCATGCAGTTCCGCTAGGTCACCTGGGGCTTTCTCAAGGCGCCATCGTTGTGCTGTCCCCATTTCAGGACATAGAGCCAGTTCTGCGAAAAGACGCGGCGGAATCCCTCGGCGATTTGAGAATCAATTTCCAACCTTTCGGTCTTGCTACCAGCGCCGCCACGATCGGACTGCTTTCACTCGGAGTCCTGGCGTGGCATTCCACAATGCCGACGGTGCCAGTTTCCGTGCTGTTCATACTATTGACCTTGGTTTCAGCTTCAGTCACTGTGTGGCTGCGTTTCATCTCGTCGCTGCTGGAGCGCTGTGCAATCAATACCCTGACGATTCTGTCATCGGCTTTTGCAGGGATCAGCTGCTGGCTATTGAGCGTGGGCCACGCTACTCCCAGCACTCCGAAAGAAGTCGGCTGGGCGGCGATCTCCGCCCTACTCGGAAGCTTAGGTATGAGCATCGGGTTGACGTGGTTGGCTCGCCCTGCGATCTTCGTGCTGGCAGGGCTCGCGAGCTTCATAGCCATCATGTTTTCCGCTGCCCTCGGGGCGATCTTCGTCAGCGATGCGACGGCCGCGGCAGCATGCGCGATTCTGGCTTCTATGACGCTGGTGTTGTTCTCGCCTAGTCTGAGCACTGCGCTCGCGGGACTGACTGTGCCACGTTTGCCCTCCGCTGGCCAAGATCTCAAGGTGGCCGACCAATCGATCCCAAATCCAGAACACCGGGCACAACGAGCCACCGACATTCTCGACGGCATCTGCCTCGGGACAGGAACCGCAGCGGCGATCGCGGTGATCTGCATTGGTTGGCGCAGCGAACAGCCGGGGTTCGCCCTAGCTTTAAGCATCGTATGTGTAGCCACGGTGGCTTTACATGCCACCCGCCACCGCAGCGCCCCAGCGATGTGGGGGTTGTGGCTTTGGCTTCTTGCCGGACTCGTGTCTGCCACCCTGTCGGGACTGCGGGTAGGAACAGGGGGCGTGCTGGTAGTCATTCTCATTGCACTTGCCGCAATGTCTGCTCCTTTGTGGGCGGCGCGTGTGCGTGATTTGCCACCGACAGCACTCAACTGGCTGGAAAAGCTCGAGGCGCTATCCCTAGCTGCCGCGTTTCCTTTGGCTGCTCATCTTGCAGGCGTCTTCGCAGCCATCCGGGGGCTCGGCTGATGCGCAAGCTTGTATTCCTAGGGCTGGCGCTGTTCTTCCTGCCACTACCTGCCCACGCTGATCCGCTACCTGAAGAATGTCCGAAGCCTATGCCTGGGGCCGCACCGAAAGGACCTCCTGCCGAAGAGCTCTTACTCAGCCACCGTTTTGCCACTGGCAACGGCCTCAAGGTCGCGGTGATTGACACCGGAGTGGCTCCACATCCGCGGTTAGGCACGGTCATACCAGGAGCAGACCTCATTCATCCGGCTGGTGGCAACCAAGGTGCTTTAGAAGATTGCGATGGGCACGGCACCATCGTTGCCGGCATCATCGCCGGACAGCCTGATCCCGCGCTTCAAGACGGCCTGCTGGGGATTGCACCCGATGCAGAAATCATCGCGATACGGCAAAGCAGCTCCTACCTTCGTTCCCAGGCTGCACCACAAGAGGCTGCGGGAACGATCGCTACCCTCGCAGCGGCAATCCACCGCTCACTAGACCTCGGCGCACAGGTTATCAACGTCTCCCTTGCCTCTTGTGTCCCTGCCAGCGCGCAGGCATCGCTGGATACCCGAATCCTCGATGATGCCTTGTCCAGGGCTGAGGAATTGAATGCGGTAGTCGTAGCCGCTGCCGGAAACATCAGCCCGCAGTGCCCAGCGGACTCCGTCGCCTACCCAGCGCATTCGGAGAGCGTCCTAGCGGTATCCGCTGCGCAGGATTCCTATCAGCTGGCTGATTACTCACTGCCGGTCAAAGGCCAAGTGGTTTCTGCCCCCGGCACAGTGCCCGTTGGGCTCTCGCCCCGCGACGGAACCTTCGCTGCCGCCATGCGTACTTCACGCGGGGAGTCCCCTTTTAGTGGCACCAGCTTTGCAGCACCAGTGGTCTCTGGCGTAGTAGCACAATTGAAACAACGCTATCCAAGCGATACTGCGGCGCAAACCCGGGCACGTGTCCGGGCAGCAGCAAGTCCTGGTACCGGTGATCTCTCCCCTACCTCAGCAATGTCCCAATTGCTCAGTGCTTCAGCTCCACACCCCGTTGCAATTGACGCCCCGAAGCCGAGTTCTCAAGCAGTGCGCAACCGCGCGATCCTGGTGTCCATCGCTCTTTTAGGCCTGGGAATCGTGGCGGCCACCTTGTTCTGTGCCGTCTCTAGGGCAGCCCGCTAATAGGTCGGGCGGAGCGCATCCTTGTGGCTCAAGGGCGCTCCTTCCGGCAGCAAGGAGAGGATCGCCCATGGGGCAGATTGGGGCTCCACGATCCCTAACGCAGCAGCATCCACAGGAGTGGCCACACGGTGGACACGGCCATGTTCCGTCACGATGACGGTGCCATGTCCCGTATCCACTCCAATTCCGCCTATTGTCGGCCCCGAGTAAGCATGAGCTGCACTATCCCCCGACAGCTGAATTCCCGCAGGCGGTGCAGCTGCCAGTGCGATCTTGCCGTCACCTCGCACCCACACGTGCTCTGGGCGCTGCCACTGCACCGGGGAAACGGGCAATTCCGCCACAGATCGAACACTATCCGGGAAGCTGCTCAACTCGCTAGCAGCCAATTCGCGGTGTTCAAGGCCCAAATCAAGGCCGATCCGATACTGCAGCTCGCTCAGTGGTACCAGACCTTTGGGCTGTTCAAGCCAGTACTCATCCTTGCCTACTAGCAACGTCCCCGCGATCTCCCGATAGGGAGGCAACTCAGTTACCGCGGAGAGCACTGCGGCCGGAGGTTCCCAGATCGGGGTATCGGGAGTAATCCCTAGTCGACGCCGGAGACTACGCCCTAAGGGAGAATCCTCGGCGGGCAACTCCGCCCGGCCAAAAGCCGTGATTACCCAGGTGCGGCCGTCACTGCGCGCGAGGACGCCATGACCGTCGATAAGCGCTGGCGGCGCCTGCCCTGCAACTACCGTGACCGCGCCACCACTGTGGCTCGCACTCCAATCGTGGGCTGGCTGTGGGTGCGGCGCAATGATGCCCGGCGCATCCGGGATGCCCACCGGAACTCCCTTCGGGGCATCGCCAAGCACGCTATCTGAGGCTTTCGCTGCTTCCTCTGGGCTGCCTAAGATCAGGCGCGCTGAGGCAAGATTCGCCACTGGGTGCAGCACTGCCTCCTGCTCAGCCGGCAGTCGCACGTACATCCCACCGGACTCGGCACGCACGATGTTGGCATCGCCCGGATCTACCTGCGGCGCAAAGATGGCCAGCGCACCGGAGCCGGCCGCGATAATTGCAGTGCCGATCAGTCCAAAGAGCGCTGCTCTTCGGCGCGCGCCGAGCGGATCCGAAATCATCCGGATGTCACCCAACACTACGCCGTGTTCCACGCGTCGAGTAAGAAACTTGTGCCCACTGACCTGGGCTTTGGTTGTCGCTAGCAGTACCGAACTCATCGGCAATACCCCCAGAAAAGACACGACCGAGCAATCCCCCAATTGCTGTCAACGGCCGATGCCTCACACCCTACCGGGTTAGCGCCAAACCGGCAGGACTAGTGCTGCTGCTGATCTTGCAACTCCGCAGCCACGGAGTCGCCGGTCTTCACTCCCTCGTCAGCCATGTCAGATAGTTCATTTCGCTGAGTCAGCCACTCGAAGTGGGAATCCCGGCCACGGTTCGGAACCGTCGGACGGTGGATGTAGGGTTCATTGGCATCCTCATAGGAGGTCGCCTTGCCTGCTTCTTCCTTGGTCACAAGCGATGGCAGTTCCTCTGGCGAATTGCCAGGGGCCCGCATCTTTAAGATCTCTTCGTCGCTGAACTCGGCATTGACCGCGTAAATGATCACCTCATGATCCTTGTACACCGGCGTCACACCAGGAGTATGGATCAAACCAGTCTCAAAATCAGGGCGAGGTATTTGGAAGTGCCAGAAATGTGGCGGCGAAATGTAGATGAAATTGACACCCAGTTCCTGAGCTGCGGTATCCACCATGTTGGCTTCGTCCATGTTGTCGAAGTTGCCTTGCCCCAACCGCATAGGGTGCCAGAAGAGACGGTTAGTGGCGGACTCCAACGTGGTATTCGGCCAGAGATAATGCTTGAAGACGGCCGGCAACCGGTTGTAGGCATACATCCAGCCAGAGCCTTCATCAGGGTTAGTGAAGATCGCCCCTTCATAAGCATGCGGTTGCTGGGCGAGCCAATCGAAGGCCTTCACATCCCTGCCGTTGACCAGCCGGTCATCACGCGCAGCATTGATTGCCCAGGCTGAGCCTGGCTCGATCCCGGTACGGACTACCTTCTGGATCACGAATCCAGCGCCACCGGCCAAGAGAATGGAAACCACCGCAGACACCACCGCGAACTTCTTCAGAGGCGCAAGGGCGATGAGGCGGATGAGCACGGCAAGCGCGACTGCAGCCCCGGCAACTACGAAGAGCGCCGCCGGCATGATCAAGCGGTGTCCGGTGTTGTAGTGGAGTGCGCCGACCGCCCCGAGCCACTTACCCCAAGGATCACCGAACGGGCGCAGCGAGTTAACGGTGCAACAGACACTGAGGAACCAAAACGTCGGCGCCCACAGGTTGCGACGCCAAACCAGCAGAGCGACAGCGCCAAACAGCGCGAGCCAGATCCACGGCACCACATTGAGTTCGAAAGTTGGCGCGTGGCGAGTATTCATGAAGATCGCAGCCCGCCACGCCTCGGTGAGGGAAAGATTTTCGGTAGCCGTGAAGGATTTCACCTCTTCAGACTGTTCCGCCCCGATCAGAATCTGCGGCAGCAGCGCAATCACACCAACCAGGCCAGTCGCCCCAAGCAACGCTAGGTCGCGGAACCGCCAACCAACATGACCTTTAAAGCTGCCCGGCTTCCGCGCGGGGACCCACACCAAATACAGCAGCCACCACAGCGCCAAGCCGAGCACGACGATAGTCGCCGCGGACGGATGCAGCTGTACCATGCCGATGAATGCCAGCGCAGCCACAAAGCTACGAATCGGGAAATAGGGCACTGACATGAACAGCGCGAGCACAATCCCAGATACGGAAACTGCGGCAACATAGGGCCATGCGCCAACGTACAGACCGATCCAGTACAGCACTGGGATTCCGCCGACGATGATGGGCGCCAATCCAGCGGCAATCTGTGCTGTAAGCCCCCGTCTCCCGACTAGTCGCCACGCGATGAGCCCCACGGAGATCGGAAAACCGATCGCGGGCACCAGCAGCCCCGTTAGATTTGTGGCAGCGATAGGAGAAATGTTTGCTAGGTCGGCTACGAGCCCCGCGCCGGCATGCCACGCGGTCGGGTAATACATCTTCGCCTGCGTTTCAGTATTTTGCAGGTCGCCCATGCGCGTGGGCGATGCGATACCCGTCTCCACGATGTATCTCACAGTGCTGGCATGCCAATGCACATCCCAGCCTTGAATGATGTTATCCATCTTGCGGGCTGCCTTATTGAGCAGCTCCAAAGACCGCCCGCCGATGAGCGCCACGCCAGCGAGCATTCCTAGCCCTGGGATCAGCCAGTATTCATCCAGCAACGTACCCCTGCGCCAGTCCCGCTTGGGCTTTTCGACGGCAACAGCGTCGCCATCACCATCCAGCGGAGCTGAAACTTCAGACTGCTTACGCCGCCGGCGTCCAAAGGCAACAAATGCCAAGCGCCACAGTAGCGCCAGGACCACCAGCACAGCACTAAAGATCCCTACCGAGACCACTTCAAAGCGGATCGGTGTGAGGCCGAAGAACCATGCGGCCAGGCCATAGATACCAAAGGTGGTTGGCAATGCGGCAGCAATCGACCATTGCCCGCGCACACCGGAGAGCCACGAGACAACCAAACCGGGGATGGTAAATACCGCAACTGCTACTGCTGCCGCGCTAACCATTCCCATTGTTGACCGCCTTCAATCTTCCGCCCATTTGACCTAAATCAGCTTAGGGCATGCGCTGCCTTTTTCATGGCAAGGCACGACTAGTTATCGGCAAGAGTTCGCATTTCTCGAGTGGCTTCGGCCCGCTCCCCCAATTGCCCCTCAGCAGGATAATCCACCGCAACTAAACTTAAGCCCTTCGCTGCTGCGACAGGGATCTCCGAACAGCGCTGATCCATACCAAGGAGCCGCGGTGCGAACTCTGCGTCTCTGCGCCCCTCGCCCACCGCCAAACATGTGCCGACTAGAGAGCGAACCATGGACCAACAGAAGGCATCAGCGCTCACGTGTGCTTCGTAAAGGTACGGCTCTTCAGGGGTAGATGCGTCTATCCATTCGAAGCGCTCGAGGTCTCGGATTGAGGTGGCGTTTGGTTTGTACTTACAAAACGCAGCAAAATCGTGAAGGCCAATCAAGGCATCCGCAGTCTCCTGCATCTTCTTTAGGTCAACTGGCTTAGGCCACGAAGCAGTATCCCGGGCCCGCGTCGGCAGGACCCCTGCTTGGTCCGTGGTGACCCGGTATACATAGTGGCGCCGCAACGCGGAGAACCTGGCGTCGAAGGTGTCAGGTATGAATTGACAGGCGCTGACGCGGATATCCTCCGGCAGCAGGCGCGCTAATCGACGTACAAGACGAGCTGGATCCCCTTCAATCGAACGCTGTTGCAGAGCTTGTTCATTCACATCAAAGTGCGCGACTTGGCCGCGAGCGTGCACACCGGCATCCGTGCGACCAGCCACGGTGAGAACTAGTGGCTCCCGCAGAATCATCCGCAGCGTGTCTTCGAGCACCTGCTGGACAGTTCGCAACTCCGGCTCGCCCTCCTTTGGAAGCTGCCGAGCCCAGCCGTGGAAATCAGTACCGTCGTACGCAACATCAATGCGGATTCTTTTGGATGTCATGATGAAGATCATTCTAGCTGGCCATTGAAAAGGTAAAGGCCCGTACCCCAGTGGGGTACGGGCCTAGCAGGAAGAGAATTACTTCTCTTCCTTCTCCTCAGCTTCAGCCTCGACAGCTTCTGCCTCAGCAACAGCGTCGGTAGCCACTTCAGCTTCAACCTCTGGAGCCTCTTCGACTACAGCGGTCTCTTCTTCAGCCTTCTTGGAAGCAGCAGCGCGAGTTGCGCGGGATGCCTCGGCAGAAACAGTCTCCTCAAGAACGAGGGAGATCTGGGACATAGGGGCGTTGTCGCCCTTACGGTTCTCCAGCTTGATGATGCGGGTGTAGCCACCCTCACGGCTGTCAAACTTTGGAGCCAGCTCGTTGAACAGGTAAGCAACAACTTCCTTGTTCGTAATGAGCTTTGCAACGTTGCGACGATCCGCCACGGAGCCGGCCTTAGCCTTGGTGATGAGCTTTTCTACGTATGGACGCAGCACCTTTGCCTTGGCATCGGTGGTCTTGATTGCGCCGTGCTCGATCAGCTGAGCAGCCAGGTTAGAAAGGATCTTCTTCTGGTTGGTAGCCGAACCGCCGAGACGGGCGCCCTTCTTAGGGGTAGGCATTGATGTACTCCTCGTGTACAGGTATGTGAGCGCAGACCCTGAAACAGGGCCTTAGGGCGTCTTACTCGGAATCTTCCGGATCAAAGTCAATGAATTCGCCGGTCTCAGCGTCGTAGCCTTCGATCTGGGTTGGATCGAAGTCTTCCGGAGCATCCTTCAAGGTCAGGCCCAAGCCCGCAAGCTTAATCTTGACCTCGTTGATGGACTTCTGACCGAAGTTGCGGATATCCAGCAGGTCCGACTCGGTGCACTCTGCGAGTTCACCAACGGTGTGGATCTCCTGGCGCTTCAGGCAGTTGTAGGAGCGAACAGAGAAGTTCAGATCCTCAATTGCCATGCCATAAGCAGCGATGTGCTCGGTCTCCTGTGGGGATGGACCGATCTCGATGCCCTCGGCAGCGGTGTTCAGCTCGCGAGCGAGGCCGAACAGCTCAACTAGGGTCTTGCCTGCGGAAGCTAGAGCGTCACGCGCGGAGATGGAGTTCTTGGTCTCAACGTCAATGATCAGCTTGTCAAAGTCGGTGCGCTGCTCAACACGAGTAGCTTCTACCTTGTAGCTGACCTTGAGAACTGGGGAGTAGATCTGGTCCACAGGGATGCGGCCGATCTCACTCGTGTTGGTGTTCAAGGTGGCAGGAACGTAGCCGCGGCCGCGCTCCACAATCAACTCGATCTCCAAACGGCCCTGTTCGTTAAGCGTTGCGATGTGCAGATCCGGGTTATGGATCTCCACACCCGCTGGAGGCTGAATGTCACCAGCGGTAA
The DNA here is from genome assembly GCF_037482665.1 of Corynebacterium sp. H127. NCBI lineage: Bacteria > Bacillati > Actinomycetota > Actinomycetes > Mycobacteriales > Corynebacteriaceae > Corynebacterium > Corynebacterium sp. H127. Next base: position 28,458 of record NZ_JBBHKY010000002.1, read on the forward strand.
CAACACCTTCACCGGTCTTGCTCAGGTACATGACCACTGGCTCATCCGAGTCAGAGGACAGCACGATGCCCTTGATGTTCAGGATGATGTCAGAAACATCTTCCTTCACACCGTTGATGGTGGTGAACTCGTGGAGGACACCATCGATCTTGACGCTGGTCACTGCTGCACCCGGGATAGAGGACAGCAGGGTACGACGCAACGAGTTACCCAGGGTGTAACCGAAGCCTGGCTCCAGTGGCTCGATGATGAACCGGGAGCGTGCCTCGTCTACGTACTCCTCGGTAAGGGTAGGACGCTGTGAAATGAGCATGAACTTCTCCTTGTGTGACGCCCGCTATTTGACGTCGATAGGCAAGTATTGACTTTTTGTGTGCGCCACCAAATTTGGTAGCGCTCACGGAGATTACTTCGAGTAGAACTCGACGATGAGCTGTTCCTGGATAGGAACGTCGATCTGAGCGCGCTCTGGCAACTGGTGCACGAGAATGCGCAGGGTGGACGGAACGACCTGCAGCCATGCTGGCACAACTGCGTCGACGAGGTTGTCCTGAGCCTCTTCGAACCAGATCATCTTGCGAGACTTCTCACGAACATCGATGATGTCGTACTGAGAAACCTGGAAAGAAGGAACGTTGATCTTCTTGCCGTTCACGGTGAAGTGACCGTGAGAAACAAGCTGGCGTGCCTGACGACGAGTGCGTGCGAGGCCAGCGCGGTAGACAACGTTGTCGAGGCGAGCCTCGAGCAGGACCATGAGGTTTTCGCCGGTCTTGCCTGGGCGACGGTTAGCCTCGGCGTAGTAGCGACGGAACTGCTTCTCCATGACACCGTAGGTGAAGCGAGCTTTCTGCTTCTCCTGCAGCTGGAGGAGGTACTCAGACTCCTTGATGCGAGCGCGGCCAGCCTGTCCCGGAGGATAAGGGCGACGCTCGAATGCCATGTCTCCGCCGACGAGGTCGACACGGAGGCGGCGGGATTTACGGGTTACAGGGCCGGTATAACGAGCCATTGTTTGTTACGCTTCCTTTCCCTGATTAAACGCGACGGCGCTTAGGCGGACGGCAGCCATTGTGTGGCTGTGGGGTGACATCAGTAATAGAACCGACCTCAAGCCCCGCGGTGGACAGGGAACGGATAGCGGTCTCACGTCCAGAGCCTGGGCCCTTGACGTAGACGTCAACCTTCTTCATACCGTGCTCCATAGCCTTGCGAGCAGCATTCTCGGCAGCCATCTGAGCAGCGAACGGAGTGGACTTACGAGAGCCCTTGAATCCGACGTGGCCAGAGGAAGCCCAAGAGATGACAGCACCGGATGGGTCCGTGATGGACACGATGGTGTTGTTGAAGGTGGACTTGATGTATGCGGCGCCCTGCGCCACATTCTTCTTTACGACGCGACGGCCAGTGCGGCGCGCGCCAGAGCGTGCTTTAGGAGGCATGATTACTTCTTCTTTCCGGCGATCGTCTTCTTAGGACCCTTGCGTGTACGCGCATTGGTCTTGGTGCGCTGACCACGAACTGGGAGGCCACGGCGGTGGCGCAGACCCTGGTAAGAGCCGATTTCGATCTTGCGACGGATGTCGGCTGCTACCTGGCGGCGGAGGTCACCCTCCACCTTCCAGGTTGCTTCGATAACGTCACGAAGAACAGCGATCTGCTCATCAGAGAGGTTGTCGGTGCGCAGGTCAGGAGAGATTCCGGTCTCTTCGAGCAGCTTGGCAGCACGGGCTGGGCCGATGCCGTAAATGTAGGTAAGTGCGACTTCCATGCGCTTGTTGCGAGGGAGGTCAACACCAGCTAGACGTGCCATGTGGTACGTACCTTTCCGGTTGTTGCGGTGGTTTTCTCCACACTCGTCCCCGTCTCATAGCACTTCACCCGGACGGATATGCCGGGAAGTGGGCTACGCAAACACAGGGCTCCGGCCACCGTAACCAGAGGTAGATGAAGCGCACATCCGCTAAAAGAATTCAGCAGAACTGCAGTGCGCCTGGAGTGTGAAGGCGAATGATTATTTACTTGTAGCGGTAGACAATGCGACCGCGGGTCAAATCGTACGGAGAAAGCTCCACTACGACACGATCCTCAGGAAGGATACGGATGTAATGCTGACGCATCTTGCCACTGATGTGTGCAAGTACCTTGTGACCATTGTCGAGTTCGACACGGAACATTGCATTTGGCAAAGGCTCAACAATCGTGCCTTCAACCTCAATAGCGCCTTCTTTAGCCATATCCTCCACTTTCCCTGACATTCCCAAGTGCAAAATGCCTGGTAGTTTTCACTTCCGCGAGATGCGAAACGCGGGCATGTGCACGTGTACACACACCAATGGGACAGCTTACAGTGCGCACCTGGTATTTTGCAAAAAGGATTGCCGCTGCCAGCAAAAGCAAAACTCCGCCCAACTGTTCCCAGTTGTGGCGGAGTCGCGGAAAATCCGAGCGATGACTAGTACACGTAGACCATATCGCCGACCTGCAAGTCATTGAAGAACGCTGCAGAGTCCTCATGGCGCAGGTGCACGCAACCATGCGACAGCCAGTCAATCCGACCCGAGTGGAACGCGATGCCATTGTTGGTGAAGTAAACCGCGTTAGGCATCGGAGCATTATTGAACTCGTAGGAAATTTCGTCCTTCACCTTACGGGTGACGCTGAACGTTCCGTTAGGAGTGTCATACCCTTGCGCACCATGAGATACCGGAACGGGGCCATAGGTAACCTCGCCACCGTGCTGCAACCATGCACGGTTGCCTGCCTTATCAAGGCAAGCACGTGCCTGTGGCGGGCAAGAGCCACGGTCAATCTGCGGAGCCTCTGGGGCTGGTGCCGGAGCCGGTGCTGGAGCTGGCTCTGGGGCTGGTGCCGGAGCTGGCTGTGGCAGCTTAGACTCAAGCAGACCTGGGAAGTGAACTCGCAAGTTGTCATCAGCAGCCTTGCGAAGCGCATCACGTTGTGCCGGTGGCAGGCCAGCGGTGGAGTTGTACACAGCATTGCGCGCATTCCAGGCTGCCTCGGCTGCCGCATCGGAGGAGCCAGACTGCATGTCAGAGGATCCTGGGATATTTACAGCCGGTAGTGCCGGCGCGGCGAATGCCGGCTGCACCAAGATGGCGGAAGCGGCCACAGCGGTGGATGCGGCGATTCCCGCGCGACGCTTGAATACAGAAGGCTTGCGGTGCTTACTCATAGTGCAGAAGTATAGGGCTTTCAGCTAGAAAACCGCCAATTGTATGACGATATTATATGAATTTTCTCAGAATCTTGGGGTAAGAATCCGCGGCCCCCCGGTGGTAGCAGCTACCGTATGCTCCCAGTGTGCTGACCACGATCCGTCGAGGGTAACCACGGTCCAGTCGTCGTCAAGCACGGCAGAATCTTCCGTACCCAGGGTCAGCATTGGCTCGATCGCAAGCACGGAACCCTCTTGGATAATAGGTCCGCGGCCCGGCTTTCCCTCATTAGCAAGGTAGGGCTCCTCATGCATGGTTCGCCCAATACCGTGGCCACCGTAGCCATCGACGATGCCAAGATCTACGCCAAATTTCTGTTCTGCCTTGCGCGTAGCCACTTCCAACGCATGGGAGACGTCAGTCAGGTAATTACCAGGGACCATGGCTTTGAGACCTTCCATGAGCACCCACTCAGTGGCGCGGTTGAGCTTGTCGACGTCCTCATCGACCTCACCGATGCCAAAAGACCACGCGGAGTCCCCTACCCACCCTTCAAAGGTGGCGCCGCAGTCAATCGAGACTAGATCGCCTTCGCACAGGATTGTCTCGGCGTTAGGTATCCCATGCACGATCACTTCGTTGACGGAAGCACAGATGGAACCTGGGAAACCTTGGTATCCCAGGAAGGTAGGGATTGCCCCTGCGGAGCGAATCGTATCCTCGGCAATACGGTCCAGGTCCAGAGTGCTCATGCCTGGTTTGGCTGCGGCTTTCACAGCTTGGAGAGTGCGGCCAACGATTTCACCGGCGGCCTGCATTGCGTCAAGTTCCATAGGGGTCTTGGCGGCGATTACTTTTTGCTTTTTACGAAATCCCATTTTCTGCTTTCAAAAGTTAAAAACCGGCTGCTTGGAAACTCAAGCAACCGGTTTTCTATGGAGCGGGCGCTACTTGCCCAGAGCTTCCATTGTGCGGGCGTTGATATCCTCAACGCTACCCTCTGCCTCGATGGTGATGATCTTGTCACCGTAGTGATCGATCAGAGGCGCAGTTTCATCGCGGTACACACCAAGGCGGGTGCGAATAGTTGCCTCGTTGTCATCGGCACGACCACGCGCAAGCATGCGCTCGACAACGACGTCCTCAGAAACCTTGAAGTTCACAACGCCGTCGAGCTGCGCGCCTTTCGACGCCAAAAGGGACTCGAGAATGTCTGCTTGTTCGACGGTGCGTGGAAAGCCGTCGAGGAGGAAACCATTCACAGCATCTTCTTCTGCAAGTCGGGATTCCACCATGCGGGCCGTGACATCAGTCGGAACCAGCTTGCCAGCGTCAATATAAGACTTTGCCTCAACGCCAAGAGGGGTACCTTCCCCGATGTTGGCGCGGAACAGGTCGCCAGTGGAGATGTGTGGCACGCCGAGCTTTTCGGAGAGAATAGCGGCCTGGGTACCTTTGCCTGCGCCCGGAGGGCCGAGGAGTACGAGTCTCATTTAAGGAATCCTTCGTAGTTGCTTTGGAGGAGCTGGCTCTCAATCTGCTTTACCGTAGTCAGTGCAACAGAAACGAGAATCAAAATAGCAGTACCACCGAATGGCGTTGAGTTCGCTGCACCGGAGTTCACACCAAGATCCATCATGATGTTCGGCAGCACAGCAATAACACCGAGGTACAACGAACCGACAAACAGCAGACGATTCATTACATATCCAAGGTACTCGGCCGTCGGACGGCCCGGGCGAATACCCGGAATAAATCCGCCGTACTTCTTCATGTTGTCTGCTTGCTCATTCGGGTCGTACTGGACCGAAACGTAGAAGTAGGAGAAGAAGATGATCAGCGCAAAGTAGCCGAGGATGTACTGCCAAGACGACGGCGTCTGGAGGTACTGGATGACGTTTCTTTGCCACCAGTTATCCGGCACTGCAGTGGAGCCAGAGTTCACGATCTGTGTGATGAGCACCGGCACATACATCAGCGAGGACGCGAAGATCACTGGAATAACGCCAGCCTGGTTAACCTTCAGCGGCAGGTAGGTGGAGGTGCCGCCATACTGACGACGTCCGACCATGCGCTTGGCATATTGCACGGGGATACGACGCTGTCCCTGCTCAATGAAGATCACGCCAACCACGAGGATAACCACAGCCACCATGACCAGGGAGAACACCATCGGCCCCGAGGAACGGAAGATGTTCATGCCGTCGGCAGGAAGGCGAGTTGCAATGCCGCCGAAGATGAGCAAAGACATGCCGTTACCGATGCCACGGTCGGTCATGAGCTCACCGATCCACATCACAAGCACAGCGCCTGCGGTCATCGTCAACACAAGGAGGATCAGGTCGAAAACGTTTCGATCCGCCTTAAGCACCTCGATGCCCTGACCGAGCAGCTGCTGACGGTCTGCCAGTGCGGTGATGCCCGAAGATTGCAGGAGAGCCAGGCCTACCGTCAAATAACGCGTGTACTGCGTCATCTTGGTTTGGCCGGACTGGCCTTCCTTCTTCAGCTCTTCGAAGTGCGGAATCACCACGGTGAGCAACTGCACGATAATCGACGCCGTGATGTACGGCATGATGCCGATGGCAAAAATCGACAACTGCAACAACGCGCCACCTGAGAACAGGTTGATCAGCGAGTAGACGCTGTTCTGGTCGTTTGTCAGCTCACGCAGACGGCCAGCAATCGAAGCGTAGTCAACGCCTGGCGAAGGGATCTGCGCACCAATGCGGTACAAGATGATCATCGCCAAGGTAAACAAGATCTTCTTACGAAGATCCACATCCTTGAATGCTGCAATAAGGGCGGACACATATCCTCCAAGCATCCCCTGCCCGCAAGGGGAATCAAGGGAGACGGTGTATTTAAGTTCAGGAACGCCACGCGCTGAGAGGCGCGACAGAGATTCAACACGGCAACTTTACCAGTGTTTAGGCCTCAAGAGAATTTCCCCACACATTTTTCACCCTTGGACGCACCCCAACAGGCGGGCTAGGTACCTGGCAAATGCACCCCACAGGCAAGAGGTTCAGCAGCGCATTGGCATTGGAGCATTGTTCACAAACCACAGTCTTCCGCTGCGGACAGCCGGAAGCTGGCTAGAATTTTAGACTCCTTGTCACCGCTCGGTATCCAGTGCTGTAACAGCGTTCACAGAGCTCTGGAGGGCGCACAAAATGACCGCAAAACGGCTCCAGTACAAGCGATTCTCGTTGATTTGGACGGCACCCGCCCTGAGAGCGAAGCCTTTTATGCACTTTCATCAGCCCCCCTTTGAGCTTGCGACAACCACAATCCGGCTTTTGCACCACTCCTCCAGCCAACGCTTGACCGGGGAACCGGAGCGATTGTCATCGGTGCCTGCGATGGGCTGGCACGCTAGCTTTGGGTGAAGCTTCAGCCAATGGCTCGCATACCAGCAACCCCGGTTTGCCCGATATCTGTACCATCTCCGGCAATAGTTCCCTGCCGATACGCCCTGGGATCCACCTGCTGCCGGCTGCGGTGCTGCGAGAGCTGGAGCTGTTGCTGTCGCAAGAACTCCGCTTGGACTTGGTTCGCGCGGGTACGGTCGTCGATAAGCGCTAGCGCATAAGCCTGCGCACTGTCCGACGCCTCTGCTTCCGCTGCCGCCAACCGCTGACTTATGCGCGCGACGAACCCGGCCATAAAGGATCTACGTGCCCTGACCAGGCCCATGGTGCTGTCGATTCTTTGGGCACCGCTCAGCATGGACAGCCGCAAGATTGAATAGAGCAGCTCGATTCTGTCTAGGTGCCGAGGCATGCCGAAGAGAGTAACCGAAGCGATTCGCGACGGCCGCAGGCCAATATTGAACCCAACACAATGGAGAACTTCCGCTATCGAGAGCAGTAGGCGCGCTTGCATAGCGGAATAATTGCCGGTGATAGGAAACTCTCGGACCATAACAGCGCCATCATCGGCCTCTAGTTCACTGCGGTCCAGCCCATACTGCGCCAGCAATTGAAAGGCCTTCTCATAGAACACGTCCCCCTCCGGGGTACCCTGCCGATCTATGGCTTGATTCAGCAGCTTGCGTACCCGGGCTTTAATTCGCTCCATCATTCCCCCTGTTAGTCATTTGCCAACAGTGATACCGCTTTCGGTGCCGCTATGCGACGCCCCTAGGGGCGCAGCTGTGGATAACTGCTATGCAGCGCGAGACTGTGGATAAGGATTCATCCCGGACCGGCATGCAAAAACGGCCCCCTCCCTGCAAGAGGGAAGGAGCCGTTCGTGCTTTAAGTTCTTAAGCCTCGGTGACGGAGCCGCCAGCGGCTTCGATCTTTTCCTTGGCAGACTTGGAGAACTTGGTTGCGGTGACGTTGAGCTTGACGCTCAGGTCGCCGTTGCCAAGAATCTTGACTGGCTGGTTCTTACGAGCCAGGCCAGCTGCGACGATCTCAGCAATGGTGACGTCGCCGCCCTTAGGGAAGGCCTTCTCCAGATCCGCTACGTTTACCACCTGGAAAACGACGCGGTTAGGGTTCTTGAAGCCCTTCAGCTTTGGCAGACGCATCTGCAGTGGCATCTGGCCACCTTCGAAGGAGGCCGAAACCTGCTTACGAGCCTTGGTACCCTTGGTACCGCGACCTGCAGTCTTACCCTTGGATGCTTCACCGCGGCCAACGCGGGTCTTAGCCTTGTTTGAGCCCGGTGCTGGGCGCAAGTCGTGGAGCTTAATTGGTTCGCTCATTGTTTACCTACTCCCCCGCTACTTCTTCAACGACGACCATGTGACGAACCACTTTGATCAGACCGCGCACCTGAGGGTTGTCAGGTCGCACGACGGACTGGTGGATCTTACGAAGGCCGAGAGTCTGCAGCGAGTCCTTCTGGTTCTGCTTGGCACCAACGATGCCCTTAACCTGAGTAATCTTGAGGGCCATTGTTTAAGCCTCCTGAGCTGCTACTGCGCGAGCGCGCAGGATACGGGCTGGGGTGACCTCTTCGAGAGTCTTGCCACGGCGGGCAGCGACCTCTTCAGGGCGAACCAGCTGCTTGAGCGCAGCCACGGTTGCATGGACAACGTTAATAGCGTTGTCAGAACCGAGGGACTTGGACAGGACGTCCTGAACGCCAGCACATTCCAAAACTGGACGTGCAGCGCCACCAGCGATAACACCGGTACCAGGAGCGGCTGGGCGCAGCATTACGATGCCTGCTGCAGCTTCGCCCTGGACTGGGTGAGTGATGGTGCCAGCGACCATTGGAACGCGGAAGAAGTTCTTGCGAGCCTCTTCTGCACCCTTCTGGATAGCTGCTGGAACTTCCTTGGCCTTGCCGTAGCCAACACCAACCATGCCCTTGCCGTCGCCAACGATGACGAGAGCGGTGAAGCTGAAGCGACGACCACCCTTAACGACCTTAGACACGCGGTTGATGGTTACAACACGCTCGATGTACTGCGAACGCTCGTCCTGCTGCTGGTTGCGGCGATCATCACGATCACGGCCACGACCGCGGCGCTCGTTGCGCTCGTTGCTGTTGTTGTTGCTGTTGTTGTTCTCGTCGGCGGAGCGTCCGCCGTTACGCCGTTCACGTCCCGGCATTACGCGATCCTTCCGTTGATGTTCATGGTTGCGGTGATCATTAGAACTTCAGACCACCTTCACGTGCAGCGTCGGCCAAAGCGGCGACGCGACCGTGGTACTGGTAGCCGCCACGGTCAAAGACCACAGCTTCGATACCAGCAGCCTTGGCGCGCTCAGCGATGAGCTTGCCAACCTCGGCGCCACGTGCCTTCTTGTCGCCATCAAATGCGCGCACTGCGTCTTCCATGGTGGAAGCTGCAGCCAAGGTACGACCTGCGAGGTCGTCGATGATCTGCACGTGCATGTGGCGAGAGGTGCGGTGCACGACGAGACGTGGAGTCTCGGCAGTGCCACGCAGGTTCTTGCGGATGCGGAAGTGGCGGCGGGCACGAGCCTCGCGACGACGAGAGGAGATGTCCTTGCCTACTGGGAGGCGCTTGGTTGCGTTGTTCTCGTTGCTCATTACTTACCCGTCTTTCCGACCTTGCGACGGACCTGCTCACCCTCGTAGCGGATGCCCTTACCCTTGTAAGGGTCATCCTTACGCAGACGACGGATGATTGCAGCGATCTGTCCGACCTTTTGCTTGTCAATACCCTCGATCGAGAACTTCGTGTTGCCATCAACAGCGAACTTGATGCCTTCTGGAGCTTCGATCAGAACTGGGTGAGAGTAACCCAGGGCGAACTCAAGGTTCTGGCCCTTCTGCTGCACACGGTAGCCGACACCGAAGATTTCCATCTTGATGGTGTAGCCCTTAGTAACGCCCTCAACGAGGTTGTTTACCAAGGAGCGAGACAGGCCATGCAGAGCGCGGTTCTTACGTTGGTCGTCCGGACGGGCGACGACGATCTCGGATCCCTCAACGGAAACGGTGATCGGAGCTGGCAGCTCGAAAGACAGGGTGCCCTTAGGGCCCTTGACCTCGATGTTCTGACCATCGATCTTGGTCTCAACGCCGGATGGGATTGCGATTGGGTTCTTACCGATACGCGACATATGTCAATCCTCCCTTACCAGACGTAGGCGAGAACTTCTCCGCCTACGCCCTTCTCGGTAGCCTGACGATCGGTCAGGAGGCCCTGGGAAGTGGAAATGATTGCCACACCCAAGCCACCCAGAACCTCTGGCAGGTTGGTGGACTTAGCGTAAACGCGCAAGCCAGGCTTGGACACGCGACGAACGCCAGAAATGGAACGCTCACGGGATGGACCGTACTTGAGATCTAGCTTAAGGGTCTTGCCAACCTTTTCGTCAGAAACGGCATAGCCAGCAATGTAGCCCTCTTGCTTGAGGATCTCAGCGATGTTTGCCTTCAACTTGGAAGAAGGCATGGACACAGAGTCGTGGTACGCGTGGTTAGCGTTGCGCACACGCGACAGCATGTCTGCAATTGGATCAGTCATGGTCATAGGATTGTGACCTTGATGCCTTTCTCGCTGCGGTTCCCTTCCCACCCGGCGTTATCAGCTAACTAGCCGGCCACTGCCGCTCACCTAACTCAATAGTTAGGGAGCTCGCTGCCTTAGAATTTGCTGGACGCATTGGGCGGGGGGCCTACAACAAAGTAGGTGGAAAATGTACAAGTGGTACTTAAGTTCGCCTATTTGGGCATGCCAAAGAGCAACGATTTAAGTCCAACGCGCAACACTACCGCATAACACGAGCGTTTCCCAAATCTCTGCACTGGGTACTGCTTGCGCTTCTTCGCGCCCCTCACCACCGGATTTCCCCTGCCGCATCTTTGCTCGCCCGAGCAGCTCAATTGCCAACAACTATCCCAGGGCAGTGACGCCGAGAAGCAGCGCGGTGACGGCCACGATCGGGATGACCACGGTCACCATCGCAACGTCCTTATAGGACTGTTTATGGGTCATCCCGCAGACCAACAGCATGGTCAGTACCGCGCCATTATGGGGCAAGGAATCGAAACTCACAGAGGCCATCGCCATGATGCGGTGCATTGCCTCCATAGAAATCCCTTGTTCAGTTGCCATGCGGGCCAAGTCCGCACCGAAGGTTTCCAAGGTCATAGACAGGCCGCCCGCGGAGGATCCCGTGATACCCGCGATGACGCCGGTAGAAATCACCCCGACGATGAGGGCATTATCCGCGACAGAGAATACGCCGTCGCGAAGCACAGTGAAAGCGGCGAGTGAGCCGATCACAGCGCCGTAACCCACTTCGCTGGCGGTGGTGAACACCGGCAGAATCGCCGATCGTGCTCCCTCACCCAAACCGGTAATGAATACCGCAAATAGACCCGGGCGCATGAGAAAAATGACAAGGATTGCTGTAGCTAGCGCGACGGTCACCGACCACGTGCCCAACACAGAATCCAGTTTGACGGCACCAAACTTCTTTTCCGCCAAGTAGCTGAAATCAAGCTCCTTGGAAATCACGTAGATGAACAGGTAGTTCATTGCCACCACAACCGCAATAGGAATGAATCCCAGGAAGCCACGGAGCGTGATGCTGCCGGGACCCCGGTGAGCTGGTAGATCAGCGTGCCCGCCCTCAGCATCCTCGAGTTCTTTCAGAGCTACGGCATTTGATGTGGAGCCGCCTTCCGGTTCATAGAATTCCCCGGCGCGTTGCAGTGAGCGAACTCGATACTCCAACCAGACCATGCCGAGCACGAGCATCAATGCGGTGCCCGTCAGCCCAAGCGCGGGCGCAGCATATGACGTGGTACCGAAGTATTTGGTTGGAATCACGTTGTGTACCTGGGGGCTGCCCGGCAACGCGGCGATAGCAAAAGTAATGGTGCCAAACGCAATAGCCGCTGGCATTAGTCGTTTGGGAATCCCGGCTTCTTTGAACAGTGCCGTGGCGATCGGCACGATGGTAAATGCCACCACCCAGGCACTCACACCGCCATACGTAAGGAGGGCCGTGGCGAGGACTGTGGAAGCCATCGCCCGCTTCGGACCAAAGGCCCTAGAGATTCCTTGGGCTAGGTCATGTGCAAGGCCGGATACCGTCATCAGACGGCCAAAGATCGCGCCGGTGAGGAAGAGCGGGAAGTAGTTAGTAATGAACTTGCCCAGTGCTGGCATGAAAATTTGGGTATAGGTGGCCAGTAGCGGCGCCCCAGAAAGTGCTGTGGCCAGTAGCGCCGCAATCGGAGCGGCAATAACCACCGAATGCCCGCGATACGCCAACACAATTAGCACAATAAGTGAGAGAAAAATGCCTATCATCGGGATAACCATGAAAAGCTCCGATCGTTAAGGGGCCGTAACCGGGAGTGGAAAAATGACGGAACGCAAGAATGCGCGGCATGCGGCGAATCCCCCGTCGGACACCAAGATGCGCATTATGGAGTGCTCACGGAAGCTTTTCAGCGAGCACACTTTTGCCCAGGTGTCTTTGAAAGACATTGCGAGTGCTGCCGGGGTGAGTGCGCCGCTGATCATCAAACACTTCCAGAGCAAGGAAAACTTGTTTGAACTCACGGTGGATTTCTCCGCAAGCGCAGCGGCTTTGTTTAAGGGGCCGTTCGAGCAGCTAGGCCAGACCTCCATCCATGAGACTTTGACGGCCCCGACCACCGCGCATTATTCAATTATTCGAACCATGACCGTGACTGACGGTTCAGAAAAGTCTTTGAGCGCAATCGGCGAGCGCATCAAGAGGGACATCCTGTCGGTGTTGGAAAAACGCATCCGAGAGGAGGCCCCGCATGCGCAGCCAGCACCCCAGCTAAGAGCACAGGCGGCAATGGCGCTGCTCACGGGGCTATCGCTCATGCGACGGGTGGGCGATACCGATTTCCAGGAGTTCCCACCCGCCGATCTCGCGGACTACTACGCGGGTCTTGTCCAAAAGATCCTTAACGGTCACGAACCAGCTCAATGACGTAGGAGCAATCCTTGTCACCGAAGCCTGCGTCCACCGTCTCCTGGTAGAAAGCGCAGGCCGCCTGCCCGAGCACCGCCGAGGTCCCAGTTTCCTCCAAGGCCTTCTTAGCCAGGTTCAGATCTTTGCTCATGAGCGCGGAAGCGAAGCCGGGCTTGAAATCGTTGTTCGCAGGAGAGGTGGGCACGGGGCCCGGGACCGGGCAGTTGGTGGTCAGCGCCCAGCTGGCACCGGTGGAGTTGGACACGACGTCGAAAAACGCCTGCGGGTTGAGGCCGAGCCGTTCTCCGAGCACCATGGCTTCCGCGAGGACAACTTGGTGCACACCAAGGATCATGTTGTTGCATACCTTAGCCGCTTGACCTGCGCCAATCGCGCCGCAATGGGTTGCCGCTTTTCCGAGCGTGTCAAAGATTGGGCGTGCCTGGGCGAAGGCTTCGTCTGTGCCACCAACCATGAAGGCTAGTGTGCCGGCATCAGCGCCGACTATGCCACCAGAGACCGGGGCGTCAACAAAGCGGTGTCCTTGCGACTCAACCTTGGCCGCTGCTGCACGGGCCTCGTCGACGGCGATGGTCGAGCTGTCGATGAAGAGCACACTGCCGCTTGTCGACGGCAACACCTCCTCCAACACCTGGTCCACGAGTTTGCCATTTGGCAACATTGTGAAGATGACCTGCGCACCTGTTGCGGCTTGAGCTGCGCTGTCACATACCTCAATACCGTTAGCACGCGCCTGGGTTTTAGCTTCTTCCATGACGTCAAAGCCACGGACGGTGTGTCCGGCCTGCACCAGGTTACGGGCCATAGGGCCGCCCATGTTGCCGAGTCCGATAAATGCAATGGTGCTCATGTGGGTTCCTTTCTAGTCCATTTGTGGCATGGAGAAGTCTGCGCCGGTGGCGGTGCCGGATGGCCAGCGCGAGGTAACTGTTTTGGTCTTGGTGTAGAAGCGGAATGAGTCCGGCCCGTGCTGGTTGAGGTCGCCGAAGCCGGAGGCCTTCCAGCCACCGAAGGTGTGGTAGGCGATTGGCACTGGGATTGGCACGTTGATTCCAACCATTCCTACTTGGACGCGGGCAGCGAATTCGCGGGCGGCACCGCCATTGCGGGTGAAGATGGCTACGCCATTGCCGTATGCGTGCTCATTTGGCAGCTTGATGGCTTCTTCAAAAGTGTCTGCACGGACGATCGTGAGCACTGGGCCGAAGATCTCCTCGGTGTAGATGGACATCTCTGGGGTGACGTGATCGAAGAGAGTTGGGGCGATGAAGTAGCCATCCTGGAGGGATTCGCCGTTGAATTCCTCGTCGGTGGCTCCCTTGCCACGGCCGTCGATAACCAGCTCAGCACCCGCAGCCTCGCCCTCGCCGATCAGCTTTTCGATCCGCTCAAGGGCGGACTGCGCGACGACCGGACCGTAGGAAGCCTGTGGGTCGAGAGAATGGCCGACCTTGAGCTCTGGAATACGCTCTTCCAGTTTCTTGCGCAGCTCGTTAGCGGTTTCCTCTCCTACTGGAACAGCTACGGAGATGGCCATGCAGCGCTCGCCAGCGGAGCCATAAGCAGCACCGATGAGGGCATCAACCACCTGATCCATGTCCGCGTCTGGGAGAATCAGCGCGTGGTTCTTCGCACCGCCAAAGCACTGGGCACGCTTGCCAGTTGCTGCGCAGCGCTCGTAGATATACTGCGCGATCGGGGTGGAACCGACGAAACCGACGGCCTGGATAATCTCGGAATCGAGGATCGCGTCTACGGCACCCTTGTCACCATGGACAACGTTGAACACACCCGCCGGGCCGCCGGCCTCGATGAAGAGTTCCGCCAGGCGAACCGGGACGGATGGGTCGCGCTCGGATGGCTTGAGCACAAAGGCGTTTCCACAAGCAAGCGCCGGCCCGGCCTTCCACAGTGGGATCATGGCCGGAAAGTTGAATGGGGTGATGCCTGCGACCACGCCGAGCGGCTGGCGCATGGAGTACACGTCGATGCCGGTGCCAGCAGAGGTGGTGTATTCCCCTTTGAGCAGGTGCGGCGCACCGAGGGCGAACTCGAGGACGTCGGTGCCACGGATGATGTCGCCCTTCGCGTCCTCGTGGGTTTTGCCGTGTTCGAGGGACAGGGTGGCGGCAATCTCATCGATGTTCTCGTTGATGAGGGCGATCCACTTCATGATGATGCGGATGCGCTTCTGTGGGTTGGTCTTTGCCCAGGAGATCTGGGCCTTGGCAGCGTTCTCGATGACCTGATTGACCTCTACGCTGCTCGCCAGGCGGACCTTGGCCTGGACCTGGCCGGTAGATGGGTTCATGATGTCGGCCGTGCGCTCGGCAGAGCCTTCGACCTTCTTGCCGCCGATGAAGTGCGGGACAGTATTAACCATGGAGCTTCTCCTCACGCAGATTGATGTGTTCTAAAGCACACCATACGGAGAGGTGGGTCACACTGGAAGCAAAAGTGTGATAGAAAACGCCGTTTACCCCTAAGGGGCGGTTAATGGCGCTCAGCTGGGAACATTCCTATCCCCGCGCACATTTCACGTGCAAAAGACGTATAAAGAGGGACAAAGGATGTCAGATATTGAGTTTTTGTTTTCGGTCAACGCAATCTATGTCGCTTGCTTGCTGGGCATGGTACTTACTTCTACTTTCGGCAAGCTGGCGTGGGTTGTAGAAAACCGTCGCAGCGTGGACCACATACAAATCCCCCGCCTATCTCCAGAGGCCATAGCGATACTCAGCGGTGGACGACACAACTTTATTTGGGTCATGCTTTTTCGACTCCGCCAGCTCGGCATCTTAACCTAAGATCAGCAGGGCAAGTTCTTCCTCTCTAACACGACCGCCATCCACTCCCCTTTCGTCCGTCAGTTCATCGAGATGCTTCGCAAAGGCAACTCCGATGACATACACTGGCGCCCCAACTCGCCCACTGAAATGTCACTGGCGGTTCGCGAGCTGGAAGCCCACAAGCTCTGGGGCATTCATCTGAAAGACGTCAGTCTGCCATTGGGCGTTTGCTCGTTCATCAATTCAGTATTCACTGTGGGCGGTTTTGCCCTAAGCATGGTCAGCTGGTGAATCAACCTCTGTTATGTGTACAAAATCACCGAATGGAATACTGACGGGCCCGTTAACTTCACCATCACTTTGGCCTTGTTCTTTTTGTCTTTCACTTACTTCAAAACCGTGAGCATCCCGCACAAGTTCAGCGACCGCGGTTTCCGCTGTTGGACTCACAAAGAAAAGGCCGGACTGGCGGGGTACCAGATTGGCGTGGGCCGCAGCTTCCTCAAGAACTGCGCTTTTCCTCGCGAAAATGAAATCTACAAGGTCGCGCTACACGGGCAGGACTACCTGAGGTTCACAGAACCAGGCTTCCTAAACCAATTTGCCTGGGTGATCCCAGAGACTTTTGCCGCCGAAGAACGAAGGCGCTCAGAGGACTAAACTTTTAAGGCATGACTAGTATCCCTGAATACATTGTGGGTGCCTACGCCGCTATGCCGACGACACAGGTAGAAAGCGAACAGTTTTATAACGCGCTCGCGGACTCCGGTTTCGTCACTGGCATCGAGGTCCCTTGGCTCGGCACAGCGTTTGCACCCGACCCAGACTGGGGCTGGCTGGCCGAGCAGCTATCTGGTCGATTCCGCGGCTGCATCGTCACCGCAATCCCAGGCACCATGAAAACGCTGGGAAACAATCCCCTTTTCGGAATTGCTTCCGGCGATCCGACCGGCCGAGCAGAGGGCGTGACTTTTGCCACCCAGGTCTTGCAGAAGGCAGCCCAACTCAACGAAGCCACCGGCGAGCAAACCATTTCTCGGGTAGCGGTTCACTCTGCACCGAGCCACACTCCCCTCTGCAATGCACTGAGTGAGTCTCTCGCTGAGCTAGTTCCGATTGCGACCAGCCTCGGTCTTACCCTCATCGTCGAGCACTGCGATGCCCATGATGGAATCGGCCCCGGAGAAAAGGAGTTCCTCACTCTCGAAGAGGAAATCGCAGCATGCGCCGATACCAAGACCCCGATCACGATCAACTGGGGACGCAGCGTGGTGGAATCACACAACACCGATCAGCCCACAAAGCAGGTGAACCAGCTAAGGGAGTCCGGACTGTTGGGCGGCATCATGTGTTCCGGAGCTGGCCCCGATGCCACTCAGTACGGCCCGGCATGGGCCGATGCACACCTACCGCTCAGCACTGACGAACCATCGAGCTGGATGACACCAAGTACAGTGGCCGAATTCTGCAGCGCAGCGAAGGGGGCAGAGGCCTACCGAGGAATAAAGATCCAAGTACCCAAGGACTCCGACATCGCAACGCGCATTGCAATGCTCCGCGCGGTCCATGCAGCTATGAGCAATTAAGCCCAAGAGCCGGCCTGGGGATAATCTCAGACCGGCTCTTTTACTGCGCAAACTTAAGCATTCTTCGCCTTAAACTCGCGACGGCGAATGTGCAGGATCGGCTCGGTATAGCCCGCCGGACTCTTCGTCCCCAGCAGGATCAGATCCTTGGCGGCCTGGAAGGCGATGGATTCGTTGTAATCCGCGGCCATCGGCTGGTAGGTGACGTCACCCTCGTTCTGCTTATCGACGACCACAGCCATGCGCTGCAGGGAGTCAACGATTTGTTCCTCAGTCACGATGCCGTGATGCAGCCAGTTGGCCAGCAGCTGAGAAGAAATACGCAGCGTGGCACGGTCTTCCATGAGGTCCACGTTGTGGATATCCGGCACTTTAGAACATCCGACGCCCTGTTCGACCCAACGCACCACGTAGCCCAGGATGGACTGGCAATTGTTGTCCAGTTCCTCCTTCTTTTCTTCCTCGGACCAGCCCGTAGTTGGTGCGACCGGAACCGTGAGCAGGTCGTGGAATGCATCGCGACGGCCGTCGCTACGCAGTTGCTCCTGCACCGCCGCCACGTTGACCTCGTGGTAGTGCGTCGCATGGAGGGTAGCTCCCGTTGGAGATGGCACCCATGCCGTGTTCGCACCTTCGCGTGGCTGGCCTCCCTTCGCAGCCAACATCTCTGCCATGAGCTCGGTCATTGCCCACATGCCCTTGCCGATCTGAGCCTTGCCCGGCAACGAGTTCGCAATGCCCGCATCAACGTTGTTGTCCTCATAGGCGAGCTTCCACGGCGAAGTCTGCAGGTCAGCCTTGCGCACCATGGCGCCCGCGTTCATGGAGGTGTGGATCTCATCGCCGGTACGATCCAGGAATCCGGTGTTAATGAATACCAGGCGATCCGCAACCTCCTGGATACAGGCGTCGAGGTTGACAGAGGTACGACGCTCCTCATCCATCACGCCAACCTTGATGGTGAATTCTGGCAGCTCGAGCAGTCGCTCGACGGCACCGAAAAGCTCATTCGTGAATGCTACTTCTTCTGGACCATGCTGTTTCGGCTTCACGATGTAGATGGAACCGGTGCGTGAATTGCGCAGCTGGTTGCGCTTTTCCATTCCCGGAATGGCGGCGGCCGAGGTGATGATGGCGTCCATGATGCCCTCAAAGATCTCCTCACCATCGATGAGGATCGCAGGGTTTGTCATCAGGTGGCCTACGTTTCGAACCAGCTGCAGGGAACGTCCATGCAGTCGAATCTCCGCACCATTGCGCCCCATGAACATGCGGTCCTTGTGCAGCGCACGAATGAAGGTCTCGTTACCCTTCGTGACCTCCTCAGTGAGAGTGCCATCCATCAGACCCAGCCAATTGCGGTAGCCAAGCACCTTATCTTCTGCATCGACGGCGGCGACGGAGTCCTCAAAGTCCATGATGGTGGTGACTGCGGATTCCAGGATGATATCCTTCATGCCAACCGGGTCGGTGGAGCCGATTGGGGACATCGGGTCCAGCTCCAGGATGATGTGCAGACCATTGTTGCGTAGCAGGATGGATTCCGGATGATCGATGGTGCCCCGGAAGCCGCGGTACGCCTTGGAATCTTTCAGGCGGTATTCATCGCCCTTAGCCTTTGCGACGAACTCGCCGCTCATGATCTTGTACTTCTCTACGTCTTTGTGGGAAATGCCGTCGAGAGGCACTGCCCGGTCGAGGAAGTCTCGACCCCACGCAATGACCTTGTCACCGCGAACCTTGTTGTAGCCGCCCTTCTTCTCAGCGCCTCCTTCTTCAGAAATAGCGTTAGTTCCGTATAGGGCGTCGTAGAGGGAACCCCAGCGAGCATTCGCAGCATTGAGGGCAAAGCGGGCATTCAGGACAGGAACCACGAGCTGCGGGCCTGCAATGCTGGCTATTTCCTCATCGACGTTTGCGGTACGAATTGGCTGCGGATCGGGCTGTGCTACCAGGTAACCGATCTCGCGTAAGAATGCTTCATGCTCCGCAAGATCTGGCTGACCAGGATTTTCGGCGTAGTGCCGATCGAGCTTGGCTTGCAACTCATCGCGCTTGGCAAGCAGCTCCTTATTGCGAGGGGTGAAGTCGCGCACGATGCGGCCAAATCCACTCCAGAAGTGGTCCGCATCCTTGCCGACGTGAGGCAGAATCTCCGCATTGACAAAGTCATACAGCACACGGGCGACGTTCATGCCACCAATTTCTACGCGTTCGGTGTGCGGTTCCTGGAAATCAATCGTGATGGGCGCGCTCATGGTTACTCCTCGGGAAGCTTTCGATGTTTGGTTGGTCCGTCACAAACTTCGCTGATCCGGCAGCGAGCCGGAGTGGAAGTGTGTTAGCGAGGTAACAGCCACCCTAGGTGACGCCCATCACAAAGTGAAGGAAATTTTGAAAACTACCCCTTTACCAACTTTACAAATTTACAACAGTAGTGATTCATTTCACGTCCTCTCAGCGTCCTACGTTTGCAAAATACGCCCGCAATCCCTGCAGGCCGCGCCGTTTTTGAGATCAAAGTCACAGAGAACTTTGCAAGCTAACATTTTGCAGTTTTCACAAAACCCCCTCCCACCCCCAAGCAAATCTTAACCCCGCAAAGCCATTGACGGCGAGACCTAAATCACACATGCTTGGGGACATGTCGAGCAACACACTCCCCTTTCTGGAGATCCAACAGCTCCGACACCCCACCTTTTGCACACACTAAGGAGCTAATCCCATGAGCAACGTAGGCAAGCCACGTACCGCAGCCGAGATCCAGCAGGATTGGGACACCAACCCCCGCTGGGAAGGCATCAGCCGTGACTACACTGCCGAGCAGGTAGCTGAGCTGCAGGGCAACGTCGTCGAAGAGCACACGCTTGCGCGTCGCGGAGCCGAGATCCTGTGGGAAAAGGTCAGCCGCAAGGATGATTCCTACATCAACGCACTCGGCGCACTGACCGGTAACCAGGCTGTCCAGCAGGTACGCGCTGGACTGCAGGCGGTGTACCTCTCCGGTTGGCAGGTCGCAGGTGATGCCAACCTTTCCGGGCACACCTACCCAGACCAGTCCCTATACCCAGCAAACTCCGTCCCTAACGTCGTTCGCCGCATCAACAATGCGCTACTGCGTGCCGACGAAATCGCACGCGCCGAGGGTGACACTACCGTTGAAGACTGGCTCGTTCCGATCGTCGCCGACGGCGAAGCCGGCTTCGGTGGAGCGCTGAACGTCTACGAGCTCCAGAAGGCAATGATCGCTGCCGGTGCCGCTGGCACCCACTGGGAAGACCAGCTCGCTTCCGAGAAGAAGTGTGGTCACCTCGGCGGCAAGGTCCTCATCCCAACCCAGCAGCACATCCGCACCCTGAACGCTGCCCGCCTAGCAGCCGACGTTGCTAACACCCCGACTGTGGTGATCGCCCGCACCGACGCCGAAGCAGCCACCCTCATCACCTCCGACGTCGACGAGCGCGACCGCCCATTCATCACCGGCGAACGCACCGCAGAAGGCTTCTACAAGATTCAGAACGGCATCGAACCATGTATCGCACGTGCGAAGTCTTACGCGCCTTACGCCGACATGATCTGGATGGAAACCGGCACCCCGGATCTGGAGCTCGCCAAGAAGTTTGCTGAAGCCGTCAAGTCCGAATACCCAGACCAACTGTTGTCCTACAACTGCTCCCCATCCTTCAACTGGTCCAAGCACCTCGACGACGCCACCATCGCCAAGTTCCAGCGCGAACTCGGCGCCATGGGCTTCAAGTTCCAGTTCATCACCCTGGCTGGCTTCCATGCCCTCAACTACGGCATGTTCGATCTGGCTCACGGCTACGCCCGCAAAGGCATGACCTCCTTCGTTGACCTGCAGAACCGCGAGTTCCAGGCTGCCGAAGAGCGTGGTTTCACCGCCGTCAAGCATCAGCGCGAAGTGGGCGCAGGCTATTTCGATCAGATCGCCACCACCGTGGATCCAAATACCTCCACTGCTGCCCTGAAGGGCTCGACTGAGGAAGAGCAGTTCCACTAGACCTCGCCCGTTTTCTGTCTCAGGCATATCACATGGCGGTAGTGAGCCAATTCTGTACTCTCTTCTACGCGTCGACGGAATCCGATAGCCACCCACCAGTCGGCGACAACACGATCATGATTTCGCCCCCATGATTTTGCAGGTAACAAGAGCGCTACTAGTCAGCATTCTGAACGACCATTCACAAAATCATGGGGGCGAAATCATGGTCGCAGCCTTCTAAGCCGCTAGAATCCTCTTATCCCAGCAGAAAACCCGCTACCTAAAACAAGGTAGCGGGTTTAGAACCGAGAAAGGCTAGTGCTCAGCCTGGCCTGGCTTCTTGAATGGGAAGCCCAGTTCGCGCAGCAGCGCGCGGCCTTCGTCATTGTTCGTAGCCGTGGTGACGATGGTGATGTCCATACCGCGTGGGCGGTCGACCTTGTCAACATCGATTTCGTAGAACATGGTCTGCTCGGTGAGGCCGAAGGTGTAGTTACCGTGGCCGTCGAACTGCTGGTCGGAGAGACCACGGAAGTCGCGGATACGTGGGAGGGCGACGGTCAGCAGACGGTCGAGGAATTCCCACATACGGTCGCCACGCAAGGTAACGCGAGCGCCAATTGGCATGCCTTCGCGAAGCTTGAAGTTAGCGATGGACTTCTTCGCACGACGAAGCTCTGGCTTCTGACCGGTGATCAGGGTGAGGTCTTCGAGTGCGCCGTTGATCAGCTTGGAGTCACGAGCGGCGTCGCCGACACCCATGTTGACAACAACCTTGACTACGCCAGGGATCTGCATGATGTTCTCGTAGGAGAACTCTTCATTCAGCTTGGTGCGGATCTCTTCGCGGTAACGGGTCTTGAGACGCGGAGTGTAGTTTTCGCTCATTTTAGATGTCCTTCCCGTTCTTACGCGAGATACGAACGCGCTTGCCGTTCTCGTCTACGCGGTAGGCAACGCGAGTTGGGTTGCCGTCGGCGTCGAGAACCATGACGTTCGAAACGTGGATCGGGGCTTCCTGAGTCACGATGCCGCCGGACTCTGCGCCACGCTCTGGTGCGGAGTTAGCAACGTGCTTCTTGATGCGGTTGACACCCTCAACGATGACCTTGTTGGTCTTTGGGAAAGCCTGAATGACCTTGCCCTTTGCGCCCTTGTCTGGGCCGGAGATGACGAGTACGTTATCGCCCTTATGGATCTTCATGGGTTAGATCACCTCCGGTGCGAGAGAAACGATCTTCATGAACTTCTTGTCACGAAGCTCACGAGCGACTGGGCCGAAGATACGGGTGCCCTTTGGCTCGTTGTCGTTCTTGATGAGAACTGCAGCGTTCTCATCGAAGCGAATGTAGGAGCCGTCTGCGCGACGGGTTTCCTTCTTGGCGCGGACGATGACTGCCTTGACAATCTCGCCCTTCTTTACGTTGCCGCCTGGGGCAGCTTCCTTGACAGTAGCGACGATGACGTCGCCAATGCCAGCAAAGCGTCGAGTGGAGCCACCGAGAACGCGGATGCACAGGATTTCACGTGCACCGGTGTTATCGGCAACCTTCAGACGCGATTCTTGCTGAATCACTAGGGTCTCCTGACCTGGTTGAAACTTGATGTGCGCCGGATTTCCGTCCCGAGCGCACGCGGTCGGTGTTGCACAAGGTAAAACACGAAAAAGTTCCGGGCCCATTTCCTTAGCCAAAGCTGGGATTATGGATCTCGCGGGTTGTGCAACTGAAGTAGCCTAACACGCTGGAGTTTCGCTTCAAAATCCGTGTTTCCGATAAAGCTTTCCACGCCAGCTAAGCTCTAAAGCTATGACCTATCGCCTACTGCTAGCCGGCCTCACCTTGCAGGCGATCGCTGCGTTAGTTTTCCTCGGCAGCGGATTTGGCCTCTCCTGGCCGGCACGTCTCATTGTCCCCAGCGTTCTAGCCTTACTCGGCTCTGCCGTAGTCCTGTTCAGCGTATACCGCAAGCACACGGTGGGAACACCCAAGGCGCTAGCGATCGTCGGTTCTCTGCTCAATTTGCCAGGTTGGGGCAGTTGGCTGCTTGTTGCGCTCACCTCAGAACCAGGCGATCCCGTCATCAACATCACTGGTCTTTTGGCCGTTGTGGGATTTGTGATCACAGCCTTTGCATTGTTCGGAGCGATTGTCCAACCGTGGCTAGAGCGGGCACAATACCGCTTCACCTGGGCCGCACTGTTCCTGGCTTTGCAGCTAGCAGCTCAGGCCTTCACGTGGTACCGATACTCAAACCAGGCGTTAGATACGGCTCTCCAGGACTGGTTCATCCCATTGCTGCTGGTGCCCGTTTTCATCGGCGGCATCCAGTTGCTGGTGGCCACTAACGTCAAGCACAACCCGCACGCGAAGATCTTGTCCACCATTGGCGCGGTGCTATGCATGCTGGGGGCCATTCCCTTCTTCGGGCTTTTTGGTAGCGAATTGGCACTACTCAGTACTTTTGCTGCTGCGGTCGTTGAATCGTTCGAGCTGCGCCCCTGGCGCCGGGGCCGGCAAGAACGCTCGGCACGCGAAGAGTAGCGGAGTTATGTTCAATTCAAAGCTTCTGAACTCAGTTCCGCCGGGGCCGATGCTGATCGCAGGCTGGTTTAGTCTGCTGATTCTTGGTTTCGTTTTTCTTTTGCCAACCCGAACACCATTGGTGGCAATCCTAGGGCTCGTCACGTGTGCTGTTATCGGCCTAGCGTGTTACCGCAGCGAGTTGCTTTCCAGCCGCATTCTTGGCTCCCTAAGTGCAGTCATTGGGATTTTGCTGTGGATCATCGCGGCCCTTGACACCATGGATCCGGGTGATGACGTGCTTTCTCCTGGCCTGCACATCCATTACGCTCTGTTCACCGTATTCGCTCTCGGTGTTGCGCTCTTCGCGGCAACTTCAACTCGCTTCACTAAGCACGCCTCCGCTGCGGCGAAAAGCCCCTGGCCGCTAGCGTTCCTTCTCGGCTACGCGCTGGCAGGGCCGTGTTGGCTGCTCTGCTCTTTGTACCCGTTCTCACAGGATTGGGTCATTTCGCAGCTCCTCGCCGTCCCCGCCATGGTCGGCGTGTTGCAGTTGACACGAACTCTCGCGGTACTGCCGTCGCCGGCGCGCGACCTGTCTCTAATGTCCAGCATCATTGCAGTGATTGGCTTCCTCACTGTGGCGCTGTCACCCGTTACGTGGATCCCTGCCGCTCTGCTGACTGCGATTGCGTGCTTCAAGTCTTATCGACAAACCTAAGGCCCCTCCTGCGCTTCTCACCGTGTTGAGTCTTTGCACGATTTACACCGGCAGCGCCTAAACAGTGGAACAATAGAGAAATGATCGAGCACACTTCCGCCTCAGTCACTCAGCTGCGCGACGTACTCTCCGACACCACCTTCGTGTTGGAACCTTCCGCGCAGGAGACTGCCCAGGCCCTCGTCCACCAGGTAGACGACTATGTTCTGCCGCGGCTGACAAACATCGATGCACCGCTACTTGCCGTGATCGGCGGTTCCACCGGCAGCGGAAAATCGACGCTGGTCAACGCCGTTGTGGGCTCGCAAGTGAGTGTTTCCGGCGCGATCCGGCCGACTACCCGCCAACCGGTTCTGGTGGCCAATCCGGAGGATGCCGAGTGGTTCGCCGCTGGACAGGTTTTACCAGGCCTCGCCCGCGAACACGGCGCGGCTGCTGCGAATCCCACCGCCACCTCACTACGCACCGTAACCACCGAGACTCTGCGGCCGGGCCTCGCGCTTCTCGACGCCCCCGACTTCGATTCCATCGATGATAAGAACCGGGCCCTCGCCTCGCAGCTCCTTGCGGCGGCGGACCTGTGGATCTTTGTCACCACCCCGGCGCGGTACGCAGATCAGCTGGTTTGGAATTTCCTGCACGATGCGGCATCCCGCAACATCGAGGTCATAGTGGTGCTCAACCGGGTCGACGAGGAAGCGATGCGGACTGTCCCGGAGGATCTCCGGCGCATGATGCTCGACGCCCAGCTCGGTGATTCGAAGCTCATCACGGTACCCTATGTTGAGCATCTTTCTGGGCTGCTTGCACTCGACCTTGTTGCTCCGCTGCGCGATCATTTGGCGCAGCTGGCTGCGGATTCTGTCGCCCGCAGAGCAATGGCAGCGAAGACGGTGCAAGGCGTGGTTGGACAGATCACGGCAAAGGTAACCGGGCTCGCTGAGATTAAGGCGCGTGAGGAAGAATTCGCCGCCCAGCTCGACGGCGCCATCGATGACACCTATGCACGCGCCCGCGACCAGGTGATTGATGCCACCCAGGACGGCAATCTGCTGCGCAAAGAGGTTATGCAGCGCTGGCAAGACTTCGTGGGAACCTCGGATGCCTTCCGAACCATGGAACGGTGGTATTCCCTGTCAGTGGATCGCCTCGGTAGCTTCTTCACTGGCAAGCCGGCGCCGGTGCGGGAAGTGGAGACTGAAATTGAAGCCGGGTTGCATGCGGTCGTCGTGGATGCCGCAGAAACTGCAGCGACGCGCAGCTGGTCTCATCTGGGTACTGCGACTCCGGAGTTGCGGGCGTCGGCAAGCCCAGAGCTGGCTCATGCCAGCGCCGACATCACAGAGGCTACTGCCCAGCTGGTACGCGACTGGCAGGCAAGCCTCGTGGACACTATTCAAAACAGCGCGGGCGACAAACGGATGCAGGCCCGCATCATGTCTTTGGGGCTCAATGTGGTCACCGTAGCGCTGATGCTGGTTGTCTTTGCTTCTACCGCTGGGCTGACTGGAGGCGAGATCGCGATCGCTGGCGGCTCCGCAGTGCTCGGCCAAAAGATGTTGGAGACGATCTTTGGTGAGGACGCTGTGCGGCGGATGGCCAAGCACGCCCGCACTGACCTGGATAGTCGCATTGAAACGTTGTTCGGGGCAGAGCGTAGCCGTTATTACGAGGTTACTGACGACCTTGTGCGTGGCTCGAGCTCACAAGACCTCACCGTGGCCCGCGACCACGCTAATGCGGAAGCAGGTGCCTAAGACATGGGTGTTTTCAAGTCCAAGGCAACCTTAGGCCAGCGCCTGGCGGCTTTAGAAACCGCGGCTGAACTCGCCCAAGGCATGCTCAGCCCTGCAGAGGAAGAGGCTCTCAGGCACGTCATCGATAGTGCGGCGCAGCGTCGTGCCTTGTCCGCGGACCATACTGTCGTGGGCTTTTTCGGCGCCACCGGCTCCGGCAAGACTTCTTTGTTCAATGCCGTCGTTGGGGAAGACCTAGGTAAGACCGCTGCGCGGCGCCCTACTACCTCCTCTCCCCTGGCGGCGGTGTGGCATCCCGAAGGCGCTGAAGAGCTACTCGATTGGTTGGAGGTGGAGGACCGTCGCAATCGCAGTGGGGATTTCGCACGCGATGCGGGTCCGCTGATCCTGCTGGATCTGCCCGACTTTGACTCCGTGGAGCCGATCCACCGAGAGATCGCTAGCCGCTTGGCTGGCCAAGTTGATGTGTTGGTCTGGGTCACCGATCCCGAAAAGTACGCGGATACGATCATTCATGATCACTTCATCCGGCCTCATGCCGCGCACAGCTCGGTGACACTAGCGGTGCTCAACAAGTCAGACAAACTGCGCCCGGAGGATTTGCGTCCCGTCTCGCAATCCTTGGAGCAACTGCTAGTGGAAGACGGGCTGCAGAAAGTTAAAGTCATTGCCACGAGCGCCAAGACGGGCGCCGGCGTGGCAGACATCCGGGGCGCCATCGCAAAGGTTGCCTCCGCGCATTCCGCCCAGACGGCGCGCCTGGAGGCAGACATAGCTGCCGTGACAGCCCCACTGCTGGGGAGTGAGAAGCTAAAGAAGGTCACCGATTCTGAGAAGAAGGCCCTGGATGATGCCCTCGCTCAGGCCGCTGGTACCGAATACATCTCCGGCGTCACCGCAGCCGCATACCGGAAGCGCCTCGGCCTCAAAACGGGGTGGCTGCTGACCTCGTGGATGCTGCGGCTTCGCCCAGACCCGCTGCGTAGACTCGGCCTTCAGGAGAAGTCCGATGAGGTCGGCGTTCACCGTAGCTCGCTCCCGCCTATCGACGCATCCCGGCGCGCGGTAGCCAACCGGGGCGTGCGCGAATACGCTACGTCGGTAGCCAGCGGATTGCCAGAACGGTGGGCAAACCAGATCTCGGATCGCACTGAGGACATTATCGAGGCGCTGCCCGAGCAACTCGACCGCACCGCTGCCCGTACTGAGCTGCCCGCACAGCCCAGCAAGGTCTGGGGGCTGTTCACCTTCGTACAGTGGCTTGCTTTGCTCGCTGCTCTGGCTGGCATCGGCTGGTACCTGGCCGTAGCCTTCTTCCCTGGGCTCATTGACCCACTGGTTGACGGCCCCCTCATCCCTCACATTGAGGGCTGGCCGCTGCCGACGTTACTCATCGCGGGAGGTCTCCTCCTGGGCATACTGCTCGGCCTGTTCACCGCGGTGTTTGGCGCAGCGATCGGTGCGGGTATCAAATCACGGACCCGCAGGGCGCTGCGTCGCGAAGTGCAGGAGCTTAGTGCAGAGCAGGTCACCGCACCGCTGCTCGACGTCCGGAGCCGCTACCTCGACTTCCACAAGCAGCTCGCCATTGCCACTGCGAGTTAGCCGTCTAGGACGCCCGTGTGATGGCCGTGATCCGGCCTAAATCCACGTTGCCACCGCCATCGCGCAGCTGCACCACCAGCTGCTCTCCCACTGCGGTGGGGAGTACTAAGTCCCACGGCAATTCAGTCATGGTGGTGTTGCGGCGCTGCTGGTGAAACGTCCGCAGCGCGTGGGCAAGCGAAACCGTGACGTCGCCTTCGCAGGACACCACGAAGCTATCTTCGCCGAGCGTGCGTCGGTCGAGTGCTGGTAAGTGGGTAAGTGAAAGTTTAGGGGCGTCGATAAGCGGGCGGATCTGCTCGACTACCCCGAAGCGGCGGCGTATTCCTGTGGTGTCCCTCAGGATGAGCGGTGCACCCACCTCAGCTTTGATGACCTCGTCCAAGGCCCAAGTCACGGGGCGTTGCGCTGCGCGCGCGTGAGAACTTCGAACAACCACGGTTTCTGCATCTAGGCTAAGAAGATGTTCTTGTGTTCGCACCGTCACTGCCACCGAAGTGTGCTGCACGGTGCGCGGATAGCGCTGGCAGAGCTGTTGGAGTGCCTCTGCCGCGTCCGCATCATCCAAGCCACCCACGCCACTGTTGTCCAGTAACCGGAGCAGGTCGGCAAAGTCGAGCTGCGGCAGCGCCTCCCATAGGTCCTGAACCTGGCCGAGCAGTTTTGGTATTCGAGTGGGGTCTTTCACTCCCCTGAGTCTAGGCGAGCTATTCGTAGCGCAAGGCATCGATCGGGTTCAGCCGCGCAGCTTTCGCTGCGGGGTAGTAGCCGAAGAACAGGCCGGTAGCCAGCGAGAACAACAGCGATACCAGCACCACGCCGAGCGGAGGGAACACGAAAGTACCCAACAGTTGGGCACCGATCATGCCGAATACGGAACCGATCACCACGCCAATCATTCCGCCGACAAGTCCGATAATCATCGCCTCGATCACAAACTGCCATTTGATGTCCCGACGGCGCGCCCCAAGGGCCTTCCGCACGCCGATCTCTCGGGTACGTTCAGTCACGGTGATGAGCATGACGTTCATGACGCCGATGCCACCAACGAGGAGGGAAATGCCACCGATAGCCGCTACCACCATGCTGATCGAGTTCAGCACGCTATTGACAGACTCCAGTTCGCTACCAAAGTCCGACACTTTGACCCGGTAGTCATCATTGCTCTCATAAAGCTGATCGAAGTAGGACTGGATATCCTGCTTAAGTTGATTACTGTCACCAGTCCCGGCAACCCGAACGCTGATGCTGGAGTACGCGTCGGGCGTCAGGACCCCCGAATCCGAATCAACTTCTGCGGGCAGCAAAGCATAAGGAATATATACAGAGGCGGTTTCCATCGAGCCGACTAGCAGCCCTTGCTTCGCTTTCTTCGCCACTCCCACCACGTTGAACACCTGCGATTCACCCTCAGCGGTGAACTCTATTTCGGAGCCCAAGGCAGCATTCGCATCGCCTTCGAATAGCGCATCGGAGACTTCGGGCGAGATCACCGCTACATGCCGCTCCTCTGAAAGGTCTTGCTCCAGTATGGGGCGTCCCGCTTCGATATCAACGCTGTTCATCCACAGGAAATCTGCGTTCACGGGAGCCAAAGACACTTTCTGGTCCTTCGCAGCAAGGCTGGCTCCAATGGAGCTGAGGCGGTGTACTTCACCTCGCTGATAGCTGGGGTTACCGATCCCGACGCCACTGATCTGCGGCCCGAAATGTTCTCGGAGCGCCTCGACTTGTGCTTCGGTGATGAGGGAATCCGGGTCGGCCACGGCTTCGTTGAAGTAGTTTTGTTCCTCTTCCGCAGCTTCGCTGCGCTGGGTCACGGAGACTGACAGGTCACTCGCCCCGAATGCAGCCAGGCTTCCGAAAGTCTGGGTTTTGAGGGCGTGGCCAAGCGTCATGATGGTAATCACGGAAGCGATGCCGATGATGATGCCGAGCAGTGTCAGCATGGAGCGCATTTTCGCAGTCTTTAGGCTGCCGAGCGCTAGCGAAATGGCCTCTCTAATGGACATCGGTTGTCTCGTCCTCCGCCGCCATGATTTTGCCGTCGACCATCATGACGGTGCGCTGTGTTTCTGCCGCAAGCTCGGGGTTGTGCGTAATAAAGGCGATCGTTGTCCCATGTTCCTGGTTGAGCTCATGGAACAGGTCCATGACCATCCTTCCGGTCGCGGTGTCGAGCGCACCGGTAGGTTCATCAGCCAGGATGAGGTCCGGGTTGTTCGCCAATGCCCGGGCAATAGCTACGCGCTGCTTCTGCCCACCAGAAAGCTGATTCGGCAGGTGCCCCATGCGGTCTGCCATCCCCACCATTTCTAGTAGCTCTTGTGCGCGTTCACGTCGCTGATTGACCTTGACTCCGGCATACATCATCGGCATCTCCACGTTTTTCAGGGCGTCAATCCTTCCGATGAGGTTGAAGTTCTGAAAGACGAAGCCGATGTTTTCGCTCCGGTAGCGCGCGAGCTCATCGTCGTCGGATTCCAGCACGTTCACGCCGTCGAAACTGTAGCTGCCTGCAGTGGGGCGATCCAGCATCCCGACAATGTTCATCAGTGTCGATTTACCGGATCCCGAGGCACCAATCACCGCCACGAACTCCCCCGGATCGATATGAAAATCCACCCCGTGCAGCACGGTTAATTCACTGTCAAGCCCGGCGTTGAAAGTGCGGACGATGCCGCGTAAGTCGATGAGGTGCGTCATCGCGCTACCCCTCAATCGATACGAGCTTATCGACGTCCGCCTCGTGCTTACTTACCGACGTCACCACCTTGGTGCCAGCTTTAATTTCTAGCCCTGTGATCACCGCATCAAAGTTGCTTTCTGTGACCAGGTCCACCGGGACTCGCTTGACCCGCCAGGCATCTGACTCCTCCGCCAAGATGAGCACGTCATGACCAGTCTCGGTTTTGATCACGGCTTCCCGCGGCACGGCGAGAGCTTGGGGGCGCTTATCGACGACAATCTGCAGCTTCGCGCTAGCTCCGAGCCGGAGTCCCTCCTTGTCCCCGGTTACTGCGATCTCGACCGGGAACTCTGCCTTCTGACTCGGCTGCTTCTCGCCTTCCGCCTGTGGAGTCTGCGCTACCGGGGAAATCCGGACCACGTTGCCACTAAACTTCTTATCCCCGGTTGCCGGCGTAGTAAACGTGACTTCGTCGCCGGCCTTAAGCTTGCCGACCTCAGATTCCTTCACCTTCGCCGTCACGGTGAGCCGATCAGTATCGGCGACAGTAAGCAGCACGCCTTCAGGGGCCGCTCCTTCTATCGCGCCCAACTCTGAGATCACCCCGGCATGCGGTGCACGCACCTCAGCCTCTGACATATCCACCTGCATGTGTCGCGAAGTAACTGATTGGCTAGCACCGGCTGCGTCCACCCCCGCCGCGGCTTGCTCAGCGGCGATTCTCTCGGCGTCGATTTGTTGCAGGGTGGCGAGTCGAGCGGACTCCACGGCCAACTCAGCTTCTTGTTGCGCCGCCGCAGCATCCGCGACCTTGGCTTGTGCTACCGCGAGATCTCGATCCACTGCCACGAGGGTGCGCTGCATTTCTTGCTGCTTGAGGTCGGCGTCGCGCTCAGCTCGGTCGAGGCGATCCTCGGCAGTCGCCATGTCTAGGGTTGCCACCGGCGAGGCGGTATCTTCCACCAGTACCCCGTAGATTGTGGTCGCAGTAATCCGGGCAAGCTCGATAGCAGCATCTCGGTTCTCGTCACGCGCTGCGACGAGAGCCCGGTCTTGTTCAGCGATGCGCGGATCTGCGCCTTGGAGGCGGTCGGATTGCAGGTCGTTATATTGCTTCTGGGCCAAGGTTAGTTCGGAGTCAGCTTGGCGCAGCGCAGCCGTAGCGCTGTTGATCTCCGGGTTCATGCCCATCTGGTAGCGGTCCCGCGACTGCTGGTACGCATTTTGAGCCGTAGCGAGTTGTTGTTGAGCAGCTGCGGCTGCTTCCGCTTGCTGCGCAGCTTGTAGTTCGACCTGACGCTGGAGTTCTGTGGTGTCCATGCGGGCGAGGACTTGGTCCGCTTGTACCTTGTCGCCTGCGCGCACCTTCAGCTCTAGCACTGGCCCAGTCAGACGCGTAGTCACCGAGGTGTACTTGTCCGCCATGACTTCGCCCGTAGTCGCGACCTTGGCCACCACGTCCTTCTTCTCTACCTCTTTGACCTCAGAGGCCGCGATCGCGGGATAGGAATCTTTGCCCAGCATTGAAGCAGCAGCCCAGGCACCCCCTCCGCCAACGACGGCCAACGCTGCGATGCCTGCAACGAGCTTTTTCCGCATTTCCGCGATTCCTTTGTATAGTTTCTGGTAGCCAATATTATAAGAATAGGAGCTACGGAAAAATAGATTCAACAAACCCTGACAAATATCAGGGTTTACCCTACCCCCTTGTTTGCTCAGTATTGTTGGGAAGAGTGTCGTAGACGTGCAAAAAGGGCAAGCCCCGGCCAAAAACTTGGCTGGGGCTTGCCCTTGCTGAATTACCACACTCCACTGAGTGGAGCTGATAACTCGGCCAGACTAGCGGGCCTTCTCGACGATTTCGACGAGACGGAAGTGCTTGTCCTTAGACAGCGGACGGGTCTCCTCGATCTTGACGAGGTCACCGATGCCGGCGATCTCCTCTTCATCGTGAGCCTTGACCTTCGAGTTGGAACGAATGGTCTTGCCGTACAGTGCGTGCTGCTTACGGTCTTCCAATTCGACGACAATGGTCTTAGTCATCTTGTCGGAAACAACGTAGCCGGTACGAACCTTGCGGCCGCCCTTTTCCTTCTTTTCAGTGTTGTTCACAGTTGCCTCACTCATGATTAAGCCTCAGCTCCCGGGACAACGGACAGGCCCAGCTCGCGCTCACGGATAACCGTGTAGATACGGGCAATGTCCTGCTTGACCACGCGTAGGCGGCGGTTGTTGGTCAGCTGGCCGGTTGCCATCTGGAAGCGCAGGTTGAAGAGCTCTTCCTTGGCTTCCTTCAGACGGTTGGTCAGCTCTTCAGCATTGAGCTCGCGGAGCTCGTGTGCAGGGATACCAGATGCCATTAGAACTGGTCCTCCTTCTTAACGATGCGGACCTTGCAAGGCAGCTTCTGGCCAGCACGACGAAGCGCTTCGAGAGCGGTTTCTTCGTTTGGGTAGCTCATCTCAAAGAGAATGCGACCTGGCTTGACGTTGGCGACCCACTTTTCCACGCCACCCTTACCGGAACCCATACGCACGCCGAGTGCTTTCTGGGTCAGTGGGCGGTCAGGGAAAATGTTGATCCATACCTTGCCACCACGCTTGACGTGGCGGTTGATGGCGATACGAGCGGACTCGATCTGACGGTTGGTGATGTAGGCAGGCTCGAGAGCCTGGATGCCGTAATCACCGAAGGTAACGCGGTTGCCACCCTTGGAAACACCAGTGCGGTGTGGGCGGTGCTGACGGCGGTACTTGACGCGCTTAGGGATAAGCATTCTTAGCCCTCCTGCTTCTGCTCTGCACGCTGACGACGCTGGCCACCACGACGTGGACGCTCGCGACGATCGCCGCGGCCACGGCCGGCAGCTGGTGCGTTCATTTCGGACTCGCGACGGCCACCAACAACGTCACCCTTGTAGATCCACACCTTGACGCCGATGCGTCCGAAGGTGGTGTGAGCTTCGTAGGTACCGTAGTCAATTTCGGCGCGAAGGGTGTGCAGCGGAACGCGACCCTCATGGTAGCGCTCGGTGCGAGACATCTCGGCGCCGCCGAGACGACCGGAACATACAACCTTGATGCCCTTGACCTGTGGCTGACGCATTGCGCCCTGGATTGCCTTGCGCATAGCGCGACGGAATGCCACACGGTTGGTGAGCTGCTCGGCGATGGACTGTGCCACCAGCTGAGCGTTAGCGTCGATGTTCTTGACCTCAAGAATGTTGAGTGCGACCTGCTTGCCGGTCAGCTTCTCCAGCTCACCGCGAATGCGGTCAGCTTCGGAGCCGCGACGACCAATCACGATGCCCGGGCGGGCGGTGTGAATGTCAACGCGGACGCGATCGCGGGTGCGCTCGATGACGACGTCGGCAACGCCGGCGCGGTCGAGGCCCTTAGCGAGGAACTCGCGGATCTTGATGTCTTCTGCGATGTAGTCAGAGTAAGACTTGTCGGCGTACCAGTGGGACTTCCAGTCGGAAGTAATGCCCAAGCGTAGGCCGTGTGGATGGATTTTCTGGCCCACTACTTGGCCCCTTCCTTCTGGCTCTCAACAACCACGGTGATGTGGCTGGTGCGCTTACGGATAATGAATGCGCGACCCTGAGCACGTGGCTGGAAGCGACGCATGGTTGGTCCCTCATCGGCGTATGCCTCAGAGATGACCAAGGTGCGTGGCTCCATGCCGAAGTTGTTCTCAGCGTTTGCTGCTGCGGATGCAACGACCTTTGCAACTGGCTCTGCAGCAGCCTGTGGGGCGTACTTCAGGATAGCCATTGCCTCGGACACGGTCTTGCCGCGAACGAGATCGATGACGCGGCGTGCCTTCATCGGGGTGACCCGGACGAAGCGCGCGGTCGCGCGGGCGGTGGTGATTTGGTCACTCATCGCTTATCGACGTCCCTTCTTGTCTTCCTTGATGTGACCCTTGAAGGTCTTGGTTGGTGCGAACTCGCCGAGCTTGTGGCCAACCATGGAGTCATCAATGAATACCGGCACGTGCTTGCGACCGTCGTGGACGGCGAAGGTGTGACCGATGAAATCAGGGAGAATGGTGGAGCGGCGAGACCAGGTCTTGATGACCTGCTTGGTGCCCTTTTCGTTCTGAGCGTCGACCTTGTTGAGGAGGTGCTCATCGACAAACGGGCCCTTCTTAAGGCTGCGTGGCATTTTCTACCTCCTCTTAGCGCTTCTTGTTCTTGTTGGAGCGGCGGCGACGAACGATCAGGCGATCGGACGGACGGTTTGGCTTGCGGGTACGACCCTCTGGCTGACCCCAAGGAGAAACTGGGTGACGACCACCGGAGGTCTTACCTTCACCACCACCGTGTGGGTGATCGACCGGGTTCATAACGACACCACGGACGGTTGGGCGAACGCCCTTCCAGCGCATACGGCCGGCCTTGCCCCAACGGATGTTGATCTGGTCAGCGTTGCCGACCTCACCAACGGTTGCACGGCAACGAATGTCAACGCGACGGATTTCAGAAGACGGCATACGCAGGATTGCGTACGTGCCTTCCTTACCGAGCAGCTGAATGGAGGTACCTGCGGAACGGGCCATCTTGGCACCGCCACCTGGCTTCAGCTCCACGCAGTGGATGGTTGCACCAGCAGGGATGTTGCGCAGTGGCAGGTTGTTGCCAACCTTGATGTCGGCGTTTGCGCCGGACTCGAGGATAGCGCCCTGCTTCAGGCCCTTAGGAGCAATGATGTATCGCTTCTCACCATCACGGAAGTGAAGGAGAGCAATGTTAGCGGTACGGTTTGGGTCGTACTCGATGTGAGCGACCTTAGCGGTGATACCGTCTTTGTCTGCACGACGGAAGTCGATGACACGGTACTGACGCTTGTGTCCGCCACCCTTGTGACGGGTGGTGATGTGGCCGTGTACGTTACGGCCGCCCGACTTGGACAGCGGGCGCAGCAGAGACTTCTCCGGAGTCGAGCGAGTGATCTCCTCGAACATCGAAACGGAGCTCTGGCGGCGACCCGGGGTTGTCGGCTTGTACTTACGAATAGCCATAGTTTTTCTGGTCCTTAACTTTCCGCCGCCGCTTAGGAGGCGGAACCGCCGAAGATGTCGATTGGATCGCTGCCCTCGCGCAGGGTGACGATGGCGCGCTTGGTGGACTTACGCTGACCATAACCGGTGCGGGTACGCTTGCGCTTGCCCTCACGGTTGATGGTGTTAACGGAAGCAACCTTGACACCAAAGATCTGCTCGATAGCAATCTTGATCTCAGTCTTGTTGGAGGAAGGAGCCACCAGGAAGGTGTACTGACCCTGCTCCATGAGGCCGTAAGACTTTTCAGATACGACCGGTGCGAGGATGATGTCGCGTGGATCTGCGATGGTAGCCATTACTTAGCCTCCTCCTTGGCCGCGCCGGTAGCGCGGTCGATGAAGGTGTTAAGAGCCTCAACAGAGAACACGATGTCATCAGACTTGAGGACGTCGTAAGTGTTCAGCTGATCAGCTGCCAGGGTGTGTACGCCTGGGAGGTTGTTAACACTCTTCCATGCGGTGATGTCTTCACGGCCGAGGACGACGAGTACGTTCTTGCGCTCGGTCAGACGCTCGAGGAATGCACGTGCAGACTTCGTAGATGGGGTTTGACCCGGTACGAGCTCAGTTACCACGTGAATACGATCGTTGCGTGCACGGTCAGACAGGGAGCCGTACAGTGCAGCCTTAATCATCTTCTTAGGGGTGCGCTGCTCGTAGTTGCGAGGCTGTGGGCCGTGCGCGATGCCGCCGCCAGCGAAGTGTGGAGCACGGATCGAGCCCTGACGAGCGCGACCGGTTCCCTTCTGGCGGAACGGCTTCCTGCCGCCACCGGAGACCATCGCACGAGTCTTCGTTGCGTGGGTGCCCTGGCGAGCAGCTGCGCGCTGTGCGTTGACAACCTGGTGCATGAGAGCAACAGATGCTTCGCGGTCAAAGATCTCGGCAGGTAGTTCAACCGTGCCGGAGGTCTTGCCGTCAGCGGTGTGGACGTCCAACTTTAGATTGGTCATGCGTGTGCACCGCCCTTCACTGCGGTCTTAACGGTTACGAGGCCACCGCGAACACCAGGGATAGCACCCTTGATGATCAGGAGGTTTGCCTCGGCGTCGATCTTCTGAACCTTCAGGTTCTGGGTGGTGACGCGGTCATTACCCATGCGACCTGCCATGCGGGTGCCCTTGAAGACGCGACCTGGGGTAGCACAAGCACCAATACCGCCGACGCGGCGGTGAGCTGCCTGGTTACCGTGGGATGCGCCCTGGCCAGCAAAGCCGTGGCGCTTCATGCCACCAGCGAAGCCCTTGCCCTTGGAGGTGCCGGTGACGTCAACGAAGGTGATGCCTTCGAAGATGTCAACGGTGACGTCCTGGCCAACTTCGTAACCGGAAACATCATCCATGCGGATTTCGGTTACGTGACGACGTGGGGTGACACCAGCCTTGCCGAAGTGGCCGGCAGCAGGCTTGTTTGCCTTGCGTGGGTCGATTTCGCCAAAGGCGATTTGGATGGCGTTGTAGCCATCGGTTTCAACGGTGCGAATCTGGGTTACGACACATGGACCAGCTTCGACGACGGTTACCGGAATTACGCGGTTATCCTCGTCGAAGATCTGGGTCATGCCGAGCTTGGTGCCCAGAATGCCCTTTACTTCGTTTTCACTCATTATCTATTCTCCGCCAAGTATTTCCGTCGATCACTGAATGTTCACGTCGACGCTAGCCGGAAGGTCGATGCGCATGAGCGCGTCAACCGTCTTCGGCGTCGGGTCGAGGATGTCAATCAGACGCTTGTGAGTGCGCATTTCGAAATGCTCACGAGAGTCCTTGTACTTGTGTGGAGAACGAATAACGGCGTAAACGTTCTTTTCAGTAGGCAGTGGCACAGGGCCGACAACGCGGGCACCGGTACGGGTGACCGTCTCGACGATTTTCTTCGCAGATGCGTCGATCGCCTCGTGGTCGTAGGCCTTGAGCCTAATGCGGATCTTTTGTCCCGCCACGCTTATCCTCTTCCTCGCTGTCCCACATCAATTCTTGAGCGGTGGGAATCGCTGATTTCTCTATAACGTTGTCCGAGCCTGTTGGGGCTTGGCGTCCAACGCCAGTTACTTGACTTACTAGTTAAGGTCCGAAGAGACGAAGTTGCATTGCAAACGCACCTGCATCTCGGGCCTTGAACTGAAGAGGAAAGCACCGTGTTATCCACGCCATACTCTGCGCATCTTCATCAAGTGGAAGGGATCTTATCTCGCGATAAGCGTGTTCCTTGCCGACTGCCGCTGTTTATTTGCCATGCCCCTTCATGCTTCGGTCCTCCGCACTCCTGAGCCGGGCTCCAGAGTACGAACAACCTCCCACCTTTAAGAAGGAAGTTCATGTTTGCCCTACCATCACGATCTCCGGTGTTAGACACACAGAATTAACGCGTTGTTAAAGCAACCTGACTAGTAAAGCACGCAGGAAACAAAAATACAAGCCCTGTCCGCAGGAAATGTTAGCAAGTACACAATCAGCATTTCCCAAAGATGAAAATGCACCTAGGATTGAGTGAGACCTGCTGTTTTTACCTAGAGGAGACATCGACATGTCCGAAGCATTGCCAGTACCCACGCCAGACAGTCGCGGTCGCACTCAGATCGAAGATGTGGTTGTTTCTAAAATCGCCGGTATGGCCGCTCGTGAGGTTTCCGGGGTTCATGCGCTCGGCGGCGGAACTGCCCGCATGGTCGGCGCGCTTCGAGAGAACATTCCCGGATCTCGAACCAATATGCAACAGGGCGTCTCTGTGGAAGTTGGTGCCACACAGGCAGCCGTTGATATTGCCATTGTTGCCGAATACGGCGTAGCCATCCACGAGCTTGCCGAAGCAATTCGACGCAATGTCATCCTTGCGCTCGAGCGTATGACAGGTCTCGAGGTGGCTGAAGTAAATATTACGGTCCATGACATTTTCCTCGCCCGGGACGAGGAGGATTCCGAGGAACCGACCAGTCCTCCGCGAGTCAAATAGATGTCAGCGCAGCTTTCCAAGGCAGCCGCGCTGGAGTTGCTCAGCATTGTCCGCAGCATTCCGGGTGTGCACGACATGCATCCCGGCTTGTTCGGGGAGGTCGCACTGCTCTACCCCGGCGAGCGTGTCCCGGGTGTGCGGGTCACCGACCACTGTTTGGAAATCCACGTCGTCGCCACGCGCGATGCAGGCGATCTACGCATGCTTGGCAACGTCATCGTGGCCGCCACACAGCCCCTGAGCAACCTCCCAGTTCACGTAACTATCGGCGATATCGACTAAGGACCCCACCATGCCAACTAATTTACGCACTGGCCTTTTCTTGGGGCTCGCTTGTGCTTTCGCGCTGATTCTCGGCGGTTGGCTCGGCCTATTTTGGGCCCTGCTGTTTTCCGCGATCGGCGCAGCTATCGGAGCGCATTTCGACGGCATCATTGATCTTCGTAGCGCGTGGGACAACATCGGACGGGGACGTCGCGGCTGATGTCTGTAGTTGTTACCGAACGCGCGCTGACCAAGATCGTAGAGGCCGCAGTGGACTCAGTACCCGGGACTGTCAGTTTCTCTACTGGGATGGGGCGGCTCACGGGCAGAGCCTTTCCACGCTGCGACGTCCAACTCGATGACACTGCCACCGCCATGAGCGCCGAGGTTTTCATCGCAGTGACCTGGCCTAGTCCCGTTAATGAGGTAGCTGCCGCCGTACAACGCACGATCATCGAGCATGTACGAGTATTGGCCGGATTAAAGGTGGATACTTGCAATGTTGTGGTGGGCCCGGTAATTTCTACCAGCCGGCGCATCGACCGTGAAGATCTCCAGCTGCCTGCACTGGTTCCGATTCCAGTTAAGATTCGAGGCCAGCGATGAAGAACTACATTCCGCGTTCACATCCAGCCGCGCGGTGGGTCGCAGTGCTGCTCAGTTTCAGTCTCCTGGGGTTGGCTTTCGTCGCGGCCCGCGAGTTGTGGACCAAACGTACAGGAACGCAGCTAGAAAGCTGGCTAGTTCCAGTCTTTGAGATCATCGGACGTGCCACCTATGAAGACTGGATGCTCTACGCCGGCATCTTCGCATTGCTGCTCGGATTAGTCCTGGTGGCAATCGGTATCAAGCCGCGGCGAAAGACTCACCGAGCAGTTGCCTCAGCTGCCAACATCTGGATTCGTGATGTCGACATTGCACGACAATGCACTGCGACCGCAGAGAAGGTACCTGGGGTCCGACGTGCCTCTACCTATGTCACCCGCACTACCGTCACCGTCACTATCACCTGTAGCAGTCACGACGATGATGTCACTGAGCGCGTCTCCGCCAGCATCACTCCGCTGATTGCGGAACTGGCTACGGTACCCCAGTTGGTGCTGCGCACTTCCCCGCGGAATGGAGAAGATCGATGAATACGTTAACTGATGTCCTCGACCGCGTATTTGTTTGCGCAGTCGGGCTGCTTCTTACTCTTGCCGGAATGCTATCCATAGGGTTGTACCTGAATTATCCGGTGGCGCAAAGGTTTGTCGATCTATTGCAGCCGCATGCCTGGGGCACGATCCCTGGACACGCGTGGTTCTTGCCAGCTGTCGCCATGGCCGGCATTGTGCTGTTCTTCTTGGCCGCATGGATTATCGTCGGAAACTTCCAACGTAATCGGATTCGCCGGGTAGCCACCGTAGCTTCCAACTCTGCTGGAGCGATTGAGGTCGACTTAAGCGAAGTAGCAGCAGCGGTAGCAACTAGCTTCAAAATCGTCCCGGGCGTAATCCGCACTCGTGATGTGGTGCGGAGGGACCATGGTCAACGAGTGATGATCATCAAAGTGGATGCAGAGCCCAGCGCCCCTCTGCGCGCACTGATAGCACATGCCGAGCAATCCCAGAAGGACATTTCTGCAGCTCTGCAGGACGATTCCATCGCGCTCGCATTCCAGCTTCACTTCGCTCCAGTCGAACGTAAGACTCGCTAGAAACAAGGCTGTGGCCCGTAACCATGATGGTTACGGGCCACGCCTTGTGTTTTGCGCCTAAGCGCTGAGCATCAAGTAGTTACTACTTGTTGATCTTGGTTACACGACCAGCGCCAACGGTACGGCCACCTTCGCGGATAGCGAAGCGCAGGCCCTCGTCCATAGCAACTGGCTGGATCAGGGTGACGGACATGTCGACGTTGTCGCCAGGCATAACCATCTCGGTGCCCTCAGGAAGCTTCACAACACCGGTAACGTCGGTGGTGCGGAAGTAGAACTGTGGGCGGTAGTTGTCGAAGAATGGGGTGTGGCGGCCGCCCTCATCCTTGGAAAGAACGTAGACAGAGCCCTCGAACTCGGTGTGAGGGGTGTAAGCGCCTGGCTTAGCAACGATCTGGCCACGCTCAACGTCTTCGCGCTTGATACCACGAAGCAGCAGACCACAGTTGTCGCCAGCCTCGGTGTAGTCGAGCAGCTTGCGGAACATCTCGATGCCGGTAACGGTGGTGGTGGTGGACTTCTCACGGATACCGAGGATTTCAACTTCCTCGTTAACCTTCAGGGAGCCACGCTCAACACGACCGGTAACCACGGTGCCACGACCGGTAATGGTGAAGATGTCCTCGACAGGCATGAGGAATGGCTTTTCGGTCTCACGTACTGGATCTGGGATGGAATCATCACAAGCCTGCATGAGCTCGAGGATGGAGTCAACCCACTTCTGCTCGCCGTTCAGGGCGCCCAGAGCAGAGATGTGAACGATAGGAGCCTCTTCGTCGTACTCCTGCTCACCGAGCAGCTCACGAACTTCCATCTCAACGAGCTCGATGATTTCTTCATCGTCAACCATGTCGCACTTGTTCAGAGCAACGAGGATGTAAGGAACGCCAACCTGGCGAGCGAGGAGAACGTGCTCACGGGTCTGTGGCATTGGGCCATCAGTAGCAGCAACGACGAGGATAGCGCCGTCCATCTGAGCTGCGCCGGTGATCATGTTCTTGATGTAGTCGGCGTGGCCTGGAGCGTCAACGTGTGCGTAGTGGCGCTTCTCGGTCTGGTACTCAACGTGGGAGATGTTAATCGTAATGCCACGCTCTTTCTCTTCCGGTGCCTTGTCGATGGCGTCGAAAGCGAAAGCCTGGTTGAGCTCAGGGAAAGCGTCAGCCAGAACCTTGGTGATAGCCGCGGTGGTGGTGGTCTTACCGTGGTCAACGTGACCGATGGTGCCGATGTTTACGTGCGGTTTCGTGCGCTCGAACTTCGCCTTTGCCACTGTATGTCCTCCTGGACTTCATGGTGGCTACGACCTTCGCAGCCACATTTGGTGGTTTGTATCCATGCACCTCCCCCGCAGTTAAGGTGAGGAAGCACACGGCTTTATTTCTGCCAGTTACATGATACTAGGGTCCAAGGCCTGAGAAAACAAACCTTTCAAGTACTCCTAGCTTTTGCCTAGAGTAATGGCCAACTCAACAACCGTTCAAACGGGTGCTCAGCAGGCCACTACTCATTGGCTCATTCGCATTATAGGAGGGCTAATTGTTCTGGCAAAACTAGCCCTCCACGAACACTTGACCTGGGATTACTTGGTGCCGTTACGCTCAGCGATGATCTCAGCCGCAACGTTGGTTGGAACCTCCGCGTAGGAATCAAAGATCATGGTGAAGTTTGCGCGGCCCGCAGTGCGGGAACGCAGGTCACCAATGTAACCAAACATCTGAGATAGTGGAACCTTGGCCTTGACGACCTTTGCGCCGGAACGATCTTCCATTGCGTTGACCTGGCCACGACGGGAGTTCAGGTCACCGATAACGTCACCCATGTACTCCTCTGGAGTGGTGACCTCAACGGCCATCAAAGGCTCCAGCAGAACTGGCTTTGCCTTTTCGACGGCAGCCTTGAGGACCTGAGCGCCGGCGATCTTGAAGGCCATTTCCGAAGAGTCAACGTCGTGGTATGCGCCGTCTACGAGGGTTGCCTTGATGTTGACCAGTGGGTAACCAGCAAGGAAGCCGTACTGCATGGCGTCCTGGATACCAGCGTCCACAGACGGGATGTACTCGCGAGGCACGCGGCCACCGGTGACGGCGTTCTCGAACTTGTAGATCGGGGACTCGCCCTCTTCCAGGGTTTCCAGCTCTGGAGCATAAGGCTCGATGGAAACGATGACCTTTGCGAACTGGCCGGAACCACCGGTCTGCTTCTTGTGGGTGTAGTCGAGGTTCTCAACTGCCTTACGAATAGTTTCGCGGTAGGCAACCTGAGGAGCACCAACGTTAGCCTCAACCTTGAACTCACGCTTCATGCGGTCAACAAGAACGTCGAGGTGAAGTTCGCCCATGCCGCCGATGACGGTCTGGCCGGTCTCTTCATCAAGCTTCACGGTGAAGGTTGGGTCCTCTTCCGCGAGCTTCTGGATAGCAGTACCCAGCTTCTCCTGGTCTGCCTTGGTCTTAGGCTCGATGGCAACTTCAATAACCGGATCCGGGAAGTCCATGGACTCGAGGATGATCTGATCGTTTGCATCGCAGAGGGTGTCACCGGTGGTGGTGTCCTTCAGGCCGATGAAGGCGTAGATGTTACCAGCGTGTGCTGCGTCAACAGGGTTCTCCTTGTTGGCGTGCATCTGGAACAGCTTGCCGATACGTTCCTTCTTACCCTTGGTGGAGTTCATCACCTGAGCGCCTGGCTCAACCATGCCAGAGTAGACACGGACGAAGGTCAGCTTGCCGAAGAATGGGTGTGCAGCA
The DNA here is from genome assembly GCF_037482665.1 of Corynebacterium sp. H127. NCBI lineage: Bacteria > Bacillati > Actinomycetota > Actinomycetes > Mycobacteriales > Corynebacteriaceae > Corynebacterium > Corynebacterium sp. H127. The sequence goes on from NZ_JBBHKY010000002.1 coordinate 71,459, forward strand.
ATCTTGAATGCCAAAGCAGAGAATGGCTCTTCGTCAGAAGGCTTACGGATCAAGTCGACGGTCTCGTCGTTCACCTTGTGGCCGTGAACCTCGCCGATGTCCAGCGGGGTAGGCAGGTAGTCAATAACGGCGTCGAGCAGTGGCTGTACGCCCTTGTTGCGGTATGCGGTGCCACAAAGAACTGGGTAGACCTCAGAGTTGACGGTCATCTTGCGGATGGCGCCCTTGATCTCCTCGATGGTGAGTTCTTCGCCACCGAAGTACTTCTCCATGAGAGCTTCATCGGACTCTGCAACTGCTTCGAGCAGCTTCTCGCGCCACTCGTTAGCCTTATCGACGAGATCGGCTGGGATTTCCTCGATGGTTGTGTCGGCACCGACCTCAACCTTGCCGCGCCAGGTCAATGCCCGCATCTCGACGAGGTCAACGATGCCGTCGAAGTCATCTTCAGCACCGATAGGAAGCTGGAGAACCAAAGGCTTGGCGCCAAGGCGGTCGATGATGGTCTGCACGGTGAAGTAGAAGTCCGCACCCATCTTGTCCATCTTGTTCACGAAGCAGATACGTGGAACGTCGTACTTCGCAGCCTGACGCCACACCTGCTCGGACTGTGGCTCAACGCCTTCCTTGCCGTCGAAGACAGCAACTGCGCCGTCGAGGACGCGCAGGGAGCGCTCAACCTCAACAGTGAAGTCAACGTGGCCCGGGGTATCGATGATGTTGATCTGGTTATCGTGCCAGAAACAGGTAACAGCAGCGGAGGTAATGGTGATGCCGCGTTCCTTCTCCTGCTCCATCCAGTCGGTAGTCGATGCGCCATCGTGCGTCTCGCCAACCTTGCGGTTAATACCCGTGTAGAACAGGATACGCTCAGTGGTGGTCGTCTTACCAGCATCAATGTGCGCCATGATGCCGATGTTGCGAACCTTTTTCAGGTCCTTAAGCACTTCTTGTGCCACAGTGGTTCCCCAACTCGTCAGTTGTGGGCGTTATTGGTGCCGGATATTTCGCTGGGTAGCGATCAGGTCACCAAATCCGCCGATGAATATATGTACTCGGTTAATTCTGCCACTATTTCTCGCGAATTACAGCCCGAAGTTTCGGTTTGTAGTGCCCGCAGTGGACTTAGATACAGATATGACCCCGTACCGATGAGTCGCCGCGCTGCGGACCTTTGCAGGAGCCAGCATCGGGATTGTCGGCGACGGGGCCATTTCTTAACGCAATTATTACCAGCGGTAGTGCGCGAAGGCGCGGTTTGCTTCCGCCATCTTGTGGGTATCTTCGCGACGCTTCACGGAAGCACCGAGGCCGTTTGCGGCATCGAGGATCTCGTTAGCAAGACGCTCAACCATGGTGTTCTCACGGCGCTGGCGGGTGAAGTTAACCAACCAACGAAGTGCCAAGGTGTTAGCGCGGCCGGGGCGAACCTCAACAGGAACCTGGTAGGTAGCGCCACCAACACGGCGGGAGCGAACCTCGAGGTCTGGCTTGATGTTGCCAAGTGCCTTCTCGAGGGTCAGCACTGGGTCAGTGCCGGTCTTCTCGCGGCAAGCCTCAAGCGCGTTGTACACAATGCGCTCTGCGGTAGACTTCTTGCCGTCGAGCAGCACCTTGTTAACCAGCTGGGTAACAGTTTCAGAGCCGTATACCGGGTCCTTGACGACCGGGCGTACTGGAGCCTTTCCCTTACGCATTCCTCTTATCCCTTCTTTGCGCCGTAGCGGGAACGTGCCTGCTTGCGGTCCTTGACACCCTGGGTGTCGAGGGAGCCGCGCACGATCTTGTAGCGAACACCTGGGAGGTCCTTCACACGACCACCACGAACGAGCACCATGGAGTGCTCCTGGAGGTTGTGGCCCTCACCTGGGATGTAGGCAGAAACTTCAATGCCGGAGGTCAGGCGCACACGGGCAACCTTACGCAGTGCAGAGTTAGGCTTTTTTGGAGTGGTGGTGTACACACGGGTGCACACGCCACGACGCTGAGGAGATCCCTTCAGTGCCGCGGTAGCTACCTTGGCAGTTTTGTCGTGGCGGCCCTTGCGGACCAGCTGCTGAATAGTTGGCATGAACCGTCTTTCTGTATAAGTCGGCCGTCTTGGCCTAGCGGCCGACCGAAGATTGAATTGTTCTCGTTCACAGCCCAACAGGTGCGCGGTTCGTTTTTAAACGTGCGTAACCCAGTCAGCCGCTCTCGCTGGCTTACTGGGAAAGTTGGGCTCCCACCATCTAGACGTGGGACTGATAGCAAACCTTACCCCACCCGCATCCAAAAACAAAAACCGCTCCCCTATACGCTTCCGCCACGCTTTTCGACGCCAGGAAACGCCCATTCGGCGCGCCGAATTTCCTCACCAATAGTGCAGTTGGCCGCCTGCGTTACATTTCCTCGCGCGCGAGGTTGTAACATTAGAGGTTAATTAAGGGTGAACTCGGCGTTGCCAATAGGTTCACACCTCTCCCAACTCTGCACGCTGGAATCTTGTGACTGAATTAATCGTCCTACTCATTGTTATCATCACGGCCCTGGTGTTTGACTTCACCAACGGCTTCCACGACACCGGCAACGCCATGGCGACCTCGATCGCAACGGGCGCACTGCGCCCGAAAACGGCCGTAATGCTGTCCGCTGGCCTGAACCTGGTCGGCTCGTTCCTCTCGGTGGAAGTGGCAGCTACCGTGGCCAAGGGCATCGTGGACCTGAAGCGCTTTAACCTCGCCGATAGCTACGACGCGCACCAGCTCCTTATCGTAGTTTTCGCTGGCTTGATCGGCGCGATTACCTGGAACCTGTTCACGTGGCTGTTGGGGCTCCCCTCGTCTAGCTCACACGCCCTGTTCGGCGGCCTCATCGGTGCCGCCGTCGCATCACTGGGCATGGACGGCGTGCTGTGGTCCGGAGTGGCAGCAAAGGTGGCCATTCCGGCGATCGCGGCCCCCGTAGTGGCGGGCACCGTGGCCACCGTGGGCACCTGGATCGTATACAAGCTGACGAACCACGTGGTGGAGGAACGCAAGAACCACTTCTTCCGCCTGGGCCAGATCGGCTCGGCAGCCCTTGTATCCCTGGCCCACGGCACAAACGACGCCCAGAAGACCATGGGCGTGATCCTGCTCGCGCTCATCGCCACCGGGCATATCGACGCCGCCGCCGAGGTCCCGCTATGGGTCAAGGCAGCTTGTGCCATTGCCATTGCCGCTGGCACGTACACCGGCGGTTGGCGCGTGATTCGCACCCTGGGCAAAGGGTTGGTAGAGATCGATCCGCCACAGGGCATGGCCGCGGAGATGTCTTCTGCCGCTATCATTTTGACCTCCTCTCACTTTGGTATGGCACTGTCTACCACGCACGTTGCTACGGGCTCGATCATGGGCACGGGACTGGGCCGTTCCGGGGCAGAGGTCCGCTGGGGTGTGGCGGGACGAATGGCCATCGCTTGGGTCATTACACTGCCCGCTGCCGCCGCCGTGGGGGCACTGTGTTGGGCCATCGCCCACTATGTGGGGGCACTGTCCACTGAGCTGGTGGGCATCATCGCCGCGTTCGCAGTGCTGCTGGCTATGACCACGGCCATCCTCATCCGCTCCTTTAAGGAGCCGGTGAACGCCTCTAACGTCAACGCCGATTGGGAAGGCAAGTAGCCATGAGCTTTCAGACTATGCTCGCCGATATCTTCAATGTACTGCTGGGTGGCCTAGTGCTCGGCGCGGGACTGCCCGCCCTGTTTGCGCTGGGGATTCGCTTCGCCTCCGGCACGGGCGTGATCAACGAGGACGGCAGCGTGACACACACGAAGGATGCCACCCCCGTGCAGCGCGCACTCTCGGTAGTGATCTTCGGAATCATCATCGCAGCCGTGATAGTGGGCATCTTTTGGATCGCCAAGGCAGTAGTTTTCCACCACTTTGGGGTCGACTTATTTGGCACCGAAATGAAGTACAGTGAACAAACGGTTAACAAGGCGTTAATTCTTTGCTATTCTGGTGTTATCGTTTCTAACACCGAACTACCTCGAAGGAGGCAAAAGCAATGTTAACCATCGTCAAGAATTGGTTTCACCAGGATGCCAACGAGGTTTTGATTCCCCTCGTCGTACTGAACAACCCGGGCACCGGGCAGGACACACGCGAGAAATAGTCCGGCAGCCCGGCATAGACTTAGGGTTATGAACAACCCTCGAATCCGTGCCACCGATGCCGAACGCAACAAGGTTCTTGCCTACCTCAGTGAGGCGATGACGAACGGGCAATTGAATTTCGCCGAGTTCGACGAACGCTCACACGCAGTTACTAGTGCAACTTACCGAGATGAGCTTGCTACTCCCCTACAAGATCTCATGCCCAATCCGGAGTTGTTCTTGGGGCGTGAAGTTGCTGTCCCCCAGACGCACGCAGTGGTGCCAAGTCGGCAGCCCATTAGCGCTGGTGATGCCGGAAACTCTTTCAGTGTTGCGCTGATGTCCGGCACCGAAAAGAAGGGTGTGTGGACCATAGCTCCAAGCCACCTGTCGATTTCAGTCATGGGTGGTACCTCTTTGGACCTGCGCCAGGCTCGCTTTGCCGCACAAAAGGTAACCATCAACGCCTTCGCTGTTATGGGTGGTGTGGACATTATTGTTCCAGAAGACGTTCGGATCATTTGCGACGGCGTTGCGCTCATGGGCGGTTTTGGGGTCATCGATGACAAGCAGGTTCGCCTAGCAATGGCTGATATCCCACATGATGCCCCGACCGTGCGAATAACGGGCCTCGCACTCATGGGTGGCGTGGATGTGAGGCGAGTGCCCCGCATCTGAGATTCAGCGCCAACATTCTTTTAGCTAAAGAATCAGCCCCGCTAGTCGCTCCCACCCACTGGGAGTTATGACTAGCGGGGCTGATTGTTATGCAGACCGCAGAAGGAGACTAGTAAGTCTCATCCAGAGGCACGGAGGCACCGGTGAACTCACCGTAGCCGTCATCGCCGTAAATCGAATCACCATAGGTTGGGATCGAGTACGCGGCGTTACGTGCTGCTTCGGTTGGCTTGACCGAAATGTTGCGGTAGCGCGAGATACCGGTACCAGCTGGGATTAGCTTACCGATGATCACGTTCTCCTTGAGGCCAATGAGCTTATCCGAACGCTTGTTGATTGCGGCGTCGGTAAGCACGCGGGTGGTCTCCTGGAAGGAAGCCGCAGACAGCCACGACTCGGTTGCCAGCGAAGCCTTCGTGATACCCATGATCTCGGAACGCAGCTCGGCAGGCTGACCAGCGTCGGCGATTGCCTGGGCGTTGGCGCGCTTTGCTTCGGAGAGATCAACAAGGGTACCCGGCAGGAATTCGGTAGAACCGGATTCGATGACGGTACCGCGACGCAGCATCTGACGGATGATGATTTCGATGTGCTTGTCGTGAATAGCCACACCCTGGGCGCGGTACACGGCCTGCACTTCGTCGATCAAGTGCTGCTCCACTCCACGGCGACCGAGGACCTCGAGCACGTCGTGTGGATCGGCTGGGCCACGCAGGAGGCGGTCGCCCACCTCGACGCGGTCGCCTTCACGCAGCGTGCGCTCGATCATGGCGTCTGGATTCGACTCCATTGGCACCTTGATCATCGCCAAGCCCTGACGCTTGGAGAGCTTCTCGTACACAACATTGTCCGAGCCGTCTTCTGGCTCGATCGTCAGGGTGTAGAAGTTGCCCTCATCATCGAGGTGTACCTTACCTGCGACAGAAGCGATCGGGGCGCGGTTCTTAGGAACGCGGGCCTCGAAGAGTTCCTGCACACGTGGCAGACCGCCGGTGATGTCGCCACCGACACCACCCTGGTGGAAGGTACGCATGGTCAGCTGAGTACCAGGCTCACCGATGGACTGTGCAGCAACGATGCCGACAGCCTCACCGATATCTACCTGATGTCCGGAGGCCATGGACTTGCCGTAGCACTTCGCACATACACCGGTAGGCGTTTGACAGGTAAGCACGGAGCGAACCTTGATCATTTCCACACCGGCGTCGACAAGCGCGTCGATCTGAAGCTCGCCCAGGTCAGTGCCCGCTGGCAAGACAACCTCGCCGGCTGCGTTGGTGGCATCAGCTGCCAGCACGCGACCAGAAACGGAAGTCTCCACGAGGGTATGGCGCACAAACTTATCGCCAGACTTCTCGGACACTGGTACGCGGACGCCCTGGCGGGTGCCACAGTCTTCTTCGCGAACGATAACGTCCTGTGCGACGTCGACCAGACGACGGGTCAGGTAGCCGGAGTCTGCGGTACGCAGCGCGGTATCGGCCAGACCTTTACGGGAACCGTGAGAGTTGTTGAAGTACTCGAGCACCGTAAGGCCTTCACGGAAGGAGGTCTTAATTGGTCGGGTGATGTAGTCACCCTTCGAGTTCACAACCATGCCCTTCATGCCAGCAAGCGTCCAGATCTGACGCATGTTACCTGCAGCACCGGACTTCACGATCATAGGAATCGGGTTGTCATCTGGGTAGAGTTCCTCGACTGCCTTACCGACTTCGTCGGTGGCGTCCTTCCACAGTTCAACCAGGCGATCGTAGCGCTCGCGGGCGGTGAGCTTACCGAACTGGAACTTGGTCTCGATCGTACGGGCCTCGGCCTCGTAGCGGTCCAGCATTTCGTCCTTGTTCGGCAGCACCAAAACGTCGGACATGGTGATGGTCACACCGGAACGGGTTGCCCAGTAGAAGCCAGCGTCCTTCATCTTGTCCATGGTCTGCGCCACGGTGATCATTGGGTAACGCGCGGAAAGGTCAGTGATGACGTCGCCGAGCATGATCTTGTCACTGCCACCACCCTTACGGACCATAACGCCCTCAAGGTATGGGTAGTTCCATGGCAGCAGCTCGTTGAACATGATGCGGCCAAGGGTGGTGGTGGCCAACCAGCGGTCGCCCTTGTTCCAACCCTCTGGGAAGAGCTCAGCTTCCAAGTCTGCTGGCGGACGCAGGTGCGAAATACGCACCTTGATCTCAGCCTGCAGCCCAAGTACACCGCGGTCATAGGCCATGATGGCTTCTGCCATCGAGGAGTAAACACCCTGGGCAGGACCGTCAGCGGTTGCTGGCTGGTAAGCGCCTTGGCCGCCGAACTCGTCTTCCTTCTTGTCTAGGGTCAGGAAGTACAGGCCGGTCACCATGTCCAGACGTGGCATAGCCAGTGGCTTACCGGATGCCGGAGACAGGATGTTGTTCGAGGCAAGCATCAGCACGCGTGCTTCTGCCTGCGCTTCGGCGGACAGTGGCAGGTGAACTGCCATCTGGTCACCGTCGAAGTCGGCGTTGAATGCTTCACAGGCCAGCGGGTGCAGCTGAATAGCTTTACCTTCCACCAGCACAGGCTCGAAGGCCTGGATGCCAAGGCGGTGCAGGGTAGGTGCACGGTTCAGCATCACTGGGTGCTCGGAGATGGCTTCTTCCAGCACATCCCACACCTCTGGACGCTGACGTTCCACCATGCGCTTGGCGGACTTGATGTTCTGGGCGTAATCGTTCTCCACCAGACGCTTCATCACGAATGGCTTGAACAGCTCCAGTGCCATCAGCTTAGGCAGACCACATTCGTGGAGACGCAGCTGTGGGCCGACGATAATAACGGAACGACCGGAGTAGTCCACGCGCTTACCGAGCAGGTTCTGACGGAAACGACCCTGCTTGCCCTTCAGCAAGTCAGACAGGGACTTCAGTGGTCGGTTGCCCGGTCCGGTGACCGGACGTCCACGACGACCGTTGTCGAAGAGCGCGTCCACAGATTCCTGCAGCATGCGCTTTTCGTTGTTGACGATGATCTCTGGGGCACCCAGGTCGATCATGCGCTTCAAACGGTTGTTGCGGTTGATCACACGACGGTAGAGGTCGTTGAGGTCGGAGGTTGCGAAGCGACCACCGTCGAGCTGCACCATTGGGCGGAGCTCTGGCGGGATCACAGGGATGCAATCAAGCACCATGCCAGCAGGATCGTTGCCAGAGCGCTGGAAGGCCGCGACGACCTTCAGGCGCTTCAGGGCACGCATCTTCTTCTGGCCCTTGCCCTCGTTGATGATGGTGCGCAGCTCTTCAGCTTCTGCATCGAGGTCGAAGCCCCGGATGAGATTCTGGATCGCCTCAGCGCCCATTCCACCGGTGAAGTAATCCTCGTAACGGTCAACGAGCTCGGTGTAGATGGTCTCGTCGATGATCATCTGCTTTGGAGCAAGCTTGACAAAGGTCTGCCAAATTTCCTCGAGGCGGGCGATCTCTCGCTCTGCGCGCTCGCGGATATGCTGCATTTCCTTTTCAGCCGCGTTCTGGATCTTCTTGCGTGCGTCAGCCTTGGCGCCTGCTGCTTCGAGCTCAGCAAGGTCCTCCTCCAGCTTTTGCGCGCGGTCGGCGATCTCAGACTCCATGTCTGCCTCAACGTCCTTCTTCTCCAGGAGCATTTCTGCTTCCAGAGTGGTCAGGTCATTGTGGCGTGCCTCGTCATCAACGCTGGTGATGATGTTGGCAGCGAAGTAGATGATGCGCTCTAGGTCCTTTGGAGCGAGGTCCAGCAGGTAGCCCAGGCGGGACGGAACGCCCTTGAAGTACCAAATGTGGGTTACCGGAGCGGCGAGCTCAATGTGTCCCATGCGCTCACGTCGCACCTTGGACTTGGTGACCTCAACGCCACAGCGCTCACAGATGATGCCCTTGTAGCGGACTCGCTTGTACTTGCCACAGGCACATTCCCAGTCACGCGTTGGACCGAAGATGCGCTCGCAGAACAAGCCGTCCTTCTCTGGCTTCAAAGTACGGTAATTGATGGTCTCAGGCTTTTTGACCTCGCCCTTGGACCAACGACGGATGTCGTCGGCAGTGGCGAGCCCAATGCGGAGCTCGTCGAAGAAGTTGACGTCGAGCACGTAACTCCCTTTCCCTAAATGTCTTGGGTTTCTAAAGAACTAATGCGTGTTTGCCTTTTCGCTTTTCGACGGCCACAGTGTGCAAACCAGTGGCCGTCGAAAAGCGGCAAAGACCGTGAGCTACGCGATGTCGGCGTCGGAACGCTCGTCGCGGGACAGGTTGATGCCGAGGGAGGCACCGGCCTGGTCAAACTCGTCGTCGTCGGTGGTGCCGAGCTCCATCGGGGTGCCATCGGCGGAGAGAACCTCCACGTTAAGACACAGCGACTGCAGCTCCTTGAGGAGCACCTTGAAGGACTCTGGAATGCCAGGGTCAGGGATGTTTTCACCCTTCACGATGGCTTCATAGACCTTCACACGACCAACCACGTCATCAGACTTGATGGTCAGCAACTCCTGCAGGGTGTAGGCGGCGCCGTATGCCTGCATCGCCCACACTTCCATTTCACCGAAGCGCTGGCCACCGAACTGGGCTTTACCACCGAGTGGCTGCTGGGTGATCATGGAGTAAGGGCCGGTGGAACGAGCGTGGATCTTCTCGTCAACCAAGTGGTGCAGCTTCAAGATGTACATGTAGCCGACAGAGACTGGGTACGGGAATGGCTCGCCGGAACGACCGTCGAACAGCACTGCCTTGCCGTCTTGATTAACCATGACTTCGCCGTCACGGTTTGGCAGCGAGTTAGCCAGCAGACCTGCCAGTTCATCGTTAGAAGCACCGTCGAACACTGGTGTTGCGGTGAGCGAACCAGCCGGAACGTCGTAGAGCTCCTCTGGCAAGGTCTCCAACAGTTTGGCGTTCTTGATGTCCTCAGGGTCAACGTGCCAGCCCGCAGCTGCGAGCCAACCAAGGTGGACTTCCAGAACCTGGCCGATGTTCATACGACGAGGCACACCGTGGGTGTTCAGGATGATGTCCACTGGGGTGCCGTCAGGCATGAATGGCATATCTTCCTGCGGCAGGATCTTGCCCACGACACCCTTGTTGCCGTGACGGCCGGCGAGCTTATCGCCGTCCTGGATCTTGCGCTTTTGTGCCACGTAGACGCGGATCATTTCGTTGACACCTGGCGCGAGGTCGTCATCGTCCTCGCGGGAGAAGCGTCGCACGCCGATGACCTTGCCGGTCTCACCGTGTGGCACCTTCATGGAGGTGTCGCGGACTTCGCGGGCCTTCTCGCCAAAGATGGCGCGCAGGAGGCGCTCTTCAGGGGTCAGCTCGGTCTCGCCCTTCGGCGTAACCTTACCCACGAGGATATCGCCGTCACGGACGTCGGCGCCGATGCGGACGATGCCACGCTCGTCGAGATCCTTGAGCACGTCTTCAGAAACATTTGGGATCTCACGGGTGATCTCTTCGGCACCAAGCTTGGTGTCGCGAGCATCGATCTCGTGCTCCTCGATGTGGATCGAGGTCAGGATGTCATCTTCCACCAGGCGCTGGTTCAGGATGATAGCGTCCTCGTAGTTGTGGCCTTCCCATGGCATGAATGCCACGAGCAGGTTGCGACCGAGGGCCATTTCACCATTGGCGGTACCAGGACCGTCTGCGAGCACCTGGCCAGCTTCCACACGCTGACCCATGTCAACGAGAGGCTTCTGGTTGTAAGAGGTGCCCTGGTTAGTGCGCTGGAACTTGCGGAGCATGTAGGTGTCACGGATGCCGTCATCACCCATAATGGTGATGAAGTCCGCAGCCATGTTCTCTACAATGCCGGCCTTCTTGGAGATGACCAGGTCGCCTGCGTCATAAGCGGCGCGCTTTTCCATACCGGTGCCCACATATGGGGCCTCGGAACGAACCAGTGGCACAGCCTGACGCTGCATGTTCGCACCCATGAGGGCACGGTTAGCGTCGTCGTGCTCGAGGAATGGAATCATGGCGGTTGCCACGGAAACCATCTGACGAGGAGAAACGTCCATGTAGTCGATATCAGTGGACTGTACGACCTCGATATCGCCGTTCTTCAGACGAACTGCGACGCGATCTTCAGTGATCTTGCCGTTCTCGTCATACAACGTGGAGGCCTGCGCCACCACGAAGCGGTCTTCTTCGTCCGCGGTCAGGTAATCGATGTGATCAGTCAGCACGCCGTTTTCTACCTTGCGGTATGGCGTCTCGATGAAACCGAATGGGTTGACCTTGGCGTAGGAAGACAGCGAGCCGATCAGACCAATGTTCGGGCCTTCTGGAGTCTCAATTGGGCACATGCGGCCGTAGTGAGATGGGTGCACGTCTCGCACTTCGATGCCAGCACGCTCACGGGACAGACCACCTGGGCCCAGTGCGGACAGACGACGCTTGTGCGTCAGGCCCGACAGGGAGTTGTTCTGGTCCATGAACTGAGACAGCTGCGAAGTTCCGAAGAACTCACGAATCGCAGCAGAAACCGGGCGAACGTTGATCAAGGAGGTAGGCGTGATGGACTCAGCGTCCTGCGTGGTCATGCGCTCGCGAACGACGCGCTCCATGCGGGACAGGCCAACACGAACCTGGTTCTGAATCAGTTCGCCAACGGTGCGCAGGCGACGGTTACCAAAGTGATCGATGTCGTCGGTTTCCACCGGAATGACTTCGCCGTTTGGGCTGGTCATGGAGGTTTCACCGGCGTGCAGACGCACCAGGTACTCGATGGTGGTGGCGATGTCCTCTTCGGTCAGCGTCATCAGACCGTCGTGGTCGCCGCCAAGTCCTAGCTTGCGGTTGATCTTGTAGCGACCAACCTTCGCCAGGTCGTAGCGCTTCGCACGGAAGAAGGAGTTGTCCAGCAGAGATTGCGCAAGGTCGCGGGTAGGCTGTTCGCCTGGGCGCTGCTTGCGGTAGATCTCCAGGAGTGCCTCGTCGGTGTTGCTCACACCGTCGGACTCCAGGGTGGACATCATGATCTCGGAGAAGCCGAAGCGCTCCTTGATCTGCTCGGTGGTCCAGCCGAAAGCCTTCAGCAGGACGGTCACCGGCTGGCGACGCTTGCGGTCAATACGCACACCAACGGTGTCGCGCTTATCGACGTCAAATTCCAGCCATGCACCACGAGAAGGAATCACCTTCACAGCATGCAGCGGACGCTCGGTGGACTTATCGATGGACTCATCGAAGTACACGCCTGGGGAGCGCACCAGCTGGGAGACAACGACACGCTCGGTGCCGTTGACGATGAACGTGCCCTTGTTCGTCATCATCGGGAAATCGCCAATGAAAACGGTCTGAGACTTAATCTCACCGGTTTCGTTGTTGACGAATTCCGCGGTGACGTACAGCGGCGCGGAGTAATTAATGTCCTTGTCCTTGGACTCATCAATAGAGTGCTTAACCTCTTCAAAACGAGGCTCAGACAAGGAAAGCGACATATTTCCGGAGTAGTCCTGAATCGGGGACAACTCATCAAGAATGTCTTCGAGACCGCTGGTTACTTTTTGGCCTTCGCCGACTTCTGCTTGCATACGCTCACGCCATTCCGGCGTGCCGACGAGCCATGCAAAAGATTCGAGCTGAAGGTCCAAAAGACCAGGGACCTCGATTGGCTCCGTAACTTTAGCGAACGAGTATCGCTTCGGAGCTCCAGGGATTTCGGCCATAGACTTGGTCTGGCGGGAGACTGCCAAGATGCGTCCTTCCAGCACCTCACGCAACTAGCACCCCTAAAGTGGGTAAAGGGCGCTAATCACTTACTTTGAGCATTCGGTCTGCTTAAGGAATCAGCCAGTTCGAGCCCTGAACGCAACTCGCATCCAGATAGCACGGAATGACCTTGTCAAATCGGCTTTTTAGTTCCGCTTGTCAAGGTCTTTCTAAAAAACTGGCCAAAGATTCCAGTGCAAAGAAACAGCCTATATCAGAAACCGCTGGAAGTAAAGGCGAACGCTCAACCTTTGTGGTGCTGCAATCCGAATGCGTTGCGGGCACTGTAACACAGCATCCAAGCACGCACATCAGACACGCCTCAAGTCAGGCTCTGCCCGTCACGTTTTTCCGGCGTTTAAAGATGCCAAACACCCCTGCCAAACCAATGACAAGGAATAGCATGCCGGCCCCAATCGCCACCCAATTCAGCATTCTCGCAACCGATCCATCTTTGATGTCCGCTGCCTGAGCGAGCATCTGACTACGGGATTCTTCGCTCAGTTGGCCGTCGAAAAGCAACTGCTGCTCTTTCTTCTCGCCGGAGCGCGAACCGTAGAAGTCGTCGATTTGCTCATGGATGTCCACCACGAGGCCAGACTTCTGGTCCACAAAATAGTCTCGGGTACCCGAATGGAACAGGTAGGCCTTTTCCCCGTCCGGGAGCGTGATGGTATTAAACGGGCCCGCATAGCTCATCGCGACGTTAGTCGGCTCGATATTCTGCCGATAGCGATAGACAGTGCGCCCGTCGATCTCCATCTCCTCAGCAAACTCAGCCGCAACCGGCTTGCGCAAGGTGACGTCAAAAACCTGATATGTGGTCTGCTGGGACTTCACCGGAAACTTCACCCACAACGAATCAACCGGCACCTGCTTAGCGGCACTCGCCGGCTGGTCCGACATCGTGGCCTCCGTCATAGCATCACCGGTGTAGCGATCCAGCCGGTAGCTCCACACGCTCGCCTCAATGAGTCGATCCAGATCCGCCTGATTGCTTTCGCGCAGCGTACTCACGCCGATCCGCGCCGTAACCGAATTCGTATCCACCGGATCCATAAACTCCGCGTGATACTGACGAGTAACAGGTGCTGTCACCGTCCGCTCCTGCTGCGGGATGCGAGTCTTTGCCTGTTCATCCTGCAACGTGAAAGTGGTGTTTCGCAGGTCAAGTGGCATCCTGCCGTCAAAATGCAGGAAAAAGGGAGAGAGCAGTCCCCACGCAAGCAGCATGGCACCCAGGCCCACTAGAAGCGCGGAAAAAATTCGGGACTTAGGAAGCATGCTGAACATGTTACCTGGGCTACTTGGGATGTCGAACCACACGTGGCGGGGTTTGCGCAATGGAATGCTGACAGCGCGGCCCTTGATTCCACAAAGACGGGCTGGCCTTGGTTTTCGCCGAATTCCGACTTTCATGATCCGACTTTCAGCTGGGAGCGTTTGCATTTGCCCAGGACAGTGCGGAGTGTGAAGTGCTGTGGTCGAAATATGAAAGTCGGATCTTGGCAGGGCCCCACTCCCCGCCTCACGCCATTCCCGAGGAAGCAATAGTCCACAAAACCAAAAGGCAAGACAAAACCCGCCGCCCTGAAACCAGGGACAGCGGGTAATGCGAAGTTAAAGCGAGATTACTTGAGGGTAACCTTTGCGCCAGCCTCTTCGAGCTTAGCCTTTGCAGCCTCAGCGTCGTCCTTGTTTGCGCCCTCGATGATAGCCTTAGGTGCGCCCTCAACGAGCTCCTTAGCTTCCTTCAGGCCCAGGCCGGAGACGAGCTCGCGGACAGCCTTAATAACGCCGATCTTCTTTGCGCCAGCGTCCTCGAGAACGACGTCGAACTCGTCCTTCTCTTCTGCAGCAGCAGCTTCGCCGCCTGCAGCGCCTGCAGCAGCAACTGCAACTGGAGCAGCAGCGGTAACTTCGAAGACCTCTTCGAATTCCTTAACGAACTCAGAGAGCTCGATGAGGGTCATTTCCTTGAAAGCTTCAATGAGCTCGTCCTTGGTGAGCTTAGCCATGATGGCAAGTCCTTTCGTTTGTCAGCCCTAGTAGTGAAGGGCCGGTGGTGAAGTATGTGGTTTAAATGCGAATCTGCCGGAGCAGATTATTCGCCCTGCTTCTTTTCCTGCAGCGCAGCGCCGAGGCGTGCGACCTGGGAAGCAGGAGCGTTGAACAGGCCTGCAGCCTTTGCCAAGTTGCCCTTCATGGCGCCTGCCAGCTTCGCGAGAGTGGTCTCTCGGTTGTCCAGCTCGGCGATAGCATCGACCTGAGCTGCGCTCAGAGCGTTACCATCCATGTAGCCACCCTTGACCACGAATGCCTTGTTGTCGCCACCGAACTTCTTCAGTGCCTTAGCAGCATCTACAGCCTCGCCCTTGATAAAGGCAACAGCGGTAGGACCGGTAAGGAGATCATCAAGACCTTCAACGCCAGCTTCTTTAGCAGCCAGCTTGATCATGGTGTTCTTGGCGACGGAGTACTGAACATCAGAGCCCAGAGCACGACGCAGTTCGGTGGTCTGTGCCACGGTTAGACCGCGGTACTCGGTCAAAACGATCGAGTTAGCACCTTCGAACTTCTCCTTCAGCTCTGCCAGAGCAGCAGTGTTCTTTGCGTTTGCCATTACTTCGCCTCCTTCCTCATGTATATGAACGTTGTCCGCCGAGGCTTTCCCATAAGAAAAGCCCCGTGCAAGAGCACAGGGCACAACACTCAATTACTTGAGGATGGACTCTAGTTACTCCTGCGTGGGCCGGTTCCGGTTAAGAACTCCTTCGACCTTCCTGTTGGAAGGTGACCGACGGTCTTCGGTGAAACTTGAGATACGCCGCATCGCGACGTTTCAAACTTCTTGGGATACTTTATCTTCCCAATACTGCAAAAACAAATTCAGACCCTGAGATGCAGGAACGGCTCGAATGGGAGCAACCGAATGACAAACCAGGCAATGGTCAACAGGAGCACGAATTGTGGCGCAAAACGCCAGTTCAACCAGTCTGCGACCATATAGCCGCGGGTTCTCAGCATCCACGCCCCCCAGCTCCAGGCCAGAAGCAGGACGAACAGAAAACCGAGTGCGTTGTACCGCAGCGCATCATTAAACCTCAGCTGTGAGATGCACTGGATCATGCGCATTGAACCGCATCCAGGACAGTTGATACCCAGGAGGGCTTTGGTAGGGCAAACAGGAATGACCCCGCCTGGAGTGGCGGGGTCTGCAGCCGCGATGGCCATGCAGCTACACACCGCAACACCCCCTACTAACAGCGGCGCTACTGGATGAGCTGCGAGAGATTTCAAATTACATCGAAGATGTATCGTAACCGGCGAGGCCGCCTGCAACAACCTGCAAGATGATGCTGATGATGATCAGAATGACGCCGATTACAGCGGAGATGATGGCCCAATTCTTGGCCTTCTTAGAGGATGCAAGAGCGCCTGCATAATCCCCCTGGTCGTATTTGCTGTTCACCTGGGTGGCAAAAATGATGGACACGATGCCCGCTGGCAGACAACACAAGACGGTGGAGAGAATCGCCCACACCAGGTAATTCTGGGGACGCTCGCCCGCTGGCTGCTGGTTTGCGTAGCTAGCATTTGGGTAGCTACCTGCGGCACCATAGGCGTTGTTGTTAGCCGCACCTGTTGCATCCTGACCGTAGGAGGCGCCACCATATGGTGTTGCGTCTCCCTGGCCCGAGTTGTTGTTGTCGCCATTGAACGGGTTCTGCGGTGTGGTCATTGGTTAATCCTAAATAGTTGAAACGTCAGTCATTTAATTTTTCACGCAAGCGACACATTAGCAAGGTTGCTAACCCGTGTCCTCGTATCTTTTAGGCGGGACTAAGTATTTCGATGTAGGTTCGACATGTTTCTGCACCTCAAAACAGTGAGTAACAAATCGGAAACATTTGCAGAACGTCCATTGCCTATGAGCAAATCCACGCAAATTCGCCGCAAGGCAAGGAAAACTACTTTTGCCCAAAACGAAAACTACCGCCTCCCCCAGTAAGGGAATGGCGGTAGCGCGGATCAGCTAAAGACTAGCCTGCGTAGTTCTTCTGAACCGATGGGTCAACTGGGATGCCAGGGCCCGAGGTGGAAGAAAGGGTGATCTTCTGAATGTAGATGCCCTTTGCGGAAGAAGGCTTGAGGCGCTGGATCTCGTCGATGAGAGCGCCGTAGTTCTCAGCCAGCTTCTCAGCATCGAAGGAAGCCTTGCCGATCAAAGCGTGCAGGTTGGAAGCCTTGTCGACGCGGAAAGAGATCTTGCCGCCCTTGACTTCTTCGATAGCCTTAGCTACGTCGTTGGTGACGGTGCCGGTCTTAGGGTTAGGCATCAGACCACGTGGGCCGAGGACGCGAGCTACGCGGCCGACCTTTGCCATCTGATCTGGGGTGGCGATTGCGACGTCAAAGTCGATGGTGCCTGCGTTGATCTGCTCGATCAGCTCGTCGGTGCCAACGATGTCTGCGCCTGCTGCCTCAGCTTCGGTAGCCTTTTCGCCTGCAGCGAAGACTGCAACGCGAACGGACTTACCGGTGCCGTGTGGCAGGTTTACGGTGCCGCGGACCAGCTGGTCAGCCTTGCGTGGGTCTACGCCCAGGCGGATAGCAACGTCGACAGAAGCGTCGTAGTTCTTAGAGGAGGTCTCCTTGACGAGCTTTGCAGCGTCGATTGGGGAGTAGATGCGGCCGGCGTCGATAAGCTCGGCAGCAGCCTTGAATGCCTTAGAGTTCTTGCTCATTTGGATTTTTCCTTTGCGAAAAATTGTGGTGAAACGGGCCGTAAGCTGGCCCTTCCACGGTTAGTGCTGCGAATTAAGCGCCTTCGACGGTGATACCCATGGAGCGGGCGGTGCCGGCGATGATCTTTGCGCCTGCCTCGACGTCATTAGCGTTGAGGTCTTCCTTCTTGGTGGTGGCGATCTCGCGGCACTGATCCATGGTGACCTTGCCAACCTTCTGGGTGTGCGGGACGCCGGAGCCCTTCTGCAGGCCAGCAGCCTTCAGCAGCAGCTTTGCAGCAGGAGGGGTCTTCAGCTTGAAGGTGAAGGAGCGGTCTTCATAAACGGTGATCTCAACAGGAACAACGTTGCCACGCTGGGATTCAGTTGCAGCATTATAAGCCTTGCAGAATTCCATGATGTTGACACCCTGCGCACCAAGTGCTGGGCCAACTGGAGGAGCTGGGTTAGCAGCGCCCGCCTGGATCTGGAGCTTGATGAGGCCAGTGACCTTCTTCTTCGGAGCCATCGAATTACCTACTTTCCGTGGTACCGCATAATCACAGCCTTCGATGCTTGCTGTGATTGCGTCCGGATGCCTGGCCTTACCAAGCCACCGGGGAGATGAATGTGAGCGCATCAGAATAGACGCGCGAGGTACTACCCTACGCCACAGCCCGCCCTCGAAACAAATTGCGCTTTTCGACGGCGGGCTGCAAGAAATCCAGTGCTAGGAGATCTTCTCCACCTGGTCAAATGTGAGCTCGACTGGGGTCTCGCGACCAAAGATGGAGACCAATGCCTGGAGCTTGCCATTTTCAGCGTCGATCTCAGAGATGGTCGCGGAAACCGATGCGAGGGCACCTGTGAGAATGGTGACAGCTTCGCCCACCTGGAAGTCAACCTGTGGAGCCTTGGCGGAATCGGAGATCGGCTGCGCAATGACCTTTTCACCTTCGGCGTTGTTAGCCTCGGCGTCGCCCTCGGCCGGTGCGGTCTGCGGCATAAGGAACTTAGCCACGTCGCGGTGCTTCACAGGGGTCGCATTGCCTTCGTTGCCAACGAAGGAGGTAACACCTGGGGTATCGCGCACCACAGACCAAGAGCGGTCATTGATGTCCATGCGCACCAATACGTAGCCCGGAAGAAGCTTGCGCTTGACCAGCTTGCGCTTGCCATCGCGAATTTCGGTTGCTTCTTCGATAGGAACAACAACGTCGTAGATGGAGTCTTCTACCTCAAGCGTCTGAGCACGCATGTCGAGGTTCGTCTTCACCTTGTTTTCATAACCGGAGTAGCACTGGATGATGTACCACTGGCCGGGCAGCTTCTTCAGCTCGCGCACATAGGCACGCAAGCGGGTTTTGTATTCTGCCAGCGCGATGTCCTCTGCAGAGCCTTCAGTGTCACCCAGAGCCTCAGCGGCTTGTGCGAGCTGGGCGTCGGCAGCCTGCTCCTTCTCGTCGGCAACCTGGGCTGCCTCGTTCAGGTCCGTGTTGACGTCAGCCTCAGGCGTAAATTCGTCGCTCATTGTGTACTTTCGCTCCAAGTTAAGTTCAGCGGGTCTGGCCTTCCAACCATCCTACCGCGCGGCTTCATGCAATAAATTATCCCGCCGTACCCTTGCGGGATATCGGCGGGATGTTTTAAGTCTTTTTAGATTCTAACTACGGAACGAGGACTTTCTCAACTCCGAGGCCTGCGAGGAAATCTACCCCTGATACGAGGGCAGTCATCAGGATCAGAAACACAAACACCACAGCGGTGTACACGGCCATTTGCTTGGCGGTCGGCCAAATGACCTTTTTCAGCTCCGTGCCTACTTCAGGCATGAAAGCTACGACGCCACCGCCAAGTTTCTCATTATCCGCTTCCTTGCGCGCAGCTTTCTTAGCCGCAACCTGCGTGGAAGAGGTGGATGCCCCAGTGAGCTGACGCTTACCAGTTGGGCGAGCAGCTGCCGCCACATTGTCTGGCTGACGATCTTCAGTCACTTAAGCTCCTTGATCCAATGAAGGTTTCCTTGCAGGGGCGACAGGAATCGAACCTGCAACCTACGGTTTTGGAGACCGTTGCTCTGCCAATTGAGCTACGCCCCTTCATGCACCACTCTTGATGAGCAGTACGGAACCACTTTAGCTTACGCCGCCCCGATTTCAAACCATCAGGTGCAGCCACCAAGGTGACTTAGCGTTGAGACCTTGCAAAAATAGTCCCTGCGCTCGGCGCAAGGACAGATTCTTTCCAGTCTCGGTAGCGATGGCGAGAATTGAACTCGCGACACAACGATTATGAGTCGTTTGCTCTACCACTGAGCTACACCGCCACGTTCATCTTCCTAAGGCCTGAAGCCTAGAAAAAGAACAGAGCCCCCTGACAGAATCGAACTGTCGACCTTTTCCTTACCATGGAAACGCTCTGCCGACTGAGCTAAGGGGGCACAGCTTCTTCTTGTGCCGTGGCAGTATTACCTGCCTGCTCTCGTTGAAGCCTTGAGTAGAATAACCGCATTGTTTGCGCTAACACAAATCAGGTGGTCAGGGTTAGTTTTTCACATCACTCGGCGAATATGATTTCACGATGATGATTGTGAGAGTGGCAGTCGTGCTACCTCGATCCCAAACACGCCGCCACTCAGTTAATCATGATGGTGAAATCATGATCACCGAGCGCGTGAAACACAAAACCCGCCTCCCTCACACGTGAGTCAGGCGGGTTCTTACTTGGTGCCAGATGATGGATTCGAACCAACGTAGG
This sequence comes from Corynebacterium sp. H127, assembly GCF_037482665.1. Lineage (NCBI taxonomy): Bacteria > Bacillati > Actinomycetota > Actinomycetes > Mycobacteriales > Corynebacteriaceae > Corynebacterium > Corynebacterium sp. H127. The sequence continues at coordinate 91,453 of NZ_JBBHKY010000002.1, forward strand.
CAATGCCGACGGATTTACAATCCGCTCCCTTTGGCCGCTCGGGCAATCTGGCATGCACCAAGGTGCGATAGATACATTACTATGAACCCCACACCAAAGAGCAAATCAGCTGGTCAACAACCTTAAACTAGCCGACACGAGCCACGGTCATACGCGCCAATGTCGCTAATGCTTCTGTGGCCGGGCCAGCCGGCAACAGTGCGAGTTGCTCTTCAGCATTGTTGAGGAGCGCATGGACGTCGGCAAGCGCCCGCTCGCGGCCGGTGGACTGCTCCAGCAGCGCCAGCACCTCAGTGAGCAAAGCATCGTCTTCACCGATGGGCCCGGTGAGTTTGGCTCGCAGCTGCTCGCCGACCGAGGTTTGCTCCGCAAGTGCGTAGAGCACTGGCAGGGTGAACACGCCTTCGCGCAGGTCGGTGCCGGGGTTCTTGCCAGACTGGGTGTAGTCGGAAAAAATATCGATGATGTCATCCACAATCTGGAACACCATGCCGATGTCATAGCCGTAGCGATACAGCGCATCCCGAATCTCATCAGGTGCCCCAGAGTGCAATGCCCCGAGGTAGCCAGCGGATGCGATGAGGACGCCCGTCTTTTCGCGAATAACAGCCATGTAGTGCTCGATTTCATCGCCACCACGCGCCCCCACGGTCTCCCGCATTTGCCCAGTTACTAGGTCGTGGAACGTCTCCGCGAAGTGCGCAACGGTTTCCACACCCAGGTTGGCCATGATGCGCGAAATGTTGGCCAGCAGAATGTCGCCGGCGAGGATTGCTACCGAGTTGTTCCAGCGGGCGTTTGCGGAATCCACGCCACGACGCTTGTCGGCTTCATCCATCACGTCGTCGTGATAGAGGGTCGCCAGGTGGGTCATTTCCACCACGGTGGCAGCCTGGATAACATCATCGGAGCCGGGGCGCACACCGTATTGGGACGCAATTAGGGCGAACATGGGGCGAAAACGCTTGCCACCGGCCTCGGTAAGGTGGAGCACCTTGTCAATAACGAAGTCTTCGCCACGGGAGAGCTCATCCTGAAGCAGCTGTTCAACCTGGGCAAGGCCCTTCGACACAGCTTCACTAAGCTCTGGATCCCCTAGCGATATCTGTGGGACGTTTCCATCCGCCGCGGTCACCTGAGTGACTAGCTGTTCTGGCTGATAGCCAGAGGTCGGCGCGGAGGCCTGGCCGTTGCTCATTGGTCGCTGTCCTCGATCTTGGTCGCTGCCCCTAACGGTGTGGGGTCAGAAAATGACTAGTTAGCTCTATACGGTAGCTCAAACAATTCTCGCATACACACCCCGGGTGAGTGTTTCTTCGCGCTCCTTGCCACAATGGGTGTGTGACTTCTTCCCTCACCCCGGATGTGTTGATCATCGGCGCCGGCCCCGCTGGCTCCGCCGCAGCGTTCTTCGCGGCCCAACGCGGCCTGAGCGTCCTGCTTATCGACGCCCAAGAGTTCCCGCGCGACAAAACCTGCGGCGATGGCCTCACTCCGCGCGCTATGCACCAGCTAAGCCAAATGCACCTGGCGGAGCAACTCGCCGCCACTTACACCTCGCATGGTCTCAAGCTGCATGGTTTCGGTGGTTCAGTGGCCGCGCCCTGGCCAGACTCAGAGTTCGGGCAGATCGGTTCCGCTTGCAAACGCACTGACTTCGACCACCTGTTGCTGCAACATGCGCTCGCCCAAGAATCCGTCACCGCGTGGCTGGGGGCACAGGCGGAGGCTCCGGTGCTCAAAGGCGGCCGTATTAGTTCCGTGACGGTGTTGCACGAGGGCGTCGAGAAGCAGGTGCGGCCCCGCCACGTCGTTGTCGCAGACGGCGTCCGCTCCACCTTCGGCAAGCTGCTTGGACGCCAGTGGCACCGCGGAGAGGTATACGGCATCGCCGCTAGGTCCTACTGCTCCACGCCATTCTCTGAAGAACCGTGGATTCACTCTCACCTGGAGCTGCGCGATGACAGCGGCGTGGCCCAGCCTGGATACGGCTGGATCTTCCCACTCGGCACAGGAGAAGCAAACGTGGGCTGTGGCGCGCTCTCCACAGACAAGCGACCAGCAAAGGTCAACACTAAGAAGCTTCTACACTCCTACGCCAGCTCAGTGCGAACACAGTGGCAGCTGGGCGAGCCCACAAAGGTAGCTTCCGCATTGCTCCCGATGGGAGGTGCCGTGTCACAGGTTTCCGGCCCCAACTGGCTCCTCATCGGCGATGCCGCAGCCTGCGTGAATCCGCTCAACGGGGAAGGCATCGACTACGCGCTTGAAACCGCCGCCATGGCAGCACAGCTATGCAGCACAGAGAAGGATTTCACCCTGCTGTGGCCATTTCAGTTGCGGGAACGCTACGGCGAGGCATTCCTCCTCGCGCGCACCTTGGCGCGCGCGCTAACGTACCCACAGTTCCTGCCGCTGGTGGGCCCACTGGGGCTGCGCACCCCGATCATCATGCGTTCAGCGGCGCGCCTGATGGGCAATCTCGTCACGGAGGCCGACCGCGATGTAGTGGCCCGGGTATGGCGAGGGGCCGGGCACGTCCTCACAGGCACGCGGGGCGCGGCGCCGTTATGGAGCTAAGCGGCGGGTTTCTTCGCTGAGTGCAGAGCAACGATACCGAAGGTGAGATTCTGCCAGCCTGCGTTCTCCCAGCCGTTGGCATTGATCTTGCGCGCCAGGGCTGCTTGTTCGGGCCAAGCGCGGATGGAATCCGCTAAGTATTCGTAGGCCGTTGGATTCGAGCTAACAGCCCGCGCAATCGCTGGCAGCACCCGCAATACGAGTCGATAGGCCTGCGAGAATACTGGCACGATTGGCGTGGAAAACTCGGCAATAGCCAGGCGGCCCCCTGGTTTAGTAACTCGCGCCAGTTCCCGGATTGCGGCTTCATGATCATGTATGTTGCGGAGACCGTAGGAGATGGTGACGGCATCGAAAGTGTTGTCCGGGAAGGGCAGCTGCATGCCATCACCCGCGACCTTCGGCACGTCGCGATGCTGGCCAGCTGCCAGCATACCGAGAGAAAAATCACAAGCAATACAGTCCGCACCCGACTTTGCCAGTTCAACCGTGGACACCGCGGTGCCGGCGGCCAAGTCCAAGACCAGCTCGCCCGGCTTAAGCGCGAGACGCTCCCGGGTACGGCGACGCCAATAAGAGTCAATCCCCAGGGTAAGCACCGTGTTTGTCACATCGTAGTTTTTGCCCACCTGGTCAAACATCCGCGCGACGTCGATTGGTTGCTTGTCCAGCGTTGCCTTGATTCCTTTTTTAGCCACGCTCTTCAGACTAGCGGAACGCGCTCCTAGTGAATGCGTGCGCCTAGTGCTTTCGCAGCCCACAGCGGCAGCTCTGGCCGTGGCCCAAAGAAGGTCAGCGGTACGCGTTTGGAAAGCTCGATAACTTCGTCGTAGTGCTTGAGGAGCTGCTCACACAGGCTCTCCCAGCTCTTCGAGCGCACACTGTTGAGAGAGGCCGCAGCGTAGCGGTCATAGCGTCGCGGATCCAGGATAGTGTCCACAGCAGCCGGAAGATCTGCGGAGAATGTTGCTACCTCTAGCAGATCACCATCGACGCCTGGTGTGATCAAGTCGATCGGCCCGCCAGCACGAGGCCCAATGGTGGGCACCCCGGAAGCATGCGCCTCCTGAATAGCCTGACAAAAGGTCTCAAACTCGCCGGTGTGCACAAACAGATCAAGGCTGGCATAAGCCCTGGATAGTTCTTCGCCGCCGAGTGCCCCCATGAACACTGCGGTGGGAAGCAACCTCTCCAAATTGGAACGCTCGGGGCCATCGCCGACTATCACTAGCTGCAGGTCTTCCCGATGCGCCAGAGAGACCAGCCGATCCACGCCTTTCTCTGCAGCCAAGCGCCCCACGAAGCCGACGATACGCTTTGAGCGCGTGGGATCCCACGCGGTACGCAGCTCTTCGGAGCGCTTCCCAGGGTGGAAGCGCTCTGTATCCACGCCTCGGCCCCAGTGGTAAATCTCGTTGATGCCGTGTGACTCCAACTCGGCGATTGTCACTGAGGATGGGGCGAGGGTGCGTTGGCACATGTTGTGCAAAGTGCGGGTCCATTCCCAGCTAGCTGCCGCCAACGGGGTGAGCTTGTATTTGGTGGCAAAGCCGGCGACATCGGTCTGGTAGATCGCGATGGCAGGTATGCGGAGCTGTCGTGCAGCGAGCGCTCCTGCCCCACCCAGGACGAATGGGGATGCCAAGTGAATGATGTCCGGCTGGAAGTTCCGCAGTACCTGGGTAACTGCCGGTATCGGAATGCCGATCGGCAGGGAGTTGATCAGAGGCACCATGATGGTGGGTACGCGGAAGATTTCAAAACCTAGGTAATCCGGAATTTCTTCTTCAAAGTCTCGTGCGCCCGGGGCAACAACCAGCGCCTCATGCCCCTCACGCTTAAGGTGTTCCAACACCCTCAGCACGGAATTGGTTACGCCGTTGACGTTTGGAAGAAAGGACTCCGCCACAATCGCTACTCGCATGTGAGCAATACTCTCCTTTGAAAACCACCAATACCTTGTCGCAAGGTTAAGGTTAGGAAACATTCAAGCGAACGTTTCGCACCTCACTGTGTGAGATCCTAGACCTCCCGCAAACGACTCGCACTGAGCGCAGGCTTAAACTGTGATCCCAAGGCGGCGACGCCACCAGCTGAGTAGGGCGAGCAGCGCGGCGAAAATCCCCGTTGCAACCGCCCAAATACTCAAGGCTGGCAGCAATGCCAAGGTCCAGGCACGCCCTTCCACTTTGACCAGTTCAGGGTTACTTTTGGAATATTCCACCCAGACGCGCTGTCCCGCCCCCAGGCCGCCTGGATAGAGCACGCCAGCGCGGGGTGTATGAAAGATACCGGATTCGTCTTGGTAATCCACCGTAGTCCGGAAACTAGAGACTGAAGTCACACGAGCTAGGGCGCGCCCGCGATTCTCCGCGATATCCCGATCGTTGAGTAGCGGCCCAAGCACCATGGCGGCGCAACCAATCACCGCGCAGATATACAGCGCAAGTACTAATTGGGTCACCCGACGATGCACATTCATACGGCTACTACCACGCCACCGCAGCGGTGATCGCTTCGTGGAGTTCACGACGCGAGGATCGCCCGGTTTTCGCTTCAATCACTTGGAAGCACGGCGGACCGTCCGTGGCATCGACGAGCGCAGCTATTAGCTCCGGCACACTCTCCACTTGGGTATGGGCCACACCGTAGCCGGCACATAGCTCAGCCAGCTGAGCATCATGTGGGGTACCGAAGACGCGCTCGAATCGATCGCGATAATCCGGGGCCCCCTGCTCGAGCGTTTCAAAAATGCCGCAGCCGTTATCATTGGCCACCACGATGGTGAGGTTTTCTGGGCGTGGCTCCTCAGGACCAATGAGCAAGCCACCGATGTCATGCAGGAAAGTCACATCTCCCATCAGCGCCACGGTACGCGGGGCTCGAATCTCCGTGGGGTGTGCAGCCTGAGTTGCCAATGCCACACCCACGGCTTGGCTCACTGTGCCATCGATACCCGCAGCGCCACGCGGGGCATAGGCAGCCACGCCGTCGAAAGGCATTCCGACCCAGCTGAGGTCGCGGATCGGGTTTGATGCGCCGATCAGGATGCTGTCGCCGACGGCTAGCGTATCGGCTACGGCGGCAGCGACATGAAGGCCGGTGAATTCTTCGGACTTTTCCAGCCCATCCCGAACCGCATCCGCCGCCAGTTCGGAAGCCGCAGCAGCGATCTTCAGCCATTGCTTTGTTGGCTCACCCGTCACGTTGAGACGCGACGCGACTCGGCGGGCTACACCGGTGGGATCGTGGTAGTCCTTGGTCCGCGTCAACACGGTGATATCCACATCTGCATCCTGCGCGAGCTGCAGCACCCCACGATGCAGCGTCGGATGGCCCACCAGGATGATCTGCTTGGGCCGAGTGCTGACAACGTGCCCTTCGCCGGAAATCTGTTCCTTTGAAAACACGGTGGCCGCGAGCGGATGGATCGGGTTATAGGGTGCCGGAGCGGTCGGCTCCGCAATGGTGGGCACGTCTTCCAGACCCGGCACCGCCCAGGCTCCGTCACCGGCGATCACAAGCGTATCTTCGCTCACATCGATGTCCGCTACTCCCCAATCCGCGGCACGTAGCTCGATGGCATGCTCCCCCGCCTCCGTTGTCACCGCTGGCCCAACCAGTGGATTGCGGAAAGCAATGTTGACGTGAGCCTGCGGGTAGGCCAAGGCGCGCCGCAACGTCGCAGCCGCAGTTTCCGCGCGCGTATCGACGTCCACCCCAAAGGTCTTCGCATATGGCTCAAATAGCCCGAATTGTTCGATTGTTTGGCTGGCACCAGTACCTACGAAATAGCGAGGCCGATCTGCGGAAAGGATCAACAGCGGGGTGCCAGATAGCCGCGCTTCAATGAGAGCCGGCAATGTGTTTGCCACTGCAGTGCCAGAGGTCATCACTACCGCAACCTGTCTGCGCTGGACGCGAGCCATGCCCAGCGCCAAGAAGGCGGCACTGCGCTCGTCGATACGCATATGCAGCCGCAAGGGAGAATCAGCCAAAGCCATGAGCAGTGGCGCGTTTCTTGAGCCAGGGCTGGCCACTACGTCCGTCATGCCGGAGGCAACTAGTTCGGCGACAACTCGAGATGCAACATCCACAGCGTTCATAGCTGCCAATCCTAATTGCTCAGTCGGCTAAGCTCCGCATGCACGTCGATCAAGCGCCTCAACCACCAGTCCCTAGTCGCTGGGTCGGCCACCAGCGCAGCAATCCGATCCGGATCTGGGGTTACCGGTGTGGCGCTCACGAATCCCTCGATGATATCGCGCGGCGCTGCCACGTCTTCTAGGAACAATGTGGATGTACCGAGGCCCGCTGGCGCAGGTGGGACATGAATGAAGTCATCGTCGTCGTGAAGCGGGAGCGCCGCGACGGCCGCAATGCCAGCGTTCATGCCTACCGCTGTATCTAGGGCGCTGGAAACGGTGACATCCATTCCGTGGCGTTTCAGATGCGCCGCGATTTCGAGGAGGCGACGCACTCCTCCTAAGGGGGCAGCTTTAACCACGCCGACGTCGGCGGCCCGGGCTTCAAGAACCCGATAAGGATCCTCCGCCTTGCGGATAGATTCGTCCGCCGCGATGCGTTGGAAAATTCCTTGTCGGGTGAGCCTGCTGCGCAGCTCCGCTAATTCGCCCAGACTCGCACACGGTTGTTCCATGTAGTCCAGCGGGCCGAGGGTCTTAGCGGCTTCTTCTGCCTCAGCAACCGTCCACCCCATGTTCGCGTCGACTCGAATCCGAGCTCCGGGGCGAGCATCACGCACTGCCTGCACTCGCGCGCAATCCTCCGCCAATGTCTGTCCTTGGTCGGCGACCTTCACTTTCACGGTCATGCAGCCGGGGTAACGCTCCAATAGCTCGGCGACTTGCTCAGGCGGGATAGCCGGGATCGTGGCATTGACTTCTACCTGATCCCTTAGGGCTGGTGGCGGCCCCTGGTAGGCCATCTCAAGGCCACAGGCCAACCAGCTTTTCGCTTCCGCTGCGGTGTACTCCTTAAAGGGACTAAATTCGCCCCAGCCCGCGGGCCCTTCAATCAGCAAAGCTTCGCGGGTAGTGATTCCACGGAACGGCACACGCATGGGTAGTGACACGACGTGCACGCGATCGAGCAGCTCGGACAGGTCCGGAATCATAGTGTCGCTTTCCTTAGGTACTCCGCAGTGATGGTATCCGCCTTCACCATATCCGCTGGACTGCCGGAGAACACGATGCTGCCGCCGTCATGGCCTGCCGAGGGGCCAACATCGATGATGTGGTCAGCTGCAGCCATGACGGCCAGGTTGTGTTCAATCGCGATCACGGTTCGTCCGGATGCGACCAAGTCATGCATCATCGTTATAAGGGTTTCGGTATCTGCAAGGTGCAGTCCCGAAGTAGGTTCGTCGAGAACGATGATCGGGGCCTTTTCAGTCATTTTAGCCGCAAGCTTGAGGCGTTGGCGTTCCCCACCAGACAGGGTTGTCAATGGTTGACCAAGCTTAAGATAGGGCAGACCAACAGAAATGAGCCTCTTGAGAACCTTGTTCACCTCACCGGCACGAAACACCTCCACGGCCTGAGCTACCGACATGTCAAGCACTTCCGAAATGTCTCGTCCGGCAACCTTGTACTGGAGCACTTCTTCCTTGAAACGCTTTCCCCCGCATTCCTCACAGGTAGTGGAAACGCCTGCTGTAAAGCTCAAGTCCACATACACCACACCCAACCCCTTACAAGTTGGGCAAGCGCCCTCCGAGTTAGCGGAAAACAGCGCAGGTTTGACACCGTTGTCCTTAGCAAACTTGGTCCGAATCTTGTCCAGAATTCCGGTGTAGGTGGCAGGGTTGGAGCGTCGCGAACCGCGGATCGCGGATTGATCCACCACAAGCACATCATTTCTCCCCGCCAGGGCGGCGGTTACGAGCGATGATTTTCCGGAACCCGCGACACCGGTAACCGCGGTGAGGACTCCGAGTGGGAACGTCACGTCAACATCGCGCACATTGTTTCGGGAGACATGCTCCACTGTGAGCTCTCCGGCAGCAACTCGTGGCTGCGCCAGTTCGAGGGAGGTATTGAGGTACTGCGCAGTGAGGGAATCAGACGTAGCCAGTTCTGCGGGAGTGCCATAAAACACGACGTTGCCACCATCGGTACCGGAGCCAGGGCCGATGTCAATAATATTGTCAGCAGCTTTGATCACCTCAGGCTTATGCTCCACCACAAGGACAGTGTTTCCTTTGTCTCGGATGTTATGCAGCAGGGAATTCATCCGAGCAATGTCGTGCGGGTGCAGCCCGATGGTGGGTTCGTCGAAGACGTAAGTGACGTCGGAAAGCGGGCTACCCAAATGCCTAATCATCTTCACCCGCTGAGCTTCGCCTCCAGAGAGGGTGCCCGCCTCTCGATCTAGCGATAGGTACCCCAAACCGATCTCAACCATGGAGCGCAAAATCCCAAGCAGGTTATCGCGGGCTGGTCCCACGGCGAGATCAAGGCCCGCAACGAATCCGGTCAGCTCGTCTACCTGCATCGCGGAAAGCTCGGCGATGGTCTTGCCGTGCACGGTTGCGGTGCGCGCCGCTAGCTTCAGGCGGGAACCGGCACAATCTGGGCAGGTGCTCGTGGTGGCAATATCGGCCACAAAATTCACAATCTGTTTCGCCTTTGGCGGATCCGGTCGGTCGATCCACAACCGGCGGACGCGAGTGATCAACCCTTCGTAAGTGACATTCTTTCCCTCTACCTTGATCTTCTGTTGCGGGGCATAGAGCAACAGGTCTCGGTCCTGCTCGCTAAAGTCCCTGATGGGGAGATCAGTCTTGAAAAGTCCGGTCTCACCATAGGTCTTCCAGTACCACTCCCCCACACTGTGGCCCGGGGCGCTGATAGCACCGTCCTGCAAGGACTTAGCTTCATCGATGATCTTTGATTCATCAAGCGTTGCCGCCTGACCGGAGCCTTCACAGCTTGGGCACCAACCATCGGGCAGGTTGAAAGAAAACGCACTCGAGGTTCCCACATGCGGCTCACTGAGGCGAGAAAACAGCAGTCGCAAGATCGCATGAGCGTCGGTCGCAGTGCCGACCGTCGAACGCGAATTTGCCCCCATGCGCTCTTGATCGATAACTATCGCTGGGCTGAGGTTTTCCAGGGAATCAACCTCAGGACGCGGCAGGGTCGGCATAAATCCCTGGATGAAAGTGGAGTAAGTTTCGTCGATTAGCCGGCGCGACTCCGCCGCTACAGTCCCGAACACCAAGCTCGATTTGCCGGAACCGGAGACACCGGTGAACACGTTCAGGCGACGCTTCGGGATGTCTACGTCCACATCTTTCAGGTTGTTTACCCTGGCACCACGCACTTTGATGATGTCGTGTTGGTCGGCTGGATGCGCATCTATTGTCATGTCCACCATTTTCACATGTTTTCAACTTCACACCCCGCACCACACCCGTTAAGGGGAATGAACTCCAACACTACCCCGGGAACATTGTTGAACAATGCAGCCTGATAGCCCAAATTTGCGCAGCTCCGCAATCCTTTTTTAAATAACATCGTTGTAACTTTTCAGGCAGCCCCGATCTGAAAGTAATAGCCCGGTGATACTGGTTACAGGCATCACGCAGCGTTCAGCGCAGATATCCGCCGAGCCGATGCCACGCGAAAAACGGGGGTTTCGCGTTGCTGCATCGTCGGCCGGCAGGCGAGATTGGGGGATTCGCCGGTTGACACACACTACCCGCGGGAGCATCCCCGCCTCGGATAGAGGGGGTCACGATGGCAGGGATGCTCCCGCGGCAAGCCAGGAACCTCCCTGACCTAAAGTGGACACCATGACAAGCAATCCTTTTGACCCGACCCAATGGCAGCCCGTAGCGGGCTTCGAGGACCTCACCGACATCACGTATCACCGCCATGTTGGCACGAAGCGTGCCGACGGCATCGTCCGCATTGCTTTTGACCGTCCCGAAGTGCGCAATGCTTTCCGCCCCCACACCGTGGACGAGCTCTACCGCGCACTTGACCACGCCCGGCGCACACCCGATATTGGCAGCATTCTCCTCACCGGCAATGGACCTTCTGAAAAGGATGGCGGCTGGGCATTTTGTTCCGGTGGTGACCAGCGCATTCGCGGCCGCTCCGGCTACCGCTACGCTAGTGGCGAGACCGCTGAAACTGTAGATGAGATGCGTACCAAGGCCGAAGGCGGCCGACTGCACATCCTTGAAGTGCAACGACTCATCCGCACGATGCCGAAGGTGGTTATCGCAGTGGTCAATGGCTGGGCGGCCGGCGGTGGACATTCACTCCACGTAGTGTGTGACCTCACCATCGCGTCCCGTGAGTATGCAAAGTTCAAGCAAACCGACGCTGATGTCGGATCCTTCGATGCCGGCTATGGATCCGCCTACTTGGCAAAGATGGTCGGGCAGAAGTTCGCCCGCGAGATCTTCTTCCTCGGCCGGACCTACGATGCTGAGACGATGCAGCGCATGGGCGCGGTCAACATCGTTGCCGATCACGCCGAACTGGAAGCTGAGGCAATCCAAGTTGCCCGCGAAATCAATGGCAAGTCCCCCACCGCCCAGCGCATGCTGAAGTTTGCTTTCAACCTCACCGATGACGGGCTCATGGGTCAGCAGGTGTTCGCAGGTGAGGCCACCCGCCTTGCCTACATGACCGATGAGGCCGTGGAAGGAAAGAACAGCTTCCTGGAGAAGCGGGATCCGGACTGGTCAGAGTTCCCTTACTACTATTAGTGCTTGGCGAGCGGACGGTGCGAACCTGCTGGGGGCTCCGTGCTTTTCGACGGCAAGTCCCCCTCCGCAATCTCAACTACAACTTCCTTTGAGGTTTCATCAGCCAGCTGCTCCCGGATTTCTTCGGCCTGCTCTTCAGTGAAATCGACCGACTCATCCTCGACCAGTTCCTGCGCAACATCCAGGACGATGGTCTCCCGCAGGGAGTCTTCCTCCGCAGGGGATTCTGCCACCACCTTCTTCAGCTTGCGGGCATGCTTCTTGGTGAACACTTTTCCTGGATGCAGCTTGCGCGCCACAAGGGAGCGCATGGTGTCACGACGCTCGATTTCAGCGTCGATGCGCGAGCGCCCGCGTGCATAGGCTGCCAGCAGCACCACAATAAGCAGTATGCCCAGGTAGCCGAGGAGCGGGTAGAGGAAGGAGACCAGAGTCTTAAAGCCGACGAAGCTGAGGACGAAGCCGATCAAGCTCATCGCGATGTACACCTTGAGGAAGTTCTCTGGCTTGTTGGCGGTGATGCGACGCGACATGGAGTAGAACATTCCGATAGCGGTGTTGTAGATCATGCCGTAGATGACCACTGCCATGATGTTGCCGAGCATCGGGTTGACGTGGTCAACCAACGCGAGGGTCGGCATGTCCTCTTTACCCACGATCGGCAGGGAAACCCACAGGGAGACAACCAGCCCAACCAGGAGGACGCCGTAGATCACGCCGCCGATGAGTCCGCCCCAACCAGCCGCTTTGGTGTCGTAGTGTGCGCCGCCGATAACGATGCACATAGAGGCACCCACGATGATGGTGAAGCCGACGTAGTTCGCGAAGGAGACCCACCAGTTCGGCAAGGCGGTTTCCACCTGCGCGGAGTACGGCTGGAGAGTACTGAGGTCCGCCGGAGCGTCGCGGAGCGCGAAGAACATGGCCAAGGCCAAGAAGATAATGATGAAGGGCGTGAAGGCGCCAATTACTTGGCTCACCTTGTCTACGTCGAGGAATCCGGTAGCAATCACCAATACCAACATGATGAGCGCGCCCGCCCACATCGGCAGTCCAAATTGCTGCTCCAAGTTGGCACCTGCACCTGCGAACATGACAAATCCGACGGAGAAGAGAGTGAGCATGATGCCGACGTCGAGAAGCCTAGCCAAAACCGGATAGGTCACCTTGTTAAAGACCGCCGTGTGCTCGTTCGCCAAGAAGAAGGAACCGAACTTCAGCACGATCATGCCGGTGATGGACAGCAGGATCGCTGCGATCACTGCGCCAGCGATGCCGTAGCCTCCGAAAGCCGCGAAGAACTGGATGGCTTCCTGCCCCGACGCGAAGCCGGCACCGACCACCACTCCAACGAATGCCATTGCAATACTAATGGACTTCTTAAGCACAACTATTCCTTTTGTAGGGTGACGTACAGATGTTCCGGACTTATCCGGACATTGCGCCACAGATCACATTCCACAATAGGATTAGCTATTTCCTCACGCACATTTGATACGTCACAAACAGGTAACGTACCTGGGGTTTTAGCTCGAACCGCCAGTTCCATTAGCTGGGCCAACGCTGGAAATTTCCTGCCTTTATAGGTCAAATTCACAAATGTTACCCAACGTTAACCGAAACAGTCCCCAGGTAGCTGCGAAGGACAATACAGCCACAGCCTAAACTTGGAGCGGTGAGCACCCAGATCCTCGAGCCCCTCGTCATCCCGGCAGACAATCCTCTCCCTGTTCTTGATGCCCTGGAAAGCGCCATCGCGGGTGAGCGATCGCTGCTGCCGCTGCCGGAGAAGGATCTTGGCAGGCAGGCGACGCTCCGGGCGTCGCAACGCGCTGGCGAAGCGATCACAGCTACCGCACTGGTCATGGCCACCTCCGGCAGCACAGGCGTGCCCAAGGGTGCCCAGCTGACCCCGGTGAACCTTGTCAGTTCGGCCGATGCGACCCACCAGTTCCTCGGGGGCGCGGGACAGTGGCACCTAGCTTTGCCGGCACACCACATCGCGGGCATTCAGGTACTGGTACGCAGCCTGATCGCTGGGATCGAACCCTCTTACCAGGATGTCAGCCAAGGTTTTGACCTCACCGACTTCGCCGTTGCAGCTGATGAACTCGCACGGACCGGGGACCGTAGCTACACCTCTCTGGTCCCGAATCAGCTCACCAAAGCAATGGAGCACCTCCAGGGCATCGAGGCACTGCGACTTTTCGACGCGGTGCTGGTAGGGGGCGCGCCGGTGACCAAAGATACGCTGCGCGCGGCTCGCGAGCTGGGAATCAACGTGGTGACTACCTACGGATCCTCCGAGACTGCCGGGGGCTGCGTATACAACGGGCGCGCGATCCCCGGCGCGCACATCCGCCTCGTTGGCGAAAGGATTCACCTCGGTGGGCCGATGATCGCAGCAGGTTACCGGAACGCCCCGGATCATGAAGCCTTCGCCGAACCAGGCTGGTTTTCCACCTCGGACTCCGGAGTACTGGACAATGGCATTCTGAAAGTGACCGGGCGGCTCGATAATGCCATCATCACCGGCGGACTCAAGATCCACCCCGAGGTTGTGGAGGAAGCTCTGCTCAACGTTGCTGGAGTAACTGGCGCGTGTGTGGTGGGCGTGCCGGATGCGCGACTTGGTCAGCAAATCGTGGCAGCTTATACAGGCGACCTCTCCCCAGCCGGGGTGATTGAGGGACTCGATGACTTACAGCGCTGGCAACTGCCACGGCAGCTGCTCCACCTCGATGAGATGCCACTGATCGGGCCTGGCAAGGTGGACCGAAAGAAGGTCGAACGCCTGCTGGGTTAGTCCTCCTGCGCAGAGCTTTCGCGCAGCTGCTGTACGTCTTGCTCCGTGTACACCTTTTTGATCTGCTCATCATTGCCACCCATCAGGGTGTTTCCCACTACTAGCGCCCCAACCTGTGTGGACGGGATGACTGCGAAGTGGCGCGGCTGGGCGTACACCTGACGAATTGGGTGCCCTGAGCGTAGCGCGCAAACATGCAGCCACACATCATCAGCGCGTGGGGTGAGCTTCATGAACTCATCGCCCTTGTCGACGACATAAGAGATGAACGTCGGCGGATAGAGCACTCCCGACACTCCGGTAGCAAAATGCAGGTAGCTAGCGTTGCACGTGTCTACAGCACTCCATTTTGCGTAGGGCATCATTGCGCCATCTCGCAGTTCAATGCGGTGCGCCCGGTAAGCGATCACCACGTCATTGCGCAGCTCGCCGATGAACAGCAGGTTTTGCAAAAACCATTCGGGGTAGATCATGTCGTCGTCGACTGTCGCGACGAGCTTGCCACTACCGACTACTTCGCGAAACTGCCCCCAGTACTTAGTGTGCGGCCCATAACGCCCATCCGAGCACTTGACCTGCAGTCCACGCTTAATCAGGCGCTGCAGGGATTCGGGGTACTCGCTATGAAAGTCAGGCTCGTCGAGCCACAGCACTATCGGGGCTTTCACATAGCCCCGAGCGATCGACTCCAGCGTCAGATACACCTTGCTGAGTCGCCTGCCATGCGTGGTCAAAGAAATGATGACCTCGCCTTCCTGCGGGATCCTAGTGCGGGAAAGATGATTCGCGAGCCACAGCGGAATGATGCGGAAACACGTCAGGAAAAAGCTGGCAATCTGCCCAACTACGTATCCAACCCACATCATTACTGGCGCCACGTCCTTTAACTGTTTTTAGTGCTGATATTTTTCTCACCCTACCGCTTTGACCCGAAACCCACCCCTCAACGCTGCCTGGCTGCCAGGGGGCAGGCATGATAGAAGCCATGCATGATTCTCATTCCGCAACCGCTTCCGACTGGTGGGAAGCCGCCCGCCCGCACACGTGGGCTAATGCGTTTGCGCCGGTCATCGCCGGTTCCGGCGCTGCTGCCTACCATGGGGGTTTCAGTTGGTGGCGGGCGCTGCTCGCAGCTGTGGTGTCCTGGGCGCTTATCATCGGTGTGAATTACGCCAATGATTACTCTGACGGCATCAAAGGCACCGATGAAGACCGCACTGGCCCGTTGCGGCTGACAGGTTCCGGGCTAGCGGCGCCGGCTTCCGTTAAGCGCGCGGCTTTTCTCTCCTTCGGCGTCGCCGCGGTTGCTGGAATTGCGTTGTCGCTGGCTTCAGCATGGTGGTTCATCGTTATCGGCGCGCTGTGCATTGTGGCTGCCTGGTTCTACACCGGCGGGAAGAACCCCTATGGTTACCGGGGCCTCGGCGAGGTGGCGGTGTTTACGTTCTTCGGTCTGGTGGCGGTGTGCGGTACGGAGTTCACCCAGGCGGGCCGCGTCAGTTGGGCTGGCTTTGCGACGTCGATTGCCGTCGGAGCCATCTCTGCGGCCGTCAACTTGGCCAACAATCTGCGCGACATCCCTTCGGACACCGAGGCCGGCAAGATTACGCTCGCCGTCCGCCTCGGGGATGCGGGAACGCGGAGGCTGTGGCTCTTTCTCGCGAGCTTGCCTTTGCTCGCTTCGGTAGTTCTGGCCGCATTAGCCACCCCGTGGGCATTGGCCGGAGTGTTGGCATTTGCCCTATTGATCCCAGCCTCGCAGCCCATCCGCTCGGGAGCGACGGGCCCCGCCTTGATTCCCGTTTTAGGGCTCACGGGCCGGGCAATGCTGGCTTGGTCGGTGTTGACCGGGCTGGCGTTAGCGTTCGGATAGTTCCTTTTTCACCCAAGCTTTGTGCGCTTTCCGCTGGGTATCCCACTGCGCGATTTCATCGTTGACACGTAGTCGCAGGTTCTTGAATACGAACATGGACAGCGGGAATGCCAGCAAGAGGCCCAGCAGGGAGGAAATTAGCAGCGGGACAGGCGCTCCGATAAAGTAGGCCGTGTATTGAATAATAAGGGTGAGCACGACGAACAGCGCCAGGCGTGCAAGCCCATATAGTGCGATGTCTCGCCAGGCTCGGTTGCGCAAATCCCTGTCGAGAGTTGGCTCTCCGGTTGTGGATCTTTCTTCTGCAGTCACAGCTTTGACCATACTAGAGGCGCGGTAGGGAGTTATCCGATGGGACGCCTGTTACTTTTCCTTTTGATCGTGGCTGCCGTCGTGCTGCTATGGAAGGCCTTCGCCCCTACCGCTTTGGGTGGTGCGCAGCAGCGTCCACAGCCTCCGATGATTAAGGGCCCGGACGACGACGAAGACTTCCTATGGCGTTTGGAAAAGGAGCGCTTTAAGCAGCGCCGCGAAGAAGAGCGTCGGCGTGAAAAGGAACAACGCCCGGAAGATGAGCGCGAACCTTAGATCCTGCTTGATCGATTCTTTTTCGCAGACATTTCCACAGTAGGATCTAAATATGACAACACTGGCTACCGCCATGAATCCGCTCAATACCACTAACAATGTTGGTGAGCTTCGCCCAGTGTCTGATAACCCTGACTTCGACCACATCGTGGACGTGTTTAAGGCGCTGGCTGACCCCACTCGACTCCGACTCCTCCACCTGGTGGCCCAAAAGGGGTGTGAAAACGTGTGCGGCCTGGAGCTTTCCGAAGCTCTCGGGGTATCCGCACCGACCGTCACGCATCACATGAAGAAGCTCATCGCGGTCAATTTGGTCAAGCGTGAACAACAGGGCAAGTGGGCGCAATACAGCGTCAACGAGCGACTATTCACGTGCATTGAGACCCTTGCCTCAGACATTATCAAGTAGGCCACTTCACTAGTTCGAGTGTTCTATTCGAGTGCGTTTACTGCTTTCCACCAAATCTGCTTTAGCTCTTGTGTTCTATATTTTTTGAGGTAAAATAGGAGGTAGAACAGGGGGAAAGCATGAGCCATATCGTTTCGGCAGCAGTGGCTATTGATGCAGCGCTTAACGACGCCACCGACCTTTCCAACTTCCCTGATCTCATTGACCTGAAGGAAAAAATTGCACGACTGGAAACACAGTTAGCACGGGGGCATGAGGTGCACGAGCTCTGCAGCGCGGGAGTCCCGAGAGATCAAGCCCGGGTAACTGTGCTGCGCTCGGAGCATGATTGGCGAGACAGCGTTCCAGTAGCCCACCAGGACAACATCCTCGGCGCCCTCCATCAGCTATCTGCAGCCTCCACCCGCAGAGATGCCATCTACGAGTTGGCAGCCGATGCGGCAGAAGACTACAGCCCGTGGCAAACACTCAAATACACGCGTGAGCTCGTCCGCCGGGAAAACGAACGCCTGTCCAAGGATCCCTTTGAGGCAGTTCGGCAACGCAAGCTGCGGCTCCATTCGCAGGACGAGCACGGGGGCTGCCGGTTGAACGGCTACCTGCCTGCAGCTCCCGCGGCCTTGATGCGCTCGCTGATGGATATCGCTTTCAAGCATGCCGCCGACCACAGTGACGCGGATGATCTACGTACTGTAGATCAACGCAACGCTGATGCTTTCGCCGAAGTACTCAAGATGGCCAGCAGCAAACGAATCTCCGACACTGGGCACGCTTCCCTCATCATTTCGGCGACCACTTCGGACGAGATGGATTGGCGTACCAAGTTCGCCACGAACACTGACATTGATCTCTCGCTCTTCGACATCGAGATGCTCGCTGGCGACCGGGTCTCCGATTACATCGTTGTCCATGACGCTAAGGGAGCCGCAGGCACCCTCTACCACTGTGGCCGGCACGCAAACTTCTGGCAGCGGATCGCGCTGATCGCCCAAGAGTTGGTCTGCCAATACCCCGGCTGCGATGTGCACGCCGGTAGATGCGATGTCCACCATATTCACCCTTGGTCGAAGAACCGGCGTACCGACCTCAACAACCTTGCCCTGCTCTGCCGCAAACACCACCGCCTTGTCGACGACGACTGGTTCGGAGCCCATATTGAAAAATGGAGCGGCCAATCACACTGGGTGGATGAAAACGGCCAGTGGAACCGGAACAATTCCCCTGCGGCAAACCGCGCCGCCGGCAGCCGAATCAGGAGCGATTAAGCACCTGTAGCAGATAGTCCCCATATCCTGAGGACTGGAGTTCCCGTGCCCGCTCCTGCAGCTGCGCATCGGTGATGTACCCCATGTGCCACGCCACTTCTTCTGGTGCGCTGATCTTAAGTCCCTGTCGCTGTTCAATGGCCCGAACATAGTCCCCCGCAGCCATCAGCATATCCACCGTTCCGGTGTCCAACCACGCCGTACCACGCGGCAGCACCTGCACCTGCAGCTTGCCCCGTTCCAAGTAGACATTGTTGATGTCCGTGATCTCTAGTTCCCCGCGCGCGCTCGGTTCCAGTGTCCGCGCGATCTCCACCACGTCATTGTCATAGAAATACAGACCTGGAACCGCATAGTTGGATTTCGGATCAGCTGGTTTTTCCTCCAAGCCAGTCGCCCGACCGCGCTCATCAAAGGACACCACGCCATAGGCGCTCGGGTCTGCGACCCAATAAGCAAAGATTGCCCCACCATCGATGTGTTCGAAGCGTCGCAACTGCGTGCCCAGGCCCGGCCCATAGAAGATGTTGTCCCCAAGCACCAGCGCCACTGAATCATCACCGATGTGTTCAGCGCCCAAGATGAAAGCTTCCGCCAAGCCACGCGGAGCATCCTGTGTTTTGAAGGTCAAGCGGATGCCGAACTGGGAGCCGTCGCCAAGCAAGCGCTCAAACTGTGGGCGATCCTCCGGCGTGGTGATGATCAAAATGTCCTGGATGCCGGCCAGCATCAGTGTGGACAAGGGATAGTAGATCATCGGCTTGTCGTAGACGGGAACCAGTTGCTTAGAAAGCCCGAGGGTAATCGGGCGCAACCGGGAGCCAGTGCCGCCGGCGAGAATTATGCCCTTCACGCGCCGGCTTCCATGTTGGCGAGCGCCCAACCGTCACGCAGCATGTTTTCGTATTCCTCGCATGCCTCAAAGGACGGCAGCGGAGCATCCGCAAGGGCGGGCGCGGTCTTGTCTTTCTCGGAAAGGATATAGTCCGCCTCCGGCCACTCAACCCCGACGGTCGGGTCGAAGGGATCGAAACCGTGCTCCGTGTTCGGGCGGTACTCCGCCGAGGTCAGGTACGCGACGGTGGAATCCTCCAGTGCCAAGAAGCCGTGGGCGATGCCGACCGGCAGGTAAAGGCTCTTGCGGTTCGCAGCGGTCAGCTCCACGGCCGCCCACTTCAGGTAGGTGGGCGAGCCGACACGCACGTCCACCGCCACGTCGAGGATCGCGCCGCTCAGGCAGGAGACAAACTTCGCCTGCCCCGGCGGTACGTCGGCGAAGTGGAACCCGCGCAGCACGCCCTTCTTGGAGGTGGAGATGTTGGACTGTTGTAGATCAAAGGGGAATCCCAACGCTTCCTCGAACTCCGACGCCTTGAACCATTCGTTAAAGGCGCCCCGCTCATCGACGATGACCTTCGGCTCGGAGACGAATAGGCCGGGGATATCTGCAATCGCGCGCAACATGGGTCTTAGTCTAATACGCGCTCAATCTTCGCGTAGGCCTGCTCTGCCTCCGCACGCGAACCGGCCCACCAGGTCGGGTTATCCCGGTACCAATCAATGGTCTCCGCTAGGCCTTCCGCGAAAGACCGCTCCGCTCGCCACCCGAGAGCCCGCGTAGAAGAAGGATCGATTGCATATCGTCGGTCATGCCCCGGCCGGTCACTCACGTGTACAAAATCGCCGGATTCCCGCCCGAAAGCTGCATTCAATGCTTCTACGACCTGCCTGTTGGAGCGTTCCCCATCAGCACCAATGAGATATGTCGAGCCGATTTCACCCTGCTCAATGATGTGCCACACGGCATCGTTGTGGTCATCCACATGGATCCAGTCCCGGACGTTGCAGCCGTCGCCATACAGCCGAGGCTTTTCTCCGGCCAATAGTCCAAGGATCTGCCGCGGAATGAACTTCTCCGGGTGCTGACGCGGGCCATAGTTATTGGAGCAGTTGGAAATCGTCGCCGCCAGCCCAAACGACCGCACGAACGCCCGCACCAGGTGATCGCTGGCAGCCTTCGAAGCCGAATAAGGGCTACTCGGGTTATAGGGTGTGGTCGGGGTGAAGCGGGCTGGATCGTCGAGAGCCAGGTCGCCGAAGACTTCATCCGTGGAGATGTGGTGGAAACGGACGTCGTAACGCGCGGCGGCCTGCAGCAGGTTCGCGGTGCCTTCGACGTTGGTCTTGATGAACTTCATCGGGTCCCGCAGGGAATTGTCGTTGTGGCTTTCGGCAGCGAAGTGCACCACTAGGTCGGCGCGAGCAAGAAGCTTATCGACGTCCGAAGTGATGTCCCCTTTCACAACCTCAATATCCAGACCGTCCAGATTCGCAGGATTGGCTGCATAGGTAAAGGCATCCAGGACCGTAACGTTCGCGTCTGGGCGCTGGGCCAGAGTGCGGTGAACAAAATTGGATCCGATGAAGCCGGCGCCGCCGGTTACCACTATGCGCATGGCTACCTAGTGTAATGAACCATCAATGTTCAGCGGTCTGCGCCGCGGCTTTGGACTTCGCGCCAACAGAATAGCGCAGTAACGCTGACAAGCAGCAGACTCTTGATAAGAATCAGGGAGACGTTCCCCTGATTTTCCAGATCCATGACTGTGCTTAACAAGATCAACGTCATTTTAGAAACAAAATGGAGCACAGTAGAAGCAGCAATTCCTTGCGAGAACATCGCTACCAGCGCAAAGCACAAACCCGAAGTTAGATAGCCCAGCCAAGGTACGACGTTGCTTGGCGCGTGGATAAGGGCAAAGAGTGGCACAGGAAGAAGGAACGCCACCCACCGGTTAGATGTCCAGTATCCGATGACCTGAAGACTAGCTCCTCCGCCCATGCCATCACTGGGGCAGATAACAGGGTCAGCGCAAGTAAACCTACCTCCGGAGTTTCGGAAGGATCAAAAGCAATTGCGCACCCAACATAAACGAGCACTGCGACCGGCAGAGTCACTGTAAGAGCGCGGAGCGCTGCTCGCCAGTTGAAGCGACCGGTGATGTCGAGGAGCTGCCGAACTTTCCTACCGCCACCGAGACGTGTGGCTAAGTAGAGTGCAGGAAGGAAAGCGATGAAGGCCGTCCATGCACTGACCTGGTCAGACCATTGCGCCTCTATAGATCAAGCGTGATCATCAAGCCAAAAAAGAAAATCAGGAAACTGAAAACTAAAATCGCGCCTTCAGCGATGCTTCTTCGGCGCGGGGAATCCGTGGACCGCCGTGCAAGTAGGTGAAAACTAGTCAGTCAGTAGACATGGGTACGAATTTTAGCAGCGGTGCACCAGTCCCGCCGCCCCGGCTGTGTCGCTAGTTTAGCCCTGCGTAGGAGTGCAGGCCGGACACGACCATGTTGATGAAGAAGAGATTGAACACCATCATGCCGAAGGCCACGATGTTGATCCACGCTACGGCAGTGTTCTTCCAGCCGGAGGTCGCACGGGCGTGGAGGTAGGCGGCATAGAGGATCCAGGTGACCAGGGAGATGGTCTCCTTGGGGTCCCAGCCCCAGAAACGCCCCCAGGCAGATTCCGCCCAGATGGCACCCAGGCAGACACCAAGGCCGAATATCGGAAGCGCCCAGACTGCGGCTTTGTAGGCGAGGCCGTCAAGAGTCTTCGCCGATGGCAGCGGACGCACAATCGCACCGAAGAAACCCTTTTCCGAGCCTTTCGGCTGATACATACGCAGCACGTAAAGCAAGGACGCCATGCCGGAGATCATGCCCACACCAGCGCCGATGGACACTGTGGAGACGTGGATCGGGAACCAGAAGGATTGTAGTGCGGGGACAACTGGCGCAGATTCCGCGTAGAGCTTCATGCCACCGTAGAACAGCAATGCAATGACCGGGGTGAGCACCCACGGCCACATAGCTCGTAGCTCGCGCCGTTGAATCACCCAGGCAGCGATGGACATGGCAACGAGGGTCACCATCGCGACGTACTCATACAGGTTGCCGAAAGGGAAACGGGAGGCGGACATCCCGCGCAGCACCACCGAGGCAGCGTGGATAATAATAGCCAGCCAGATCAGGGACTGGGTCATACCCGCAAACTTCTCAGCCGAAGGATTAGGCTGCTGCTTTTCGACGCCCGTGGCCACATTGGGCCCACCGGAGCCAACCAGCTCACGCGCAGGCTCATCTCTAAGCAGTACCTGGGACTGCTTCACGTAGTAGACGATAGACATGAGCAGGGCAAACACATAGACAACGAAGGCTGTCCTGAAGCTCATGTTTGAAAAATTGGCGAACGTCTGATTGACCGGCATGTCGTCTTCTTTCTCCCTAATCCAACTTTCGATGGATACGCAAACCATACAGGTCAGCATGGCGGCGGTTCAAGTTCTATTCCACATCCGGCTCCGGCAATCCCAGCAATGTGCGATGAATACGGTCATACTCGTCGCCCCAACCTGCGCGGTCGGTGCGGGCTAGGCCGGCGGTCTCAATCAAGGTGCCCGAACCAGACTCGGACAGGCGCACCCAGATGCGACGGCGCTTCACGAACAGCGAGCCGACCAATCCGCCGAGCGTAATCAGGGTGGTCACCAGCACCCAAAGTTGGGTGGGATCGTGGCTGATCTGCAGGTTGGCAAACTCGTTGGCGCCTTCGAACTTCACCACGGTGCCGTCGTCAAGCGTCACAGTCTCGCCGACCGCCATATTGACGCGTTCAATTTTCTGCAGCGCACCGGTGTGCAGCAGCGTCGGGTCGAGGGAAAATAGGGACTGCCCACGGCCGGAGTCGAGGCCTGCATCGCCACGGTAGATGTCGATGGCAACGGCTGGGTCCTTCATCGCTGGGTACGCCGAGGACAATAGTTGTCCGGTCTCCCCTGTCCACTGTGCGGTAGGGGCGAACAAGCCCTGGATCGCGATGCCCTTGTTGCGACGCTCCTGCAGATCTGGGTACATACCCGCCGGCGGGTCGAAGCGCATGACGCCGGAGGACAGGAAGAACGTCGGATCATCTGGCCGGAACTGGATCATCTGGGTGCGGGTTTCACCATTGGGCCAGGTGACGGTGAATTTAGGAGCAAAACCGTGACCCTGCAGGTAAACGCGGTCGCCGCCGATGCGCAGGGGATGGTTCACCCGCATGGTGTATTCATCCCATTCGGAATGGGGTTTGAACATGTCATCGCCCACCGCATAGTCCACGTTGGAGGTGAACATCTTGGCTTGGCCGTTCGGCAGATAGTCTGCCGTGAAATCCTTAACGTTTACGCAGTAGGGGTTGAGCTTGGTGCCGTCGACAAGCGTGCCGGCACGGAAGGAGTCAAAGTTCGCGACGGCAGTGTTGCAGAACTCGGAGTTTTCCGCGCCCGCCACCACGATGGCCTGGCCTTCGTAGTACACCATTTTGCCTGCACCGATCGTGGCCAAAACTCCCACGAGGCCGAGGTGGAAAACCAGGTTGAATAGCTCGCGCGCGTAGCCCCGTTCTGCGGCGAAGGAACGCTTGCCGTCGCGATCTTCCGCGGCGGAGTACTCGGCCACTCGCCAACCCTTGAGCGTGGCACGGACCTCGTCCGATACCTGCGCTAGCGACTTATCGACGACGCCTGCCCCATGATGCGGTAGCCGCTCCAAATTCTTCGGCGCGCGAATCGGCTGCGTTTTCCACGCCTTGTAATGCTCCCAAGAGCGCGGCAAGATACAGCCGATCAGAGAGACAAATAGCAGCACATAGATGGCCGTGAACCAGGTGGAGGAGAAAACGTCGAAGAGCTGTAGCTTGTCATACCACTGTGCGAGCTGGCCGTTGGCCTGGATGTAGTCATTGACCTTGGATTCGTTCAGGGAACGCTGCGGCAACAAGGCGCCGGGGATGGCGCCGATGGCGAGGACGAACAGCAACGTCAGCGCGGTGCGCATGCTGGTCAGCCAGCGCCACGCCAGCAACGGAATTCTCTTGAACATGTGACTCCTAGATCGGTGTGTAACCGAAGTTGACGGTCCACTGTCGAACAACATTAATGAACACGCTCCACTGACCACTAACCAGCGCCAGCCCCACGATGATGAGTGCTACCCCGCCAATGAGTTGGATAGTGCGCGAGTGCCGACGCAACCACCCAACACCGTGCATCGCCTTCGCCGACCCCAGGGCAACCACTAGAAACGGCAGCCCAAGCCCCAGACAATACGCGATGATGAGGAGCACGCCGCGGGCCGCCGTCATCCCAGCAGTGCCCGCCGACACCGAGATAATCGCTGCAAGAGTGGGACCCAGGCAGGGGGTCCAGCCAAGCGCAAACACTCCGCCGAGCAGCGGGGCGCCGATCCACGTGGATAGGCGCTTCGGCTGCATACGGGTATCCCTATCCAGCGCCGGAACCATTCCCATGAATGCGAGCCCCATCACGATGGTGACAATGCCACCGATACGCTGCAGCAAATCCTGATTCAAAGTCAACGCAGATATCGCACCGAACACAGTAGCTGTGGCCAGGACAAACACCACGGTGAAACCGAGGACGAACAAGCTGGCAGCGCCAGCAACACGCCACCGCCCCCGCTTCGCGACGACCGGCCCCTGCTTCTCATCCAGTTCCATATCGCTGCCCACAACACCGGCAAGATAGGACATGTAGCCCGGGACCAAGGGCACCACGCAAGGACTGGCAAAGGAAACCAATCCTGCTATTGCCGCAACAAGCATACCGAGCAGAAGAGGCCCACTAGCAGCGACTTCGGCAAATTGTGAACCCATCTACGCCTCGTCGATAAGCGGCAGGGTGACTTCTAAGACATCCTTGGCCGTGACCTCGCGGAGGAACACCGCGGCTGGGCGATGGTGCTTGTCAAGCACGATAGTGGTCGGAATAACCGAGGCAGGCATTCCACCCAATGCGGCGGCGGTCTTGAACGGTGGATCGTACAGCGACGGATAGGTCATGCCGTTGTCCACCATGAAGTCGCGAGAAATTTCCCGCTGGTAATCCTTCACGTTCACGCCGAGGACAGTACCTTTACCGGTTTCCTGCAGTTTCTCATGCACTTCTTGCATATCATCCGACTCGGAGCGACATGGTCCACACCATTGCCCCCAGGCGTTCAGCACCACGACCTGGCCTTCATAGTCCTTGAGATTGATGGACTGGCCGTCCGCAACGCCCTCGCCGGAGAATTCCTTGACCGGCTTACGCTCATCCTGCGGATAAGTAATGTCAGTCTGACCTCCCGGTGCGATGAAGGTGAAAGTACCGCCAATAGCAACAGCGTCTTGCCCGGCGGTGTCACTGCTTGAGCAGCCCGCCAGGGACAGCGCCAGGCAGGCTGCGATAACTGCGCGCTTCATTTAGATCCCCTGCGCCGGCTCGGAATAGTACATGTCGGTGATCTGATCATCCTGGAAGACCAGGGAAGTCAGGGAGGCGAGTTCACACTGGCGCATCGCCGGGTTGTGTGCCAGGGAGAGGCCTTGGATACTGCGCTGGATCATCACGATCGGCAGCTGGTGTGTCACCATGACGGCTTCGTGCCCTTCGGCGGCTACGCGACCTCGCTCAATGGCGTCCATCATGCGGGCTTCGATGACATCGTAGTGTTCTCCCCAGCTGGGCAAGGATGGGTTCTTCATCAATGGCCAGCGCACTGGGTTCCAGAGCTGCGATTTCCAGGACTTCACCCGCAGCCCTTCGTAGCGGTTGCCCGCCTCGAGCAATCCCTTATCAATGTCCACATCTAGCCCCAGCTCGCGGGAGAGCGGAGCTGCAGTTTCCTGGGCACGCTGCAGCGGAGAAGCCGCGAGGTAGGTAATGTCATGATCCTTCAGGGCCTCGGCTGCAGCAGCCGCCATGTCATGACCGCGGGAGCTTAAGTGGTAGCCGGGCAGCCGCCCGTACAAGATGCGATCCGGGTTGTAAACCTCACCGTGCCGCAGCAAGTGAACGATAGTGGTGCTCATGAATTAAGAGTCCTTCTTTGCTGCGGCAGCTGCCTGAGCTGCCGGGATGAGGGCGGCTTCGATGCGCTCGAAGTCATTGTCAGTCAGCGCGCTAGAAACGAACCAAGTCTCAAAGGCACTTGGGGATCCGAACACACCGTTATCCAGCAGGGCGTGGAAGAAGCCCGGGAAGCGGAAGGTGTCCGCTGCCTTCATGTCGGCGAAATTATGGCCCTCGCCCTCGGCGAAGCGAATGGACAGCATGTTAGAGGCGCGCTGGATGTGGTGAGCCACGCCCTCGCGGGTCAGCGCCTCAGCAAATAGGCCGGCAAGACGGTCCGCGTTAGCGTTCACAGTCTCATACACCTCCGGGGTAGCCAGCTGCAGGGACTTCATTCCGGAAGCCATGGCGACCGGGTTTCCCGACAGCGTACCCGCCTGGTACACGGGACCGTTCGGCGCGAGGTATTCCATGATGTCCTTGCGTCCACCGAACGCAGCAGCAGGAAGACCACCAGAGATGACCTTGCCGAAGGTGGTGAGGTCACCGGCAACCTTATCGACGCCGAACCAACCGGAGTATGAGGTGCGGAAACCTGTCATAACCTCATCCATGATCAGCAGCGCACCGTGCTCATGAGCGATGTCCTTCAGACCCTGGTTGAAGCCCGGCTTCGGGGCGACAGTGCCCATGTTCCCTGCAGCGGCTTCGGTGATCACAGCAGCAATCTCGCCGGGGTGCTGCGCGAAGGCTGCGCGGACAGCCTCGAGATTGTTGTACTCCACGACGATGGTGTCACCCGCGGCGGCACCCGTCACGCCCGGGGAGTCCGGCAGGCCAAAGGTGGCCACGCCACTGCCTGCCGACGCCAAGAGTGCATCCACGTGACCGTGGTAGCAGCCGTCGAACTTGATGATTTTCGGGCGACCAGTAAAACCACGTGCCAAGCGCACTGCAGACATGGTGGCCTCGGTGCCGGAGTTAACGAAGCGCACTTCATCCACGCTGGTACGGGCCACAACCATCTCCGCGAGTTCTACCTCACCGACGGTCGGAGCGCCATAGGAAAGGCCGTTGACGGCGGCGTCCTGAACGGCCTGCACGATCTCCGGGTGTGCGTTACCCATGAGCATCGGTCCCCAGGAGCAGAAGAGGTCGACGTATTCGTTGCCGTCGACGTCGATAAGCGTGCTGCCCTTCGCCTGCTTGATGAAGCGGGCTTGACCGCCGACGGAGCCGAACGCACGGACCGGCGAGTTCACTCCTCCCGGGGTGAGGGCTAGAGCGCGGTCAAACCATTCGGCCGACTTCGCGGTGTTTGCTGAGGTAGGCACAGACATATCGATTCCTTAATGTGAAAATTTCAGGCCGATGACGCCACCGAGGATCATCGCAATAAACAGTACCTTGAGCGGCGATACCGCCTCCTCGCCGGCGACGAAGGCGTAAGCAACGGTGAGCGTAGCGCCCATTCCGACCCACACCGCATAGGACGTGCCGACCGGAAGCTGCTTCATCGACCACGCCAACCCACCCATCGAAAAGGCGCAGGCCAGCACAAAAACGATGCTCGGAAGCAACCGCGTAAACCCCTCAGAACGCGACAACGCCACAGCCCACACTGCCTCAAAACAGCCGGAAAGAATCAGAATGAGCCAAGGCATGACGTCCTCCAAGTTCGCGCAGCTTATAGCGCCCTACCCTATCCAAAAGTTGTAGACGCGGGCAAACGCGGGGCAGCCGTGCGCATCCACGAGACAACATCAGTGATTAAATTCTCATTCGCTAGGAACTTTTGCAGCCAATAATTTAAATTTGACGATAGATATATAACACACCCAGCCGTAAGGCTGTCCCACATCACACGCGATACCCCAAGGACGCACAAGTGAAGACCACCCTAAAAAAATCGCGGCAGCAATGGCCGTTACTGCCACCGCAGCAATGAGCCCCGTCCCCGCAGGCGCACAAGCTCCTGAGACCACCACCGAGGACGAGTTAGCACCTCAGATATCCCAGTTGCGACATCCTTCCGAACGGGACATCTACGATGTCGACACCTCTAACTGGGACTTCTCAGAGCCCGGCATGAACAAAAACAGCATCGACAACCACTACTACGAAGACAAACTCCCCACCGACGATCCAAAGCCGGAGATTATCGAAGGACAAATGCGCTCGGATCGCATGGACATTCCAGGCGAAGTGGACAAAAAAGAAGCCGACGAAGCAGAAATACAAGAAACACACGAATTAGGCATCTACCCAGCAGGCGAACAACCCCGCGTTAACACCTTGGCCGCCGATAACTGCCGATCCTACTGGCCCACCACCCACCAGGTCTGCGGAGCCATCCGATTTTGCAACAAAACTGGCAGCAGCTCACGAAAAGACTCCCAACAACCCAACTGAATCGAAGCTGATGGACGAGTTCAATAACATTACCGGAATTCACACCGGACTTCGCAACGATGGCAACCCATCCGAAATCCAGTCTGTCTGCCTCGGGTACGCTCAAACTGCAAAAGTCACTGTTGATCCTGCTGCTGAATTTCCGAACTCCACCGCCAATAGCCTAATAATTTTGCACGAATGAATTCCCTTCCGCACCCCCCCATTTCCTTCCGGGAAAAACCGGATATCCAAACAACACAGTTCTTCGTTTCTCAGGCTACTGAACATCCTCGACTGGGGAACGCTGGCCTTGTTTGTGCTGCTTTCAACCGTACTCACGCTACTTGCAGGAGACTGGAATCTATTCGGACGCAATATTGATGATTCCCATAGGGCAATAGCCTTCATTGGGGCGGGTTTATTTCTAATTCCAGGAGTTGGTTACTGTGTACTGCGAAATTTTTCCAATGCTAGGCACCAACCACCCGCACTGTCACGATTGACCATTTTGACCTGTATCGTCGGTTTAATCTGCACCATACTTTCTTGCATGTGGCATTCTCGAGACTTTAACAACTCACAGAACGAGCTCGTTCAAGCTATTAGTGACATACAAAGTAGAGGAACAGGGTGGCGCGAAGTGTACGGTTTCGAATCACCAAGAAACATCGGCCGTCTTGAGATATTTTCGATTGAATATACACGAGAAGGGCAAATTATATTTATCGATGCCGATCAATCTGCCTTATTTTCAATTTCTGGATGGATCTACAACGAAGAAGCGGACGTCCTACCATTGGAGTCATTTCGTGTTAATCACATAACTGGATCTTGGTACACCTTTGACGCGGACTAGCTAAATTCCGGAGCATGCGATTAACCGTGAATAAAGTAAAGCCTCCGATGAAGCGCTTTGCCGTCTCGGGACGCTAAGCACCAAATCGACCAGGCGTAGTGAAATCTGAATAGCAAAAATACTGGCAATTCGACCTGCCATAGGACGTCCGATTGCCCAAGCAGCCGGCAACGACGCCGTCGACGCCAACGAGTCCGGCCACACGGACACCACCCCCGCGCACGCAGCCGTAATGTTGGATAGATCGACGTAGGAGCACAGTAATCCGCCTGTTCGTATTTTGGGTGCGCAACTAGTCTCGGTACAGGCTCTAGAGGCCTGGCTGGTACAAAATGTAAGCTGCGGAACATTATCTTCCGCGAACCAAGACCTTACGGACGAACTACTAATGAGTGTCAACGCTGCTACCATGTGCCGCACCATCAAACTCGATGTCACCATCTTCCAGGCTGAAGCCGTCCCAGTGCCTGTTACCTGTCCCTTACGCTTCGCGAAGGGCAAGCTTCGTGCTCACATCACCGATGAACTTGACGATCTGCCTGTGGTGGGATTCCTCACCCGCCTGCGCCTACGCGTCTCACGGTTCACTTGCTCCAACGCGTGGCAAGAGATCGAATGAGTGTACCCGCCACCACAAAGCCCTGGGACAGGGTTGGGAATTGGTCGACAAGAGCCAATGTTGATGTCTGCAGTGAGGCTCTCGATGACAGCCCCAGTCACTTCAAGCGAGGTTAAGGGTACTCGGGATCGATGAACATGTGTGGCGACACACCCATCAGCCCGGTGAGCCATCCGTCCTATGGCACCGTGCTGTTAGATCTAACCTCAGTAATGGATTGCACCGGCCCGCCATGCCGTGAGACATAGTGCGAGGAAAACACTGACGGGCGCGTTCTAAGGGCCAATGCATCACTGCCACTATGTCTCAACGTACATTCATGAATTCAATGGATTCAAGGCTCTTAAATTCCACTTGAAAGGGTTTGGGAGATGGATTAACTTCCGAGACAACGGCCCTGTCCAGTTAGACACTAATCAACCGCCCCGCGGCCGCCCTGGCCCCCGCAATGACGGCCGGCACACCCACGCCATCGGCCCAGGCACCGGCAACCTCGATACCGTCAACGCCTGACAGTACCTCGCGTACGGCCGCCACCGTGGCCAAGTGGGTTTCGTCATAACATGGCAGCCCACCGAACCAACGCTGCACAAAGATCTCCGATAGGCCTGCTGCGCGACCATCGAATCCTGTGATCGCCTGCAGGTCATCCAAGGCATAGTCCACAAGGTCATCCTCGGAGGCACGCACGATGGCATCGTCCCCGAATCGTCCGAATGAAGCCCGCACGAGGGCGCCACCCCGCTCGGCTAGGTGCGGCCACTTCTTGGAGGACAACGTAAACGCCTTAGCATGCACTCCCGGCTCATCCAGCGCAATGAGGATGCCGGAGTTGTCTGGCAATCCTTCTGCGGAGTCGAACTTCATGCCCACCACGGCAGAAGATGCGAGCTTCACCTTCTTCAACTCGGCAGAAGCCTCCGGAGCCACGGTGCGCAGCTGCGCTGCTGCGGTCGGTGCCGGGGTAGCCACTAAGACGCGATCAAACGCGCCCTCGGCCTTCACCAAGGAGAACCCACCGGATACACGCTTAATCTCAGAGATGAACGCATCCAGGTGAATCCGCGCACCGGACTGCTCGGCCAGTTCCTCGTACATCTGGGCGTAGCCGTCCTGGAATGCCCCGAATACAGGCTTCGGCGCAGCAGTATCGGCAGCCTTACGCATGGCGGCACGCGCCTCGTCCAGCTTGGCGACGGCCCCGGAAAGAGTCACCTTCTCCCCAGCCGCCACCATCTTGTCAAAAGTCACCGCCAACTGTGGCACGGTCGCCCGGATGCCCAGGTCATCCGCGCTGCAGGAATACACCCCGCCCAGCAGGGAAGACACCACGTGATCGACCACGTCATCGCCGTAACGCTCCCGCACCAGCTGACCTACGGACATATCGCCACCCGGCTGCCAGTCGATGCCCGGCTGGTCGCTCTCGGCGTCGATACGCGCGGCAGTCTCAGCAGAGATCAAACCGTCGAGGCCCTCTGAAGTGGCGGGGATGCCCATGGCACCGCCCATCGGGATCGGATGCAGGGATCCCCCGCAATAGACGAGGGATTTCAGACCGGAGGGGCTAACGATGGCGTCGCCAAGACCGAGCTGCGTGAAGAAGTCCACGGCGTCCTTGCGGAAGGCCAGGAACGCCTCGGCCCCCATATCAGTGCGACCGGATTCAAAGGGGACAGTGTAGAGCTTGCCGCCGATGCGCTCGTCGGCCTCGAAGACGTCGATCTCGGCGTCTGGATCAAGCTGGCGCAGCTCATAAGCGGCGGTGAGTCCGGCAAGACCTGCGCCGATGATCGCGTACTTCATGGAAATGATCTCCTAAGAGTGAATAATCGAAACAGCTTCGGTGATGGCTTCCGGCGCGGTGTTCGGCAACACGCCATGCCCCAGATTAAAGATGTGCCCAGTGGCGTCCCCGACGGCAATCGCGCGGGCAGCTTCATCCTTGATCCGCTGGATCTCCTTAGTGAGCACGCTGGTGCCCGCGAACAGGATCGCCGGATCAAGATTGCCCTGCAGCACCTTCGCACCATTCTCACGGCGGATGCGCTCAGCGGCCTGATCCAGCGGCACGCGCCAATCTACACCCATGACTTCAGTGCCAGCAGAGCCCATCGCAGCCAGCAACTCTCCGGTGCCGACGCCGAAGTGGATGCGTGGAATCTCCTTAATAGATGCCAGGATCTCGGTGGAGTACGGCAGCACAAACTCGCGGTAATCGCGCTCAGTGAGGTAGCCCGCCCACGAGTCGAACAGCTGCATCGCGTCAATACCGGCATCCACCTGCGACTGTAGCCACCCGATGATCGTCGGGGTAAGGCGCTGCATCAGCTTGTGCCAGACCTCCGGCTCGGCGTGCATCATCGCCTTAGTCCTCTCATGATTCTTGCTCGGCCCGCCCTCAATCAGGTAGCTCGCCAAGGTGAATGGCGCTCCCGCGAAACCGATCAGGGCTTGACTGTCAGTCAGCTCGTCCAGGATGATCTGGATGCCCTCGCGCACCTCGGTCACCTCACGGTCCAAGATCGGCAGCTTATCGACGTCCGCTGCCGTGCGAATCGGGTCCTTTAACACCGGACCTCTACCAGGAACAATATCGATATCCAGGCCCGCCGCCTTCAGCGGCACCACAATATCGGAGAACAGGATCGCCGCATCCACATCGTGGCGACGCACCGGCTGCAGCGTAATCTCCGCGAGCAACTCCGGCATGAAACAAGAATCCAGCATCGGAATCCCCTCGCGCACCTGGCGGTACTCCGGGAGGGAGCGGCCGGCCTGGCGCATGAACCACACTGGCGTGCGGGATGGGGTCTTGCCAGCGATGGCGTCGAGCAGCGGGGCGTTCTTCAAAGAGCGTCGAGTCATGGCTTCCATTGTGCCCGAATATCAACCAAAAGTTGTAATTCTAAAACTTCCGCACCTGGTTTGAGCGAGCTTCAATCATGAAGGTGAAGCCGATGGTAAACAAGGTAGCTGCCATGGGGTGCAATAGGCCGGCGACTGCTGCGGTGATGACCACTGCGTTGTATGCCCACGCAACCATCAGGTTGCGGTCGACGAGGGCAGAGATCCGACGTGAAAGCACCATCATCTCAGAGACCACGCTAACGTCCTCGCGCAGCAGCACGACATCAGCCTCGGGCACATCCAGGCTGATATTTGGATCCATCAGCACGCCCACATCGGCGACATGCAAGCATTCGCGAACTCCTAGGTCGCCGACCATGGCCACGTTGTTACCTTGCGTATGCACGTTGCGCACCGCAAGGACTTTCTTCTTCAGCGCGATGCCCGCCAGCACGCGGGACATGCCGAGGGTATCTGCTAGCCGACGAGCAACTGGGTACATGTCACGCGTGATCATGATGGTTTCAATGCCCATGTCCTCGAGGGAGCCAATGGCATCAACCGCATCCTCTTTGTTGTCTTGCCGCAGGGTGATTACGCCACGCGCCTGTCCCTTCCAACTGACCACGATCGGGATGCCGCCGCTCACCGCCACATTGGAGAGCCTGCTAGATAGCCCCGAAAGGTCGTGGGGTCGT
Source organism: Corynebacterium sp. H127 (assembly GCF_037482665.1). Taxonomy (NCBI): domain Bacteria; kingdom Bacillati; phylum Actinomycetota; class Actinomycetes; order Mycobacteriales; family Corynebacteriaceae; genus Corynebacterium; species Corynebacterium sp. H127. The sequence continues at coordinate 125,034 of NZ_JBBHKY010000002.1, forward strand.
ACCAGAGTGGCCTCTACTTGGCGGAGTTCTACCTCACCGTCGGAGTTCTTCATCGGGATTTCGATGCCGCCAGCAAAGTTGCCGTCCTCCCGCAAGTGTGGGTGACTCACCTCGATCCAGTGCGGAATATCCTCGCCACCAGTGCCAGCATCGCGAGCCTCACGGGCCGCACGTACCAGTGCTTTAGCCGAGGGGTGGTCGCTTTCCATCGACAGTGCGCCAGCAACGCGCAGCACTAGCTCCGGATTCTCGCCCTTTGCTACGGAGATCGTCTCCACGAACATGTCTTGCTTGGTGAGGATGCCCACGCGGTTGAAGACCACCGCGTTCACCTCGTCTAGCTCACGAATCACCTCGGCATTACGGACGAGGATGCCGTGCCGGGCGGTCTGTTCGATACCAAGTTTCATGGCTACGTTCGTGGATAGTGCGAGCGCCATCGGAGCCACACCAGCGAGGATTGCCAGCGCAGAAGCTACCGCAGCATTGATGTTTGCACCGATCAACCACCACAGTAGAAAGTCCACCAGGGCGATTCCTAGCGCCCACGGCACCAGCAGCGAGGCAGTACGCGTGGCTAGCTGCGCCGAGCGGTTCTGATAATGGGAGGCCTCTTTGACCCACCGGTGGATCGCCGCAAGACGAGTCTGCGAGCCTGTCTTCTGCACTCGGATCTTCAGCGGACCGCCTAGCAAAAAGCTGCCGGCATGCACGTTGGAGTTCACCTTCACGCGCTCAATGATGCCCTTGAAGTTCGAGAACATCCCCGGCTGGATCTCAGCTGCGCCACCAATCACGCGGCCGTCTACCGGAATGGTGGAGCCGCCGGGGACGATGATGTCATCGCCAACCCGGATCTCCTGCAATGGGATATCCACGTGTACTGACTTCGAGGTCGCCGGGTCCTTGCGCACCACAGTGACGGTTTTCAGCTCACCCCGCAGGTTCGCGTTGTACTCATCCATCAGATCTGGGCGGGAACGACGGATAAACAGGCTTCCGAGCAGCATAAACACTGTCACACCGCAGGAAACATCGAGGAAGAACTCGCCCTGCGCCATCCGGTTGTAGTTCAGCGCTAACCATTGTGGCTGGAAGCGCCAGCCCGGATCACCGGCCGGGGTAAAAATCAAGAGCACCACGGACCACACATAGGCGGCGAGCACGGCGGCGGAGCTAGCGGCGTCGAGAGCAGACATGCCGCGGCGCAACCCACCGGCGGTAGCGCGGTGGAAGGGCCACGCGCCCCACGTAACCACCGGCGTCGCAAAGGCAAGACATGCCCATTGCCAGTATGGGAACTGCAGTTCAGAAATGTAGGAAAGCAGAAAGACTGGCAGGCTCAGCAGCGCGCTCAGCAGCAAGCGTCGCTTGGTCAGCAGCTCCTTGGCCGTAAACAGGACCTCGGTTGGTTCTTCCTCGTGCACCCGCACCAGCTGGGTATCGCGCAGATTTCCGGCGCGTCGTGCGGCAAGGTCCGTACGCTCCTCCGCTTTACGACGCCTCTTGCGTGGAAGCCGCGCCGCCCGCAGTGCTAGCTTCGTCTGACCGCTTCGCAGCGGAACAGGTCGGCGGTTTTTCTGGTTGAGGCGCTCCGCGCGGCGGCGAAGCGAAGCGTTGGTGAGGTTAGCTTGCACCCCGAATTCAGCAAAAACCTGAATGATTCGGTCGGGCATAATGTCATCCGCGGCCGTGATCCAGGCAGTGGCGGACTCATAGACCACCGAAGCGCGCACGCCAGGGATGTGCTCCAAGGCTTCCTCGATATCCGCCACATGCAAGGCAGACTCCAGCCCTTCCAATTCCAGGGCAAAAGAGGTCGAAGCAGAGGCCTGTCGCCGCGCCAGGCGTACATGTGGCGACTCCTCGAGATCGCGGCCGCCACCAATGCCGACCTCGGCGGCAGCCTTCTTGGCTTCCGCAATGGCGGAATCCATCTGCTGTTGCGAGGAACGCAACTCTACTGGGCAATCAGGATGATCTACTTCACGTTCAGGCATGGCTACAACTCATCGTTGCGGTAGGCGACAAAATCATTGACACTCGGACGGTACAGCAATAGTGCACCGATCGTGAGCAGAATGGGAATCAGCGAGATCCCCACTCCGGCAGCCTTCACCGTGAACGCGATCAAATCCACGAATACGGTGATCACCACAACGCCTACCGTCCAACGCCGCGAGTATTTCGCGCCCTTTCGCACCTGAGTCAGCAAAACAGTGATGATGAAGCCGGCGAATATGTTCCAGATTCCGATGACGCGCTGATTCGCTTCCACCGCCGCTTTAAACTGTGGCTCGACGTTCGGGTCACCGGTATAACCCGAGGTAGCCACCACGAGGCCAAAGAAGATAGCAAAGGCAGACACCACGACCAGCCACCAATATCCAACGCGCAGCGCCATAGGCTCCGTCCCCAGGTTTGCGCTCGGGGCAGAAGAAACTGGTGCGTGCGGTTGCTCGCCTCCCCGGTGCATCGACGGGAACATGTTAGTCATGGTTGATCTTTAAGTCCTATCACTTCTCAGGGATACCGGCCCGCGCCCAGTCCACGGATTCCTTCTTGCCACCGAAGATGGCGGCCAGCACGGCGCATACCGCGACTAAGATTTGAACGTAGCCGTCACACAGCAACAGTGCCACCGCAACCCCACTACCTTGTGCCATTTCAAACACGAACAGGGCGCGGATTGCTAGGTAGACCCCAAAAACGGTGAGGAAGCGACGTGCTCCTTCCGCAGACTTGTTGCCATTGTGGAACACCTTGGCCGTCCACCCGATGACAGCCACGATGCCGATAGCCAACACTCCGGCCATGATCGCCGCCAAGGATGCCATCAGACTGAGCGTGGTATCCGAAACCTGACTGAGCTGCTCCGGTGTTAGCGATTCCCGCGCGGCGGCCTTGAGCTCAGAGGTATTGAGCAGACTCATCACCACGTTGAGCAACTGGTGCACAGTTTCAAAAGCAACCACCACGAGCCAGGTCTTGAAGGCAAGCTGGACAGACTCGGGACGTTCTCGGTTAGCTGCGGGTTGCGCAGCAAGCAGCTTCTCAGGCACAGACACCTTCTTAATAGTTGGCGCGCAGGATGCGTGCTGCGTCCACCGCGAAATAGGTCAGGATCTGATCAGCCCCGGCGCGCTTGAGGGACACCAAGGCCTCCATCAGGCAGGCATCGCCGTCCAGCCAGCCGTTAGCCGCGGCGGCTTTGATCATCGCGTACTCACCGGAAACTTGGTATGCCGCGACGGGCACGGGGGATGCCTCAGCAACGGCGCGCAGTACGTCGAGGTAGGGCAGGCCAGGCTTGACCATCACAAAGTCCGCGCCTTCGGCAAGATCCAGTTCCACTTCCAGCAGGGACTCACGAATATTCGCGGGATCCTGCTGATAGGTGCGTCGATCTCCTTCCAACGAGGATCCGACGGCATCGCGGAAAGGGCCGTAGAAGGCGGACGCGTACTTTGCGGAGTAGGCCATGATCGCCACGTCTTTAAAGCCAGCCTCATCTAGGGCCTCGCGGATCGCCTCGATCTGGCCGTCCATCATGCCGGACGGGGAAACAATGTGAGCACCTGCTTTGGCCTGGGCCACCGCCATCTGTTGATAGCGCTGCAGCGTGGCATCATTGTCCACCACGGTGCTGCCGAAACGGTCAGTTGTGAGGACGCCACAATGTCCATGGGAGGTGAACTCGTCCAAGCAGGTGTCTGCCATCACGAGGATATCGTCGCCAAACTCGGCACGGACGGCTGCGATTGCCCGGTTGAGCACGCCAGATTCCGCCCACGCCGGGGAGCCTACTTCGTCCTTATCAGAATCCAGTGGCACACCAAACAGGTCGATGCACTTAATCCCGGCTTCCTTGGCTTCGGCGATCGCCGCAAGGAGCGAGTCAAGGGTGTGCTGGACTACACCGGGCATCGATGCGATGGGGTTTGGCGCATCGATGCCATCTGCAATGAACATTGGCAGGATCAAGTCCGCTGGGCGCAGCGTGGTCTCAGCCACGAAGGCCCGCATCGCAGGATTCGTACGCAGCCTGCGTGGTCGGCGAGAAATGTGCTGGGACATGTAGATGAACCTTCCTAGTTGGATTCGGGCGCGTCCACAACCTTACGACGCGCCCGGCGCTTCTTTCGTGGCGGCGGGAGCTGCCCGGCGGCGCGAAGCCCGGCTACATGTTCAGCGAGCGCATCCACCAGTTCAGTCACTCCCGCAACCTCTGGCACTACATCTACTCTAAGCCCGAGTTCCTTCGCCGTGGTGGCAGCCATCGGACCGATGCAAGCGATAATCGTGCGCTGGTGCGGCTTACCTGCGATACCTACCAGGTTCGCGACGGTCGAGGAGGAGGTGAAGCACACTGCGTCGAAGCCACCCGACTTGATCATGTCGCGGATTTCCGCAGATGGTGGCGCCGCCCGGACCGTGCGATAGGCCACGATGTCATCGACTTCCCAGCCAAGACCGATCAGGCCGTCGACAAGCACGTCAGTGGCAATATCTGCGCGGGGCAGCAGCACCCGGCCGACGGGATCAAGGTCTTCATCAAATTCGGGGAACACGCTGACCAAACCAGCTGCATTTTGCTCGCTAGGCTTCGGCAGCAGCTCTGGGGTGATCCCCAAAGCGCTCACGGCTTCGGCCGTCTTATGCCCAACACACGCGATGTGGACACCCGCGAAAGACCGAGCATCCAAGCCGAACTGGGTGACTTTTTCCCACAGTGCGTGCACTGCGTTCACGCTGGTGAGCGCGATCCACTGGTAGCGACCCTCCACGATCCCCTTGATGGCCCGCTCCATCTGGGCGGGATTGCGTGGTGGCTCCACCGAAATCGTCGGCACTTCTTGCGGGATCGCCCCATGCGAAGCAAGCCGGGTCGACATCGGACCGGCCTGTTCCTTGGAACGCGGCACTAGGACTCGCCAGCCATAGAGGGAACGATTCTCCCACCAGGAGTACTTGGAGCGGTCGTCGACACCCTTGCCCAGGGTGATCACGATGCGGCCCGGGAGCTCACCGTCGATCTTGCCCAAAGTTCCCAGGCGGGTGTCGTAGGTGCGCTGCAGGCGGGTGGTGCCATTGACGGTGACCGTCGCCGGAAGGTCTGCGGACAGGCCACGGCTCTTGAGCTCTGCGGAGATGGTCGGCAAGTCGCCGGCCTCTGCTTGGAGGACTAGCGGCTGTGGCGCGGCGGCCAGGCTGTCCCAATCCACATCCCCGCGGGAGACATCGGTTTCGGTGTAGGTAGAACCGAGAGCGATGCCAGCGAAGGTCGGCACGGTAGCCGGGAGCGACATCCCTGGGACCACGTGGAATTCCAGACCAGCCGCGGACACGGCATTGATCTCGGCGAGAACGGTATCGCTAGAAAGCGGGTTACCAGTGACTAGACGGACAACGTTTGCCCCGTCAGCCACCAGCCGTGCCAGTTGCGCCGCACGATCAGCTGCACTACCGGCGACAACCTCGTACACCTCGGCAGCTGACGGCCCCGGTGGTTTCGGCGGTCGACGGCGCGCGCCGGCAGCCTTGGCTTCAGCGCATATGCGCTCGTATTCCTGGTCAAAAGCTTTCTGTTTCTCGGGCGGAATCGGCAGATCTTCGCCGACGATCGCCCGAACGCCTGTTAATACTGCGGGGTCAACGACGGCAAGCTCGGCGCCGGCGAGGACTTCGCGGGCGCGTACCGTAAGCAAGTCGGGGTTGCCGGGGCCGGCACCAACGAAAACGACGGTGCCTACTACTTCTTGCTTCTCAGCCTGTGGGGCCTTGCTCATGTATGTCTTTTCTAATACTCAGCTGTCAGTGCCGGGTAGGCAGACAAGTTACGCGAAACAACTTGTAAATCTAAACCGACCCCAATGCATTTGGGCTCGGCTCTCGTATGCTAGGTCAACCCTAAAGCATGCGGCCTGTTTTTCTAAAAATCCTTCGCCTGCATAATCTCAGCCGCTCCTAATTCGAGCAGCCGCTGTGCCAAGGTCTGGCCCAGTTCTTCGGCTTCTGCTACAGGCCCGCAGATCTGTTCCCGCAACACCTTGGTGCCGTCAAGTGAGAACACTCCTGCCACGAGGAGCAGGGAATCAGAGCCAGCCGAAGCATAGGCCGCCACCGGGGCGGTACAGCCAGCTTCTAAGGTGCGCAGTACTGCGCGTTCGGCGGTAGCCTCCGCGGTGGCCTGCGGATCAGCAAGCGTATTGAGCGCTGCGACGATCTCCGCGTCCTCGGCACGACACTCCACGGCAAGCGCGCCTTGGGCGGGGGCTGGCATCAACACGTTGACGTCCAGCACCTCAGTTGCCCGGTCTAGGACGTCGATACGCGCCAGTCCGGCGGCAGCGAGGATGACGGCATCCAGCTCGCCGGAAGTCACTTTGCCCATGCGGGTATCGATATTGCCACGGAGCGGTCGAATATCCAGGTCTGGGCGCTGTGCTCGTAGCTGGGAGACACGACGCGGCGCAGAAGTACCTACGCGGGCGCCCTCCGGCAGCTCTTTCAGGGTCAGGCGGTCTCGGGAGATGAGCGCGTCGAAAGGATAGGAACGCTTCGGAACCACTAAGTGGAAGCGCTCATCAGGCGCGGTCGGCAGATCCTTAAAGGAGTGCACTGCAATGTCGCACTCCCCTGCTACCATCGCATCGCGCAGCGCCTGGGTGAATACGCCTACGCCAATCCGCTCGACTGGGGACATGTTGACGTCACCTGGCGTGGTGATGATGGTGAGCTCAGCCGGGTAGCCAGCGGCAATGAGCGCATCGCGCATGTGGCCGGCCTGGGTGGTTGCCAGCTTCGAACCTCGGGTGCCGATTTTCAGCATCACTTCTCCCCTTGGGTTTGGTTGATTGACATTGCCATTTTGGGAACGTTCTCTTTCGGCAAATCCTTCGCTCGCACATCAACAGAGCGAGTAGCCTCCAGCCCGAACAGTTCCTGCAGCGCAGTTTCGTAGGAAACACTGCCTGAGGTGACCGCGAGTTCCTTGACCCGGACGGTCGGCTGGTGCAGCAGCTTATCGACGACCCGTCGCACCGCCCGCTCAACTTCCTCGCGGTCCGCCTCATCCATCGTCGGCGTCCTGGTACCCAGCCTTTCCAGCTCCACGGACATGATGTCATTAGCGTGGCGACGCAGCGCCGCAACAGCGGGCACCACGTTGCGCACCCGCTGTTCGGAGATGTAGTGCTGCAGCTCGCTATCCACGATCGCGCGGGCTTCCTTCTGGGCGCCCTTCGGATTCGTATCTTGTTCTTCGTGGAGACGCTCAATGTTGACTAGCTGTACCCCAGGGATCGCGGCCACCTCGTCATCGATGTCCCGCGGCATAGAGAGGTCTACCAGCATCAGCGGCATGCCGGTGCGAGGGACGTGCTGCGGTTCGATAGTGAAGGAATCGGCGCCGGTGGCAGAAATCGCCAAGTCAACCTCGCTGAGCGCGACGCTGCGTTCCTCAAAGTCTACGGTGCGCGCACTAATACCCAGGTCGCGAGAGCGTTCTGCGAGGACTTCAGCGCGGGACTTGGTGCGGTTGGCGAACACGAGCTCGCTAATGCCGAGTCGCCCCAAGTGGGACGCTGCGAGGGAGGACATCACGCCAGCTCCTAGGACGAGAGCACGCTTTCCTAACAACGGAGATTCCCCATCAGGGAGGCCCATGAGTTCTAAGGCGCGGGTGGTGGCAAAGCTCACCATGGAGGCGCCGGCATCATCGATGTCAGTTTCCGTGTGGACGCGCTTACCGGTGTGCAGCGCGACTTGGGTGAGAGAGTGCAGGGCTTGGCCCACAGTGCCGATCTCCCCGGCGCGCTGGTAGGCGGTGCGTACCTGGCCAATGATCTGTTGCTCGCCGACGACCATGGAATCAAGACCGGAGGCCACCGTCAGCATGTGCTCAGCGGCGGCGTCGGCATAGCGAACATAGAGATGGTCTCGCAGCACATCGATGTCCACGCCCGAGCGCTGGTGCAAAACCTGTACCACCTCGTTGACTCCGGTATGAAAGCTGTTCGTTACGGCATAAACCTCCACCCGGTTACAGGTGGACACGATCATGGCCTCTGAAAGGGAGGGTTGGTCGACTAGCGCCATCGAGGTCTCGTCGCGGACAGCGTCATCCATACTTACCTGCTCCAGTACCTTTACTGGCGCAGACCGGTGGGACATACCGACTACCAGTACGCTCACGCTTTTTACTCACCGCTTTCAACAGCTCTTCCGCCGAGGGGCAAAGATCGAACTTTTGATTCACCCCAGCTGGTCGAATATTCGATCTTTCACAGTAGCCCTAATGGAGTTGTCAAGCCAACCGCGACTAGTGTGCTCCCCCACATAGCTCGGCCGCGAGCTCGGCATTATCCACTTCCCAGCAGGCGAATTCATCGCCGTCGATAAGCACGACCGGCACGCGGTCACCAAACTCGGCCGCCAGGTTAGACTGGTCCACATCAACAACCTTGAGGCGCGCCCCAGCGGCCGCCACCACTGGCTCGATCTGGGATCGCACCCTTTCGCAGGAGCCACAGGTTGCCCGAACCATCAATTCCACCAGCACCGTCAAGTTCTCCTGCTTTTTGGCCTGCCACTCCGACAGGTTCGCTACTCAATGCCTACGATTGACTATCGTACTTAAGGCCGTGGAGAGGACACATCATGGACGGATTCGCGCTTACCCCCGAGGAATTCCTCGCGAACTGGAGCGCGTCCCGAGGCAACCTGCGCCGCTTCCTGGAGGATCGCGCCCTCCCGCCTGTCGATGAGGCGAGCCAGAAGGCTGCCGGCGAGGCCGCGGTATCAGAGGCCGTCCGGACTGTGTACGACCTCGACCTCGACTCCTTCCACGCCGGCGTCGAATCTGTGTCCGGTGCATTCGAGGCGGCCGGTTCTCGCGCCGTCACGGACCCCGACCCGGACGTGCCGCAGGATCCCGGGGCGGCCGCGTTTTTCGACGTCGACAACACCCTCATCCAAGGTGCCTCCATCATCACCTTCGCCATCGGCCTCTACCGCCACAAGTACTTCACCCTGCGCGATATCGCGCCCGTGGCGTGGAAACAGCTCAAATTCCGCCTCACCGGCTCCGAAAACGCCGCCGATGTCGCGGAGGGGCGCCAGCAAGCCCTGGAGTTCATCAAGGGGCGCAGCGTGGAGGAACTGGTGGAGCTGTGCGAGGACATCGTGGACAGCACCATGCTAGAGAAAATCTGGCCCGGTACCCGCGCCCTCGCCCAAATGCATATCGACGCCGGCCAACAAGTCTGGCTTGTCTCCGCAACCCCCGTGCAGCTAGCCCAGATCTTGGCCCGGCGCTTCGGCTTCACCGGCGCCCTGGGCACCGTTGCAGAGGTTAAGGACGGTAAGTTCACTGGTCGCCTAGTGGGCGATATCCTTCATGGCCCGGGCAAGAAGCACGCGGTTGCGGCCTTAGCCTCCGTGGAGGGTTTGGAACTAGAGCGCTGCACCGCCTACTCCGATTCCATTAACGATGTACCGATGCTGTCCATGGTGGGCACGGCCGTGGCGATCAACCCGGATCGCGAGCTGTTGCGGATCGCAAGGATCCAAGGGTGGGAGATCCGAGACTACCGCTCAGTGCGGAAGGCCGTGCGAACTTTTGGGGTTCCAGCATTAGCGACCGCAGCGCTAGGACTTTACCGCTGGCAAGTGCGGAAAATATCGCGAAAACAGTCGACAGACTAGGTTGTGGGATTGTCGATGTGCTGGCTCGGGGAAATCTTCCCCGCCAACACGCGGATTCGACGCTCAATCCCCAGACCCAGACACGGTTAGACGGGGAAGACTTCGCTCCCCTGCCCCCCCCTACAACACACAAAGGCGCCCCAGATTTCTCTGGGACGCCAATGTGTGCGGAAGCTAATTGCGGCTTACTTGCCGAGCTTACGACGCTGAACGCGAGTACGGCGCAGCATCTTGCGGTGCTTCTTCTTGGACATACGCTTGCGGCGCTTCTTGATGACGGAACCCATGGGGTTTACCTCGCTTTAATAGTCGTTGTACGTACATAACCTGCCAACGTGCATACCGGCATCCTGGGTGAACCAGATTGAACCGACGTCCGAGTGCACTTTCGCCCGCCGAGCCGCCACCGCACCCTGAGCAGGCGCAGCTACGGTCACCGAAATGGCTCGCTGACACGAATGGACTTCATACTACCGCGCAGGGGGCTCGGTTCAAAAATTGCCCACACAATAGAAAACGCTCCTTAAGAACACTCGCCAGCCCAGAATATAGGCGGTGAATCTTCCTAAGGAGCGTTTGCAGGGGCCTCTTGCAGCGCAGGACTAAATTAGCCAGCGTTGTAGAAAGAGGAATCCAGGTACTCATCGACAGCGCTCTGGTGCACGCGGAAAGAACGACCCACACGAACTGCAGGCAATTCACCGGAGTGAACCAAGCGGTACACCGTCATCTTGGAAACACGCATGATTTCCGCAACCTCGGCGACAGTCAAGAAAGTGCCATTGTCTTCATTAGCCATAATCAATACCCTTCACACACGCAGCGCGCTGCAGGCTTCCCCTCCCGCAGTACGGTCACGCACGTGCTTGTGCCAGCTTACCGTGAACCATGTGACTATTGCGACATGAGTGCCAGAAAATATTTAAAGATTCGGCAGTAGCTTCCTGAGCTAACCACATCAGCCCAGCTAGTTGCCGGTTTAACAAATCAGTCACATCTTTCCCACGGGTGTACCAAAATGCAGCTATTCGGAGTCCATTTCCTGCGACACCGTCTTCGAAACCTTCTTCAGCTTCGGCGCACCCAATTCTTCAGAATGAGCCGCACACTTTTCCGTGGCACGGTAGACCATGCCCCGCAAGCCAGACTGCTCCAGTTCGCGGATCGCCTTAATGGTGGTGCCTCCCGGAGAGCTCACATTAGCCCGCAACATGGCAGGCTCCTCGCCTGTTTCTTGCATCAGCGCTGCGGCGCCCGTGGCAGCACTGACAGCCAGATTCTTGGCCAAGTCACGTGGCAACCCCAAATTGATGCCGGCATCGATCATCGCCTCGACGAAGAGGAAGAAATAGGCTGGAGAGGAGCCGGACATAGCAACCACCGCATCCATCTGGGATTCTTCAACCACGAAGACATCGCCCAGCGCGCCCAACAGATCCTTGATCTGCTCTAGTTGCTCCTCAATAACAAAGCGACCGGGACTGATCGCAGTAGTACCGCGACGAACCAGCATCGGGGTATTCGGCATCACCCGCACGATTGGGGTACCCGCCGACACGACTTCTTCCAGGGACTTCACGGCGATACCCGCCGCCATGGAGATGACTGTGGTGTCCTGGGAGTTGTTATCCAAAGTGTCCGTCACCGAGGCAAGGACCGACAGGGTGTCCTTTGGCTTAACACACAGGAAGACAACGTCTACGTCCTCGACGGCTTGATTCACGTCGGTGTAGTCAGTGACGCCGTAGGCTTCGACGAGCTCCTTGCCGCGCTCGGGGCGTCGATTAGCAACGTGGATGTCTTTCGGGTTCGTACCACCCGCCACGAGGCCCGAAATGAGAGCCTCGCCGATCTTACCGCCACCAATTACAGCAATTTTTGTCATGCAGAACACCATAACGCGGATGTCCTGCAGATGCGATTACAGGCCGATGATCAGCAATGGCCCAAAAGTAAGCGCCAAACCAGTAATGGCGGCCAGGGTCATGGAGAGGCCATCGCGTTCCGTACGCAGGGCATGCACCAAGCCAACGATGCCCAGCGTCATAGCGCCTGCCAACGCCCCAACCAGCAAGGAATTCGAATTGATCCACAGCGCCTTGAAACCGAGGAACACTGCTGCACCCAACACGATCCCGAGGACAGCCATGACGATGACGCTGCCGATGGAAATTCTGCCGCCGTCGTCCTCATCCTCTTCGGCGACAGGTTCCAGCTCCGCCTCGGCCGGCTTATCGACGACAACGGGCAACACACCCGTTTCTTCTTGGTCAAACTCCGAAACAGGCTTAACTGCCGGTTTGACCTCCGGCTCCGGCTTAGATTCAACCCGCTGCGCTGGGAAAGCATCGGTGGTGAGCTTTACTGGGTCGTCATCCTTCACCACACTGACAACCGGCGCGACTTCCGCAGCCTTTGCAGCAGCCGGCTTAGGCGCAGCCACCGGCTTGACCGGAGCTGGTTTAGGCGTGGCCAGCTTTGGTTCCGGCTTAGCTTCTGCCGGTGCTGCTGACGATTCCGCAGCCGGGGCGTCGATAGGCTGGCTGGTGTGCCGAGGTTCCGCCGGCTTCACCTCTACCTTTGGAAGAGATCCCGTGAGCTCAGCAACAGAGACACCGCCGTCTTCTAGGCTGCGACGGCGACGACGCTTCGGCGCGTCCCCACGGCCTTCTGCGGCCGCACGCGCCATCAATTCGGCAACGGTGAGCTGTTTCTCAGACATGTTAGTTATTCCAAACCTTTATCGATGCGGCGCAAAATGACACCTTCGCGAAGGGCCCACGGACAAATCTGTAGCTGTTCCAAACCTAATGCACGCATACTAGCCTCCGCGACTAGAGCGCCTGCGACAATCTGATGCGAACGATCGGAACTGATACCTTCCAGCTCTGCACGATCAGCCGCAGTCATGCGCGAAATGAAAGCAATGAGCTGCCGCAAACCGGGTGTCGTAAGAGTCCGCGTAACCCGCGGGCCTGCCGAAGAGGGAGCGGCACCAGTGAGTCGCGCCAGCGTACGGAAGGTTTTCGAGGTTGCCACTGCCAGATCCGCGGCACCGGTCGCCCTAATGGCGCGTGCAGGTTCCGCCAGCTCGGCATCTATGAAATCCCGGAGAATATTAATCTTCTTCCGCTCCGGCGGGTCCGTATCAAACCAAGTATGGGTGAGTCGGCCTGCCCCCAGATCGAGGGAGTACGCCACATCCGGTTCTTCATCGGTGCCAGTAGACAGCTCGAGGGAACCTCCCCCAATATCCAGGTTGGTGATGCGCCCCGCAGACCAGCCGTACCAGCGACGAACCGCCAGGAATGTCAGCTTGGCTTCATCGTCGCCGGAAAGCACTTCGAGCCGTACTCCGGTCTCTTTTTCCACCAGGTTAAGGATTTCTTTCCCGTTGCTGGCGGAACGGAGGGCAGAGGTAGCAAAAGGGATCATTTCGGAACATCCGAGGGTGTCAGCCAGCTCGACTGCCTCGCCGACGGCTTTCACCAGCTTGCGGATGCCCTTGTCGTCAATAAATCCTTCCGGATCGAGGTGCTCGACGAGCTTCATCGTCGTCTTCCAGTCTGACATTGGGGTGGGGTGACCACCGGAGCGGGCATCAACCGCCACCAAATGCACCGTGTTGCTACCAACGTCTAATACACCTAATCGCACCCTTATAGATTAGACGGTCTACCCTCTAAAAGTGTGAATCCCCCCGTTTTTCTCGGTTTTCCTGAAGACTCCTGCGCCGCCGCTGCCATCAACCGCGGCGATGAGCTCCCCCCAGACTTCGAGCGGGAATGGTACGAATTCACCAGCCCGGAAGACCCATTACACCAGTTCACCATCGATCTGACGTGGCTGGAGTCCTACTGGAATTGTGGCTTCGGCACCGCCGCCTGCAAGGGCATTGACGCCGAAAACCCCTCGCTCGGCTGTTGCGGTCACGGCGCCTTCCTCTCCGACGACACCGACCGGGCCCAGCTTGTCGACGCCGTGAACCGCATGCCTCCGAAATACTGGCAACTGCGCCCCGCCGACATCGACGGCGGCGATCTCGAACCCTGGCTGGAATGGGACGAACTAGACGGCGATGATGGCACCCCAGAACCCGCCCTCAAAACGGTGCTTGTCGACGGCGCATGCATCTTCGCCAATCGCCCCGGCTGGCCCACCGGCGCCGGGTGCGCGTTGCATCAATGGGCCGTCGCCGAAGGCGAAGACCTGACAGTGGTGAAGCCGGAAGTGTGCTGGCAGCTGCCATTACGCAGGCTGGAGGCCTACGAGGACCGCCCTGACGGTGTGGAGATTCTGCGCACCACCATCACCGAGTACAACCGGCGCGGCTGGGGCAATGGTGGCGAAGACTTTGATTGGTACTGCACCACCGCACCTGGTTGCCACACCGCAACGCAACCGATCTGGCGCACCAATGAAGCCGAGCTGCGCGCCTTGATGGGCGACGCTCCTTATGAGAAGCTCGCTGCCTATTGTCAGCGCCGGGCGGAGGTTGGCGCTCGGCTGGCACCCCACCCAGCGTCGGTTGCCGCTCAGGCTTCGAACTTGTAGCCCAAGCCGCGGACCGTGACTAGGTAGCGTGGCCGCGAGGGTTCCTCTTCAATTTTGGAGCGCAGGCGCTTCACATGGACGTCGAGGGTTTTGGTGTCTCCGACATAGTCAGCGCCCCAAACGCGATCGATGAGTTGCCCCCGGGTCAGCACCCGACCGGTGTTGCGCAGCAGGTACTCCAAGAGATCGAATTCCTTCAGTGGCATGGATACCTGCTGGCCAGCAACAGTAACGATGTGGCGTTCCACATCCATGCGTACGCGTCCGCCCTCGAGGATCTGGCTTTCGTCAATCTCGTTGTAGTCTGCCTCGCCACCGCGACGCAGCACTGCACGGATACGGGCGATCAATTCGCGGGAGGAGTAGGGCTTGGTGACGTAGTCATCCGCACCGAGTTCCAGTCCGACTACCTTGTCGATCTCCGAGTCGCGGGCAGTGACCATGATGATTGGCACCGCGGAAACGCTACGGATCTGCTTGCAAACATCGGTGCCGGACATGCCGGGAAGCATGAGGTCCAGCAAGACGATGTCGAACTCGCCCCGCTCGAACTCCACCAGAGCGGCCTGTCCATCCGGTGCCCAAGTGGTGGCGAAGCCTTCTTTGCGAAGCAAAAACGCAAGTGGGTCAGCCAAAGACTCTTCGTCTTCAACGATCAAAATGCTAGTCATTTAAGCTTTCGTCCTTTCACCGCGTGCGAGTACGCGGCCATGCCGTGCAGAGGGAATTTCCGGAGCTAATTCTGGAGTCTGCGGACCTTCAGAATTGGGATCATAGATGGGTAATTCAAGTGTGAACGTTGAGCCAGTTCCGAGCCTGGACCAGAGTTTGATCGCGCCACCGTGATTCGCAGCCACATGCTTGACAATAGCCAGGCCCAGGCCGGTGCCACCGGTGCTACGCGAACGTGCTTTATCCACGCGGAAGAAGCGCTCAAAGACGCGCGCCTGATCCTCGCTGCTGATGCCAATGCCCCGATCAGTCACCCTGACCAGGACTGTGCCGTCTCCCGTAATCTTTTGTGACACTGTGACCGGGGTGGAATTGGGCGAGTAATTGATGGCGTTACTGATCAGATTCGCCACCGCGGTAACGAGAAGCGACTGATCGCCGTTAACAAAAACACCAGACGGCCGGCCCGCGGTAATCCGAATGTCAGCGTTATCGGCGGCGAGCTGAGTACGGGCAATCGCGTCGCGAACCACGTCGTCGACAAGCACTGGCTCCATATCGGGCAGAGCTTCGGCGCCCTGCAGCTTCGAGAGGGAGATCAGCTCATTGATCATGTCGGCCATGCGGTGCGCTTCACGTTGCAGGCGGGTGCCAAAATACTCAACCGATTCTTGGTCGTCGCTGGATTCCAGCAGCGCCTCGGCTAGCAGCGCCATGCCACCGACGGGGGTCTTCAGCTCGTGCGAGACGTTAGCCACGAAGTCACGGCGAGCGGACTCCATGCGCACGTTTTCAGATTCGTCGGTGGAATAGATCACGTTGTAGCGCAGGTCAACCAGGGTGAGTGGCTGGATCACTGCCTGAACGGCTGTGACCCGTGAGCCGGTGCGTCGCTTCGGGCTTTTCAAATCCAGAGTGCGAGTCTCCTGGTCCTCAAAGACCTCTTGCGTGACCGACCACACCTGTTCATTGACAGTTCGCTCATGGACAATGCCCATGTCATGCGCCTTGCCATTGGACAAGATGACCTCGCCATGTCGATCCACCACCACGATGCCCGTCGGGGCGCCCTGCACTGCCAAGTGCAGCACCTGGCTGACCGTGGTGACCTGGTTCGTGGACAAAGTACTGGCCACCTTGTGCCGACGATAACGCCGCTTCAGAAAATCGGCAGCAGGAAAAGCGAGCGCAGCACACGCCACGCCCGCTATGAATCCCAGCACAACCGACATTAAAGTGGGCTACTTGCCACCCTGTGCTGCCACAGCGGCAGCACCCGCGGCCGCAGCCTCTGGATCCAGGTACGTGCCACCAGGATTGAGGACGGTGCCGTTTTCATCCAACTCGTAGACCAGCGGGATACCGGTTGGAATGTTCAGGCCTGCGATGTCCTCATCAGAAATGCCATCCAGGTGCTTGACCAGTGCGCGCAGGGAGTTTCCGTGTGCTGCAATCAGTACGTTCTCGCCCTTCTTGGCGCGTGGCAGGATTTCTTCCTCGTAGTAAGGGACGAAGCGCTTGACCACATCGAGCAGGCACTCGGTATTAGGAACCTTGTCCAGGTTTGCGTAACGAACGTCGCCGACCTGGGAGTACTCGGAGTCTTCGGCGAGCTCTGGTGGTGGAGTGTCGTAAGAACGACGCCACGCCATGAACTGCTCCTCGCCGTACTTTTCCTTGGTTTCTGCCTTATTCAAGCCCTGCAGTGCACCATAATGACGCTCGTTCAGGCGCCAGTCGCGCACCACTGGGATCCAGTGGCGGTCGGCCTCGTTGAGGGCGATATTGGCAGTGCGGATCGCACGACGCAGCAGGGAGGTGTACAACACGTCGGGAAGAATGCCCTGCTCCTTGAGCATTTGGCCGCCACGCTTAGCCTCGGCTTCGCCTTTTTCAGTCAAGTTGACGTCGACCCAGCCAGTGAACTGGTTAGAAGCGTTCCACTCACTTTGGCCATGTCGCAGCAAAATTAGCTTTCCAGTAGTCATGGGTTCTATCTTGCCAGCGTTCGCTCTGCTGCGCTGACTATTACCCCTCCTAGTTGCGCTGCAGCGAACAGGCAGGGTTATGAGCCCTCTGGGTGCCGGTCATAACAGCCATGGATCGAATCGGTGAGCACATCGTTGTATACGCCGGTGAGGCGTTCCGCCGTTGCCGTCCAGGAGAACTGCGCCGCGTGGTCTACTGCTTCTTCGGACATGCGGATGCGAGCTTCGTCGTCATCGAGCACTGCGGCAAGGGTGTCCGCCCAGTCTTCCGGATCATGGCCGTCGACAAGCACGCCGCTCTCCCCCTCTGCGACAGCGATCGGCAGCCCACCGACCCGCGCCGCAACGACGGGGGTTCCAGTAGCTTGGGCCTCCATCGCCACCAAACCGAAGGACTCGTTGTAGCTTGGCATGGCAATCACGTCCGCCGCACGATAAATGCTGACAAGTTCCTCCGGGGGCCGCGGAGGCAGGAAGCGCACGAAGCGGGATACCCCCAGCTGCTGCGCCAAGTCGCGGTAAGTGTTTGTGCTGGTCGACGCCCCGGAGGGCCCGCCGCACACAATCACCAAGAAGTCCCGGTCCGGGTTCCTGCGCACCAGCTCTGCGACGGCACGAATCAGCACATCTGGCCCCTTGAACACCTGCAGCCGACCGACGAAGGCAATGACCTTGGTATGGATCGGAATGCCCAGGTGGCGGCGGGAACGTTCCGTGGCCCGATCATTGCCCGGATTGAACAGATCTACATCCACTCCCGGCGCGACCACCGCCACCTTGTCCTCATCGACGTCATAATGCACGATGAGGTCCTTGCTCTCCTCCAAGGTGTTGACCACCAAGCGGTCAGCGTTGTCCGCTATCTGCTGCTCGCAGATGCGTCGAGACTCGGATTCGACGGAGTCGTGCGCACTACGATGAGCGTTCTTCACCGCAGCCAAGGTATGCGAGGTGTGCACCAGCGGAATTCGCCACACATCGCGGAGCAACCATCCCACCTGGCCAGAGAGCCAATAGTGGGAGTGCACCAAGTCATAGCTCACGTCATTGCAACGAGCGAAGACAAGGATGCCGCCTGCGAAGGCAGCGAGCTGCGTGGGCAGCTCCTCCTTACTGAGCCCTTCATAGGGGCCAGCGACGATATTGATCACCCGCAGCCGCTCAGAGAGCTGGATAACCTCCCCTTGGCTGGGACGGGTTGCACGCGTGTACACGTCCACGTCAATCCCCTGTTCGGCGAGCTTGCAGGCGGAGTTGAGCACGTAAACATTCATGCCCCCAGCATCGCCCTGCCCAGGCTGCTGCAGCGGAGAAGTATGCATCGAAATCATCGCAATACGCATGGGCCCATCTTAGTCGCCCACCTGCCCCGCGACTGAGCGGAGTGGTTAGACTGATGACTTAAACCAATCCTGTGAGCAATCTGGCGATTGACGGCTATAAAGAGAGGTACCATGTCTGCTTTCGAAACCAAGGCCTGGCTCGATCATTACCCGGAGTGGACCCCGCACCACCTGGACTACGGCGACATGACCATCATCGACGCCTACGACAACAACTTGAAGGACCACGCAGACGACCCGGCTTTAAACTTTTTCGGGCGTCGTCACACCTACGCTGAAATGGACCGGCAGGTGCGCCGAGCAGCAGCTGGTTTACGCGCATTTGGGGTGCGCCCCGGCGACCGCGTGGCCATCCTGCTGCCGAACTGCCCACAACACCTCATCGCCTTCTACGCGATTTTGAAGCTCGGTGCGACTGTGGTGGAACACAATCCGCTGTACACGGCGCACGAGCTGGAGCACCCTTTCCAGGATCACGGCGCACGGGTAGCGATCTGCTGGGACAAGGCAGCACCGATGCTCGAAAAGCTGCGCGCTTCAACCGCGCTGGAGACCGTAATCTCGGTCAACATGATCGAGGCGATGCCCACGCTACAGCAGGCGGCATTGCGGCTACCTATCCCTATGCTGCGCAAATCGCGCGCCAAGCTCAGTGGTGAGGCACCGAATACCGTGCCGTGGGAAGTGCTTCTCGGCTCCGCCATCGGTGGCGATGGTTCCGACCTTGAGACTGATCCCGAGCTAACTAAAGACACTATTGCGCTGATTCTGTACACCTCTGGAACCACGGGCGCACCTAAGGGAGCGCAACTGAGCCACGGCAACATGGTGGCAAACATGCGCCAGGGCAAGGTATGGGTTCCGGAACTCGGCAATCACAAGGAGGTCTTCCTGGCGGCGCTTCCGATGTTCCACGCTTACGGTATGACCATGGTTGGACTCGAGGGGGTCTATTGTGGCGCCGAGATAATACTGCTGCCTTCGCCAGACATGAACCTGATCATGAAGGTTCTGAAGAAGAACCGCCCAACGTGGATTCCAGGTGTTCCTGCGCTGTACGAGAAGATCATCGAGGCCGCAGAAGAAAATGGGGTGGATATCTCCAGCGTCCGAGCCTCTTTCTCGGGGGCCTCTTCACTGCCAGTAGCTACCGTGGAGCGTTGGGAGAAACTTACCGGAGGCCGCTTGGTGGAAGGCTACGGGCTGACCGAGTGTTCCCCGATTCTGGTGGGCAATCCCATGGACGGCAACCGTCGCCCGGGATACATCGGTGTGCCGTTCCCTGACACTGAGATCCGCATCGCCAACCCAGACAACTTGGATGAGACCCGGCCCGATGGGCAAGAAGGCGAGTTGCTCGCAAAGGGCCCACAGGTCTTCCAGGGCTATTTGAACCAGCCGGAGGCTACCGCGGCCTCCTTCCACAATGGCTGGTACCGCACCGGCGACATCGGCATCATGGAGGAAGATGGCTTCATTCGCCTCGTCGCACGCTTGAAGGAGGTCATCATCACGGGTGGCTTCAATGTCTATCCGGGCGAAGTTGAGGAAGTCCTCCTGGAACACCCCGACGTAAAGGAATGCGCCGTGGTTGGTTTGCCGCGCAAGGACGGCTCGGAATCGGTGTGTGCCGCAATCACTCTTGCCGAGGGCGCGGCGCTGGATCCGGAAGGTCTGAAAACGTACTGTCGCGAGCAGCTGACCCGCTACAAGGTTCCGCGGCGCTTCTACCACTTCGAGGAGCTTCCGACGGATCAAATGGGCAAGGTGCGTCGCCGTGAGGTGCAGGAACAGCTCATCTCCCGGCATGGCGACGCCTAACCTGCGCAGCCGCACGCTTATCGACGACGCTGGCCGATACTAAGCTCCAACCTGAAACAGGATACAATTTTTAGCATAAAAGTATCATTGTGATTCTAGGAGCGAAGAAATGTCAGCGTTTGAGACCAAGGCCTGGCTGGAGCAGTACGCAGAATGGACACCGAAACACCTCGACTTCGGGGATGCAACGCTGCTCGATTCCTACGACAACACGCTGGCAGAACACGCCGACCGCGTTGCCATTGACTTCTTCGGCCGTTCCCTGACCTATGCGGAGTTGGACCGTCAAGTCCGCCGCGCCGCCGCCGGATTGAAAGCTTTCGGCGTGCGCCCCGGCGACCGCGTCGCCATCCTGCTGCCCAACTGCCCCCAGCATGTCGCGGCGTTCTTTGCCATTCTGAAGTTGGGCGCAACCGTGGTCGAGCACAATCCGCTCTACACAGCGCACGAGTTGGAGCACCCCTTCAATGACCACGGCGCCCGGATAGCGATCTGCTGGGACAAGGCCTCCCCTATGCTCGAAGATCTGCGGGATAAGACCGCCCTGGAGACGATCATTTCGGTCAACATGATCGAGGCGATGCCTTCGCTACAGCAGGCTGCGTTGCGTCTTCCCCTCCCTGCTATCCGCAAGGCCCGCGCCAAACTGAGTGGAGAGGCCCCAAACACCGTGCCTTGGGAACTGCTCATTGGTACCGCCATTGGTGGAGATGGCCATGGTTTGGAACATTCCACTACTGTGACCAAGGATTCCATCGCCCTCATCCTCTACACCTCCGGCACCACTGGCGCACCCAAGGGTGCCCAGCTCACACACGGGAATCTGCATGCGAACCTCGAGCAAGCGATGGCGTGGGTTCCAGGGCTTGGCGACGGCAAGGAGAGATTCCTCTCCGCACTGCCGATGTTCCATGCCTATGGCCTGACCACATGCATCTTGATCGGCATCCACTGCGGCGCAGAACTCATCCTGCTCCCAGCTCCAGACATGAAGCTGATCATGAAGAACATGCGCAAGAACTCCCCTACCTTCCTGCCCGGCGTGCCAACTCTCTATGAGAAGATCGCGGAAATCGCCGAGGAGTCCCAGGTGGACATCACCAGCGTGCGCAACTCCTTCTCCGGCGCTTCAGCCCTCCCGGCAGACATTGTGGAACGTTGGGAGAAGATCACCGGCGGTCGCCTCGTAGAAGGCTACGGACTCACCGAGTGTTCCCCCATCCTCGTAGGCAACCCGATGGACGGCCGACGCCGCCCCGGCTACATCGGTTTGCCGTTCCCGGATACCGACATTCGCATTGCCAACCCCGATAACCTGGATGAGACCCGGCCCGATGGGCAAGAAGGCGAGCTGCTTGTCAAGGGGCCGCAGGTCTTCCCCGGCTACCTCAACCAGCCAGAGTCCACTGCCGAGTCCTTCCACAACGGCTGGTACCGCACCGGCGATGTCGGCGTCATGGAACCCGATGGCTTCATCAAGATCGTTGCCCGCATCAAGGAAGTCATCATCACCGGCGGCTTCAACGTCTACCCGGTAGAGGTGGAGGAAGTACTCAACAGTCACCCAGACGTAGCTGGTTGCGCCGTTGTCGGCATCCCCCGCAAGGACGGCTCCGAAAACGTGTGCGCAGCGATCACCCTGGTCGAGGGCGCAGCTATGGATCCAGAAGCTCTCAAGACCTTCTGCCGTACCCAGCTGACCCGCTACAAGGTACCTCGCGTGTTCTACCACTTCGAGGACCTGCCACAGGATCAGATGGGCAAGATTCGCCGTCGCGAAGTACGAGAGCAGCTTATTCAGCGTTACGGCTTGTGACCACTTCAGCCACCACCGCCGCAAAGCGTTCGATATAGTCACGCACAAAATCGGCGGTGCCGGTACCGCTAAGCCGGCCGTCGGCGTCGAAAAGCTCTGGGGAGCGGCCTAGGAATACCTCAGGCTGCCCCGGCAGCGGCATGTCAAAATAGGACAGCGCCAGGCGCAGGTTTTTCTGCGCACTGTACCCACCCATCCGACCGACGGAATGACTGATGATTCCTGCCGGATTACCCCGCCAGGCAACGTCCGCGTTCGGCTTCGATCCAATATCCACCGCGTTCTTCAGGCAAGCGGGAATCGTGCGGTTGTTCTCGGGGGTGACAAAGAGGATGCCGTCAGAAGCCTTGATCGTCTCCCGAAACGCGGTGTACGCCGGCGGGAGCTGGATTTCACGCACCTCGGGGTCGTCATAATCGAAGTTGTAAAGGGGCAAGTGGGAGATCTCAACGATCTCGGCGTTGAAGTTAGTTGGAAAGAACTCCACCGCGTTTCTTGCGATACGACGGGCATAGGAGGCCTTGCGCAGGCTTCCTACCACGATGCTAATCCGGTAATCGTGCATGTTAATCACCTTTCCTGGTGCAGTAGTACTAGAAGTCCCAATCGGAGTCGGAGGTTGTCTCGGCTTGACCGATGACGTAGGAGGATCCGGAACCAGAGAAGAAGTCATGGTTCTCGTCGGCACCTGGCGCAAGCGCAACCAACACCTCCGGGCTCACCTCGGTTTCTTCCGCGGAGAAGCGCTCCCGGAAGCCGAGGTTCATCAGTGCTTTGTTCGCGTTATAGCGCACAAACACCGCCACCTCTGCGGTTAAGCCGAGGGGTTCGTACAGCTCAGCGGAATACTTCAGCTCCAGCTCATAGAGCTCTTCCAGCAGGCCGAAGGTGAATTCCTCCAGTTCAGCGCGCCGCTGCGGGGCATGCTGTTCCAATCCGCGCTGGAACTTGTAGCCGGAGTAGTAGCCATGGACCGCCTTGTCCCGCAGAATGAGCCGTATCATGTCGGCGGTGTTCATCAACTTGCCGTGCGCAGCAAAATGCAATGGCAAGTAGAAGCCGGCGTAGAGCAGGAGCGAAGACAGCAAGGTGGTAGCGATCTTTCGCTTTAAACAATCCGCACCGTAGTAGTACTGCATGAGCATTTTGCCGCGGCGCTGCAGGAGATCATTGTGCACCGCCCAGTGGTAGGCGCTGTCTATTTCTGGAGTGCTGGTGAGTGTGGAAAACACCGAAGAGTAGGACCGGGCATGCACGGACTGCATGAACGCAATGTTGGTATACACCGCTTGCTCATGATCAGTAAGACCATCTTGGATTTGGGAAACTTCACCGACGGTCGCCTGGATGGTATCCAACATGGTCAGCCCGGTAAATACCCGGATCGTCTGCCTGCGCTCCACGTCGCTGAGCTGCGCCCAGTCTTGAAGGTCATTGGACAACGGAACTTTCTCCGGGAGCCAAAAGTTTGCGGTGAGCCGGTTCCATACTTCGAGGTCCTTTTCATCATCAACCCGGTTCCAATTGATGGGACGCAGGCGAGCCTCCGGCGTAGTACGAAATCCCGGGGGTGATATTGCGGTTACGGGCATTAGGAACGGGTCCTTTCTCGTTGAGGGGTGTTAGGGGAGTTTTCCCAAAAGGCTTCGAGGCCGCGATTCACACGGGCAAGGTCGCGCTGGGTACCTAATAGTTCAAAGCGGTATAGCTCGGGAACCTGGCATTTGGCAGCGATGATCGGCCCGGCGATGCAATAGTCCACGCCGAAGTTTGTGTTTCCGGCGGTAATTACGCCACGCAGGTAGGAGCGGTTGACAGGGTCGTTGAGAAAGGCGATCACCTGCTTGGGCACTGCACTGGCCCGCTTTCCGCCGCCATAGGTGGGGACTACGAGCACGAAAGGACGGCAGACCCGAATCATCGGCTCCTTTTTGAGGCGCAGTGGAATCCTGACCGCGGGCCGTCCGAGCCGAAGGATAAATCTGTGGGTATTGCCGGAGACACTGGAGAAATACACCAGTTCGGGAGATTGGTCTGGGGTCAAATCCCGGAAACCAACCAAGGAGGGGGAGCTCATTTGAGGTGGGCCACCTTTTCTTCATGCTGGAGCTTATTGAACCTTAATGTTACGCTACACAGTAGTTATAACTACGTTGAACCGTAGTTTGCAAGACAAGCGTCACCACTTCGAAAGAAAAGGTTGAGATATGCAGCTAACATCCGGCACGCCAGACAGCGCCTGGCTCGAATCCATCACACTGTTCCAGCAGATCAGATACGGCGATCAAGTGGGAGCGTTTCGCTTGCTCACCTCCACGCCTGATCCCGCCGCCACCCTGCGCTGTTTCCTAAGAATGCTGCACGTATTCCTCAGCGCTGAAGAGGAAGAAAAGCTTGATCACTTCATCAACGTCGCCTTCAACGTGGGGCCGCCACCCATGGATTCTCCCGCGCGCTAGTAACGCTCCCCTACCCAAATCGCGTTGGCTGCGCCGGCACTGAGGTGCTGCGCCTCCGAGGCGTCGCCAAGCCGGATAGCAAAAGTGCCACTGTAAGGCGCCCCCGCAAGCACCTCAAGCTCAGCGTTGATCACGATCCCACTAGCCGCGAGGTGCCGCAACAGCTCCGGATCACCATCGCTAATCCGCTCGATGACGCCACCGGCGCCCGGGCCCAGTTCACTTAATCGCACCGCACGCAACGTAGGCACCGAGCCATCGGCGCGCGGGATCGGATCGCCATGCGGATCTCTTTCCGGGAAACCCAACCGCTCTGCAATACGCGTGACAAAGAGATCAGATACCGCATGTTCCAGCGCCTCTGCTTCATCGTGCACTTCGTGCCACTCATAATCCAACACTTCGCACAGGAACAGCTCAATTAACCGGTGCCGTCGCACCATCGCAACGGCCAATTCAGCTCCAGTCTCGGT
Organism: Corynebacterium sp. H127; assembly: GCF_037482665.1. Lineage (NCBI taxonomy): Bacteria > Bacillati > Actinomycetota > Actinomycetes > Mycobacteriales > Corynebacteriaceae > Corynebacterium > Corynebacterium sp. H127. The sequence continues at coordinate 149,868 of NZ_JBBHKY010000002.1, forward strand.
GAGGGTGACCGCCCCATAACGAGTATCGTTGAGCAACCCCTGATCACGCAGCTTGCGGACCGCGTCGGAAGCCGTGGAAAGCTTCACTCCCACACACTCAGCTAGCGCAGACTTGGTCACCGGTTCCGCAGACCATTCCTGGAGCCCCCACACTGCTTTCAGATAGTTCTGGCTGCTCGCAGAAAGATCTGAGACGCTTTCAGGCTTATCCATGGATGTATGTTAACACCGCACTACCCGGGGCTAGTCTTCGTCGATCTCCATAGCAATCCACACTGGTTCCGGCTCCAATTGCACCCCGAATTTGTCCAACACTCCGGCGCGAATCGTGCGCGCGAGGTCGGCAAGGTCCGCTGCCGATGCCGAGCCACGGTTAGTCAGCGCCAGGGTGTGCTTCGTGGACAACGTGGCCGGAGCATCACCGCCGGGAAATCCCTTGGGGAACCCGGCGCGCTCGATAAGCCAGGCGGCCGAAAGCTTGGACTGATCAGTGTTGGCGATGGGGAAACACGGCATGTCGGCCTCGCCACTTACCCGACGAACATAATCAGCCACGCGATTATCGACGGCCGGGTTAGTAAAGAAGGACCCCGCCGACCAGGTGTCATGGTCACTTTCCTCAAACACCATGCCCTTGCCACGCCGCAGCTGAAGCACTGCTTCGCGTACATCCGCCACTGGACGCCGCTCACCACTCTCACTGGCACCCAGCGTGCGTGCTAACTCCCCAAAGCGCAGTGGGGCGGACATCCCGCCTGGGGTCAAACGCAGCTCGATTTCCAACACGACCGCCCGGCCGGTGAACTTGAGGTTGGAATAGCGGTAAGCCAGCTCAAGTTGTTCGGCTGGAACCCACTCCACCACACCGGTGGTGCGCTCGAGCAGCTTCACTCGGGTGAGCACGCTGGAAATCTCGGTGCCATAGGCACCCACATTCTGCACCGGGACGGCGCCGGCAGAACCCGGGATCCCCGAAAGGCACTCGATACCACCAAGCCCGGCTTCCACAGCATGCAGGACCACGTCATCCCACACCGCGCCTGCCTCTGCCCGGATCATCCCTGTCTCTGGCTCGCTGGAGATCTCTTGGAAAGCCAACACCACGGCCACCAAGTTGAGGTCCCCGTCGGCGACCACCAAGTTGGATCCACCACCGATGACGAGCAGCGGGAGGGAATGGGCGTCGAGAAGCGCGATCAGCGCGGTGGCCGCGTCCTGGCTAAGACAGCGCGCCGTGAGCAGTGGGCGGCCACCTAGATGCAGCGTGGTCAGCTCCCGCAATTCCATTTCGCGCAGCTCAAGACCAGCAATTCGATCGATTTCTGGGCGGATTTCGGCGAGTTTCTGGGTCATCAGTAGGTCATGCACACCAATAACGGTAGTCTGTAACCATGGCTAAGCGTAGCGAGAACACCGCAACTATTAATTTTCCACCCGCAAAAGTCCTGGAAGCTTACTCCAGCGCCGACTACTGGGCGTACAACGTAGCTAACTTCTCCACCGAACCTGGTGAGGTCAACCAGTTCAACAAGACCGATGAAGGCATCGAGGTCGTCCTGTTCGAGGTCTTGCCACAAGAGCTCATGCCAGAAGCAGCTCGCGCCATGATCTCTCAGGCACTGAAGGTCAAGCGCACCATCAAGGTGGGCCAGCTGATCGGCGACACCGCCCAGGCTTCCTATGCTGCTGACGTCAAGGGCACCCCGGTCGACTTCAAGGGCGACATCACCATCTCCGGCACCGATTCCACCACCCTGGCTTACAACAACGAGGTCAAGGTGGACATCCCGTTCATGGGACCTGCTATCGAGCCAAAGGTGGCCGAGGCCCTCGTTGACTTCTTCAACAACGAAGCAGCCCTCACTGAAAAGTGGATCGCTGAAAACCTTTAAGTTCTGCTAGTTCATCATGGCCGATCACGCTCACAATCTGCGCTTCAGCGCTGCGCGTGGTCGGCCTCTTGGCGTTATCACCCGGGGCACCACCAATATCAACCGGCTTCGGCGCTGTGACCGATGGTTGCGCTACCACCCACAAGTGCAGACCGCCCTGAATGTGCCACACCCTTTAGCGCTCGACGTGGGTTACGGGGCTTCCCACACCACCACCGTCGAATGGGCCGGCTGGCTGCGGCGTATTCGCCCGGATATCCAGGTGACAGGGCTGGAAATCAATCCAGAACGGATCCTGCCACCGCGCAGTGGGGTCACCTTCGAGTTGGGCGGTTTCGAGTTAGCCGGATACCGCCCGAACCTAGTGCGCGCCTTCAACGTGCTGCGCCAATACGATGTCCAGCAAGTCGACGACGCCTGGGCCGAGGTCTGCTCCCGACTAGCACCGAGTGGCCTCTTCGTGGAAGGTACCTGCGATGAGCTTGGACGACGCTCCAGCTGGGTGCTGCTCGACGACACAGGCCCCCGCTCCCTCACACTCGCCTGGGATCCACTCGATGTGACGCTGCCGAGCGAAATGGCTGAGCGGCTGCCCAAGAAGCTCATCCATCGCAATGTCCCTGGAACCGCCATTCATGATTTGCTCCACGCCATGGATGACGCCTGGATTCGCACCGCCGGGTGGGCACCGCACGGCCCCCGCATCCGCTGGCGCGAAGCTCGCGATTTACTAGCCACAAGTGGTGTCCCGCTCGCGCCGATTCGGCGCCGGATTCGGGACAACCTGATCACAGTTCCTTGGGAATTCGTGGCAAATTGACGCTACTTTTGCCACACTGGTACACCGTGACTACTAAACGAACCGGTTCAATAGTGTGGAAAGTCCTTGTCAGCCTCATCCTGCTGGCGCTTCTGCTGCTCGTAGCAGCAGAATTTGGCGTGCGCTGGATGATCAGCGACAACTTGAAGAAGGAATTCGCCAGCACGGCTCCGGCCGCGGAAGATCCCTCGATATCCTTCGGCCCAACCCCGGTCCTGCTTTCGCAGCTGACGGGCACCATACCGTCTTTGGATATGTCAATGCCAGCGTCCTACTCCGTTTTCGAGGGCAAGGACGGCGCCCCAGTGGTTGAGGGGGCTCCGGCTGCCGACATCTCTGTCAAAGACCTCAACATCAAAGATAAGAACAACCCAATCGCGGGACATCTGCTCGTCAACACCGATATCAAAGAAGACTATCTTCTTGCCCAAGCACAAGCTTCGATGGCCGAGCAGGCCGGAAAAACAGGCGATAGCCTCGCTTCGCAGCTACTCAGTGGCCTGATCAAGGTCTCGAAGATCGATGCCATCGAGGCAGAACAGGCCGTCAAGGTGGAGTTCACTGACGGTGCCGCTTCCCTGACCCTGCGCCCAACTATGGAGGGCGACAAGGTCAAGTTCACCGCAGAGAAAGCTAGCGTGCTCGGCATGGATCTACCGGAATCGGCCACCACTGCGATCACACAGGCCTTTGAACGCCAAGCCACCGAGATGTCCGGCCAGTTGAAGATTGAGGATATCAGCGTCTCTGACGAAGCAGTTCACCTACGCTTTTCCGGCGATGACGTCCCGTTGAGCCAAGTTGAAGGTGCAACCCAATCTGGGACGCCACGCTCCTAACCCGCGAGAATCTCGCGTACGCGTGAAACCGCGAGGGCAGTCGCCCCGGCGTCGATAAGCGCCGCAGCCTGCTCAAAAGTCTCGATCCCGCCCCCGGCCTTGACGCCGATGCCGGCTGGGACAGCACCCGCGAGCGCCCGCACTGCCGCCACCGTCGCACCACCAGCAGGATGGAAACCGGTGGCGGCTTTCACATTGTTTGCCCCTGCCTGCACCGCAGTTCGCGCTGCTTGCACCAGCTGCTCCTCCGAGAACACCGCGTTTTCCAGCACAACCGTAAGCTGCACATGATCGGTGATTGCTTCCCGCACCGCAACAATCTCCGCCAATAGGGTGTTCCAGTCCCCCGCCTGCACCGCGCCTAGGTTCGGCACCAAGTCCACTTGGATCGCACCGCACTGCACAGCGAACCGTGCCTCCGTGGCTTTGAGTAGGCTGTGGTGCATCCCGGTAGGGAAACCACACACCGTGCCTAGCTGGAGCTCAGTTTCCGGCACTGCGGGAAGTAGGTGCGGGGCCACGCAGATCGCCGGCACACTGAGGTCCTGCGCCGTGGCGAGCAGCTTCTCGACGTCCACAGCCGTGGCCAGCGGATCCAGCAGCTCGTACTCCAATTTCGGTGCCAAAGATTCTGGGGTGAGACTCATGCTCTCACCTTATACACGGCGGGGTAAAATGCGCTCATGACCCCTGTAGCACTGCCAGAAACTGACGAGCACCAGTACATCCTCACGCTGAGCTGCCAAGATACCACCGGCATCGTGGCACGCATCTCCGCCTTCTTAGAGGAATGCGACGGCTGGATCGTGGAGGCTGACTACTTCACCGATGCTCACTCAGGCTGGTTCTTTACTCGCCAAGCAGTGCGGGCCTCCTCCATCTCCATCCCTTTCGAGGAGTTCAAGGCCAAGTTCGCCGCCATCGCAGACACCATCGGTGACAACGCACAGTGGCGCCTCTACGACAACGCACAGCGGAAGAAGGCCGTTATTCTGGTGTCTAAGGAAGGTCACTGCCTGCATGACCTGCTTGGTCGCGTCGCGCAGAATGACTACCCGATGGAGATTGCCGCCGTCATCGGCAACCACGAGCATCTTCGCCCGCTAGCGGAGGCACACGGGATCGATTTCCACTACGTGCCGTTCCCAAAGGATGCCGTCGGCAAGCGCAAAGCTTTCGACGAAGTTGCGGCACTCGTTAATGCTCACGAACCGGATGCCATCGTGCTCGCCCGCTTCATGCAGATACTGCCTGCCGACTTGTGCGAAATGTGGGCTGGTCGCGCGATCAACATCCACCACAGTTTCCTACCGTCATTTATGGGTGCGCGCCCGTACCACCAGGCCTATCAGCGTGGCGTGAAGCTCATCGGTGCGACATGTCACTACGCCACCAGCGATCTAGACGACGGCCCGATCATCGAGCAAGACGTCATCCGAATTTCCCATAAGGACACCCCTGCGGACATGCAACGCATAGGTCGCGATGCCGAGGAACAAGTACTAGCGCGTGGATTGCGTTTCCACCTAGAGGATCGCGTGCTGATCCACGGCAACCACACTGTGATCCTGGTGTAGGAACTACCAGCGGTAGTTTCCGCTGATGAGGTCCTTGATCTGGGGCCGAACATCAAAGAAGTACACGCCCACCGCAACGATGGCGATCCAGCTGAGGATTGGCAATCCGGCAACAATAGCAAACGCGCAACCAATCAGGATGCCGAACCACATCCACTTGCTCTGCCGATCAGCTGCCGGAAATGCGTCCTCACGCGTCATGGCTACTTGCACCGCACCAAAGAGCGCACACAGCGTCAAGGCGTAATGCGCGTACATGATGATGCTCGTCATGATGCTGATGTTCTGGAACACGAGGGCTAATCCTTTGCGACGACGGTTGCTCGAAAGCTCATCCTAACAGCTAGGCTGCGAAGATGAGTTGAGAGAGAGTGTAAATAGCCAGACCTGCCAGCGCACCGACGATCGTGCCGTTCAAGCGAATGTACTGTAGGTCTTTCCCCACCATCAGCTCGATCTTGTCAGAAGCTTCCTCGGCGTCCCACCGTTCCACCGTTTCCGAAATGATCTCAGAAACCGCAGGGGCAAGGTTGTCAGCCAAGAAACGGGTAGCGCCGGTGATACGACGGTCCAAGGAGTCACGGAGCGCGGAATCATCTCGCAAATTGTTTCCCCACACCAGGGAGAGCTCAGCGATCTTGGCGCGCAGGAGTGAATCCGCATCTTCCGCAGCAGCGATGATGGATTTCGCGGCAGATTCCCACAGCAGCGCCGGAGCGGCCTCTACCTGGCGCGAGCCCATGATCTCGGCTTTCCATTCCTCTACGCGGCTGATCATCACCGAGTCGAATTGGAGGTCCTGTGCGAGGTTGTTGATGAACTTACGGATCGCCTGGCGTGCCTCATGGTTAGGTTGCGCAGCTACGGTCGCTGTCCACTGCACCACCTCGCGGTGCACACGTTCACCCACGAGGTCATGCACGAAGCGGGGAGCCCAGGTAGGCATCCGTTCATCAATGACTTTAACCACAAAGTCCTCGGAGGTGACGGCCTTGCGGTGCATCCACTGCACCACCTCTTCCACCATGGGCTCAGTTTTTCCATCGGCTATCAGCTGCTCTAGGACTCGGCCAATTGGTGGACCCCAGGTCGGCTCTGCTGCTTTTTCAATCAGCGCCTTCCTTATGAGGTGCTCTGCGTCTGCGGGGTCAAGGGCCCGCACTACATTGGCTATCAGCTTGCCGGATTCTGCGGAGACTTTCTGAGCATTATCGGGCTCGGATAGCCACACCGCCAGGCGATCCGGGATGCCATACTGACGAACCTTATCGGTGATGAGCTCGGCGTTGAGGAAGTTCTCCCCCACGAACTCCGACATAGCGACGCCGACTTGATCCTTCTTGTTCTTTACGATCGCGGTGTGCGGAATTTTCAGCCCCATCGGGTATTTGAACAGCGCCGTCACCGCGAACCAGTCTGCGAGGCCACCGACCATTCCGGCCTCAGCAGCAGCCCTCACATATCCAACCCATGCTGCATCTAAACCGGATTTGATCTCCAGGTACTGCATGCTCAGGAAAATGACTGCGGCAACTCCGAGCAACGCCGTAGCCAGGAGCTTGTGCCGGCGAAGCGCGGCGCGTCGCTCGGCTTCATCGGATGGGACTGGCATAGGTCGAAAAGACATACCTGCCATTATCGCCTATCTACGCGTTGTGTGAAATTTTGCCGAATACACAGTGCACGCACTAGCCCCCGTACATCGCCCACCAGTACTTACCCATCAATAGCACTGAGAGCACGGTGATGAGGGTGATCAAGACCAGAATGAGGTTGCGTGAGTTCATGCCACCACTGTAATCGAACGCAGCAGCGGCCTCGGGCCACCAAGGAAAACCAAGGGGGCCGAGGCCGCTGCTAATTAGCGAGTTGCGCGTGCAGGTTAGTCGTTACGACCAGTGCGTGCGCGCCACTTTCGGAGATCAGCTCGACCAGCGTAGATGGCTGCAAAGCCCGCAATAACCAGTACTGCGGCAAGAATGCCGCCGACCATCGCGTACAGATCCCAATTCGCCTGAGAGCCCACTGTCTTGGACCCAATGGCAAAGATGAGGATGCCGAAGCCTAGGAGGGAAACCAGGAGCAAGCCCATGCCAATCCATGTGATGGACTTGTGCAACGAGGAGTGTGGTGCCTCGTAGCTGACTGGCGTGTAGCCCTCAACGTAGCTCGACTCGATCGAGCCCTCGTAAACCCGGAAATCTTGGATAGCTTTGCTGTCATTCATTGTGCTAGTCGCCTTTCTCAAAAGCTGCAGTTGCTTACAGCTTAGTTGTCCTTAGCGGAGAAGAAAGCACGTGCCCTCTCCTTGTTGATCGCTGCAACTGCGGTCAATGGGATACCAGCAGGACAGACATCGCTGCACTCTCCGTAGAGCGAGCATGGACCGAAGGAAGTTTCCACCTGATCCACCATTTGGCGAGCACGCTTGCCACGCTCTTCCTTACCCATAGGCATGAGGGAGAGGTGAACGAGCTTTGCGCCGGTGAACAGGTGTGCCGCACCGTTAGGGCAAGCAGCGACACAAGCACCACAGCCGATGCAGGCTGCGTGGTCCAGGGCCAGCTCGGCCATCTGGTGGTTCATGTGCAAAGTATCTGCATCTGGTGCAGTACCTGCATCGACGGAGACGTAGCCGCCCTGCTGCATGACACGGTCCAATGCGGAGCGGTCCACAACCATGTCCTTGATGACAGGGAATGCAGCGGAACGCATTGGCTCGATCTTAAGGGTGTCGCCATCCTTGTAGTTGTACATGCGCTGCTGGCAGGCAGGCTTGTTCTTGTCTGCACCGTGTGGGCGCCCGTTGACGTTGACGCCACAGGTACCACAGATGCCTTCACGGCAGTCGGAGGCGAAAGCGAATGGTTCTTTGCCAGCCTCGATCATGCCTTCATTGACGTGGTCGAGCAGCTCCAAGACGGACATCTGCTCTACTGCGTCAGGGACTTGGACGGTCTCGAAGTGTCCTTCGGTGTTTGGTCCAGCCTGACGCCAAATTTCAAGAGTCAGTTTCATTACTTGTAATTCCTTGTCTGAAGCGGGACGGCTTCGAAGTAGAGAGGCTCAGCGTGGCGAATGAACTTGTCCTCGCCGGCTGGCTCCCATGCGGACACGAAGCACCAGTTGTCGTCGTCGCGCTCTGCTTCGCCTTCCTCGGAGAGGTGATCCTCGCGGAAGTGAGCACCACAGGACTCGTCGCGGTCGAGAGCATCGACGCACATGAGTTCACCGAGGTCAATGTAGTCAGCGACGCGGTTAGCGTACTCGAGAACCTGGTTCATCTCTTCTGGCGAACCGGTGATGCGCAGGTTCGACCAGAAGTCCTTGCGCAGCTTGCGAATGTCCTCGATGCCCTTCTTGAGGTCCTCGACGTTACGAGCAACGCCACAGGAGAAGTAGAGGATATCGCCAAGCAGGCGGTGGAAGTACTCAGGACCGTGCTCGCCGTTGATGCTCATCAGCTTGTCGATGCGAGCCTGAGCTTCCTTCAGCGCCTGTACAGCCGCTGGGCTGTCTTCCGGCAGACGTGGCTCATTCAAGTGCTGTGCCAGGTAGTTAGGCACGGAGAATGGCAGGGTGAACCAGCCGTCTACAGATGCGGAGAGCAGGGAGTTTGCACCCAGACGGTTCGCACCGTGGTAGGTCCAAGAGCACTCGCCGGCTGCGAACAGACCTGGGATGGAAGTCATCTCATCGAAGTCGGTCCACAGGCCACCCATGGTGAAGTGACAGGTTGGAGCAATACGCATTGGCTCCTTGTATGGGTTTTCACCAATAGCGTCTTCATACATCTCGAAGAGGTTGGAGTAGCGCTCGCGAATGACATCCTCGCCGAGACGCTGGATGGAATCGCGGAAGTCCAAGTACACGGAGTTGTGCAGTGGGCCCACACCGAGACCAGCGTTGATCTGCTGGGATATACCACGGGATGCAACGTCGCGAGGCACCAGGTTACCGAATGCAGGGTAACGACGCTCTAGGAAGTAGTCACGCTCTTCCTCAGGGATGTCGTTGCCTGGGCGGTCGTCCTTTGGCTTCACTGGGGACCAGATGCGGCCGTCGTTACGCAGGGACTCAGACATCAGAATTGTCTTCGACTGCCACTCAGCGTTCACCGGCAGGCCGGTTGGGTGGAACTGAATGAAGGAAGGCGATGCGAGGTAAGCGCCGCGCTCGTACGCACGCATGATGGCGGAAGCGTTGGAGTTCTTAGCCAGCGTGGACATGTAGTACACGTTTCCGTAGCCGCCGGTTGCCAGGATCACAGCATGGCCGGTGTGGGCCGTGAGCTCGCCGGTGATCAGGTTGCGCATAATGACACCCTGGCAGACCTTCTTACCCTCTACTTCATTGATGATCAGGTCGACCATCTCGTTGTGGGTGAAGATTTCCACGGTTTTCTTGTGGATCTGACGCTGCAGCGCTGCTGCACAGGAAAGCTGCAGCTGCTGACCGGTTTGGCCACGGGTGTAGTAGGTACGGGAGACCTGCACACCACCGAAGGAACGGGTAGCCAGAGCGCCACCGTATTCACGAGCGAATGGTGCGCCGATGGCGTTCATGTGGTCGATGACGCGAACAGACTCGACAGCCAGACGCCAGCAGTCAGCCTCACGGGAGCGGTAGTCGCCACCCTTGACGGTGTCCTTAACGTGGCGGTAAGAGCCGTCGTTGTCGACCTTCTTGCCACGAGCGGAGTTAACGCCACCCTGTGCAGCAATGGAGTGCGCACGGCGTGGGGCATCGTGGTAAGTGAAGGCCTTGACGTCGTACCCCAGCTCACCCAAAGCGGCAGCTGCGCCACCGCCGGACAGGCCGGTGCCGACGACGAGGATGCGGAACTTACGACGGTTCAGCGGGGAAACCAGGTTGTAGTGATCTTTCTGGTACTCCCAGGCCTCCTTGTAAGAGACGCCCTCAGGCAGTGCGGAATCCAGCACGGAGCCAACGGCAACGCCAGAGACGACGGAAGCGGGAGCGTTGAACTCCGGCTTGATTGCGGTTTCAGAATTAATGCTCATTGTTTAGTTTCCTTAGCCTTAACCGATCAAGCCGAACATGACGCCCAACGGAATCGTGCTGTTACCTACCAGCACTGCAGCTGGGATCAGGTAGGACACGAAAAGCAGGATGGCACGCCAGCGCTTGCCGGTGATACCGAGGTCGCTCACTGCAGTCCACAGGCCGTGGGACAGGTGCAGGAACAGGACAACCATTGCGATGACGTAGAAGATTGCTACGCCTGGCCGGCTGAAGGAAGCGACGACGTTTGCGTATGCGGCGCCGTGTTCGAAGGTGTCAGCTGCTGCTGGTTGCACACCTGCAGTCAGGTCCAAAATGTGGAAGATGATGAAGGCCAGCAGCACGATGCCGGTGACGATCATCGAGCGAGCGGTGAAAGAGTTCAGTCCACCAATCATGCCCGTACGGCGGAACTTGCCGCGGGACTGGCGCGCACGAGCGGACAGTGCGAAAGCACCATAGATGTGCAGCACGAGGCAGAGCAGCAATACGATTCGGAACATCCACAGGAACAAGCCGTGTGGCAGCAGCGGAACGAGCAGTTCGCGCAGGAATGCCGCGTAAACGTCAAGATCCTTCTTGCCGTCAACGTCAGGCAGGTAGATCTTCAAGTTGCCGATCATATGGACCAGCACGAAAAGACCAAAGATAACGCCCGTGACCGCCATGGTCAGCTTAAGCGCCCAAGATGGGATAGTTGGCTTCTCTCGAAGCGGCTTCTCAGTAATTTTACCGTGAACAACTGCGTCACGGTCATCAAATTTAACAGTCATGGCACCTCCAGTGTCGCTATTACTCTACGGCCAAGCAGGGCTAATCAACCACTCAATGACCGCCTAAGTGATCTGTGGCACCGGTGTTTTCGGAGGAAATATCACCGAAATAGCATCTTTTTTGGCCACTGCCATGCATTCCCACGCGTAACAACCGTTGCCCAACTGGAACTTTGCCAACAGTTGTGACCATAATGTGCGCTTGGTCACAAATTCCAAAAACGGACACCAGCACCCCCCAATGCAACTCATTCAAAAGTTGTAGCTGCCATTTTCCATATATGACAACAAAAGTGCTCGCTAAATGGTGTTTCTAGCTGGAATTTTGTTAGTTTAGCGAATTGCAAATTTAGCTTTGTAAAATGTTGTGAAGTTTTCCAGCAAACGTGACTCCCATCACGCTATAGTGCGTTCATGGGTAAGACATATGTGGGTTCACGCCTCCGCCAACTACGCCGTGAACGCGACCTCAGCCAAGCTTCACTCGCAGCGACCCTTGGCCTCTCCGCTAGCTACGTGAACCAAATCGAACATGACGTTCGCCCACTCACTGTGCCAGTGTTACTTCGCATCACGGAGTCATTCGGGGTCGATGCAACGTTCTTCTCACGCGATGACGACTCCCGACTCCTCGCCGAGGTACAAGACGTAGTACTTGATAAAGAAATCTGCCCCTCGGCGGTTGAGCTACAAGAAATATCCGAGATGGTTTACAACCACCCCACTCTCGCCCGCGCAATGGTGGATATGCACCGGCGCTACCGAAATGTGCGCGACAAGCTCAATCTCGCCGTCGATACGCGACACTCCCCCACTCCCGACGCCCCCACGCCCCGCGCCCAAGCCCTCTCCATGCCGCATGAGGAAGTCCGCGACTTCTTCTATGCACGTCAAAACTACCTCGACGGCGTCGATACGCAGGCTGAGCGCATCGCAACGGAGCTACACATCGGGCCGCACGATATCCGGGCCACCGAAGACTCCATCGCACGCCGATTGACCAGCTTGCATGGCGTCCAAATCAACTCTTCGAACGAAGTCGGCGGCATTTTGCACCGCTTCGACCCCGACACCCGCGAGCTCACCTTGTCCACGCGCCTCCACCCAGGACAACGGGCATTCCGCATGGCTTCCGAGCTTGGTCAGCTAGAAGCATCAGAGATGATCCGCTCGTATGTCGACGACGGACACTTCACCTCACCCGAGTCCTATGAGTTGGCACTGCGTGGTGTCGCCCAGTACTTCGCGGCGGCCCTCATGCTGCCTTACCGCAGCTTCCATGCTGACTCTGAAAAGTCTCGATACGACATCGAATATCTCTGTCAGCTCTACGGCGTTGGCTACGAAACAACATGCCACCGCCTTTCGACGCTGCAGCGACCGCAACTGCGCGGCATCCCTTTCACCTTCGTGCGAGTTGACCGCGCTGGCAACATGTCAAAGCGCCAATCTGCCACGGGTTTTCACTTCACCCATTCCGGCGGCACCTGCCCGCTCTGGAATGTCTACGAAACTTTCACCAACCCCGGCACGATCATGCGTCAGCTAGCTCAGATGCCAGACGGACGCAATTACCTGTGGGTCTCCCGCACGGTACGCCATCACCGGGGCCGCTATGGAGAACCGGGAAAGCTCTTTGCCATTGGACTCGGCTGCGAGGCGCGACATGCAGAACGCACGATTTACGCCGAAGGCCTGGACCTAGAGGACATGACTGCCATAACCCCGATCGGCGCAGGATGCCGCGTCTGTACTCGCGACAATTGCGCCCAGCGGGCCTTCCCTCCGGTCCATCGCAACATTCATATCGATGCACACGAATCGACGGTGGCACCCTACTAAGTCTGTCGCCCCTTCTTGATCATCTCGACCATAAGCTCCTTGAGATCCGGGTCCTCGCGAACAAGCTGTACGAGCTGACAGTCATTGGGCCCGTTCGTCCCCGGTTGGCACGCAGTGCAGGGCTCGCCATACCGAATAGGGCACTTGGGGTTCGGATTGTGGTGTTTCATTGCGGGTTCGATGGTACGCCCACACTCAGCACACCTTTCCGCCGAACTTCTTTTGCCGAACTTCCCTGGTGACCACTATTGAAAATGACTGACATCCTGGGAAGTTCGGCAAGAGATGTTCGCGAAGTCCGTCCAGCTAGCGACTCCCCGCCACTATTGCCGTCGAGAAGCGGCATGCAAAAGCTCCCGCCCGGCGCATTGCCAGACGGGAGCGAAAGCCAAACCCTTAGAGGTTAATCATGTGCCCCATGATGCCCTCTGCGGCTTCCTTCATTGCCTCAGAAAGCGTCGGGTGGGTGTGCACGTTACGGCCGATTTCCTCAGCAGTAAGGTCGAACTTCTGGGCCAAGGTGAGCTCTGGGAGCATCTCGGAGACACCAGCACCGACCATGTGGGCGCCGAGAAGCTCGCCAAACTCAGCGTCAGCCACCAGCTTGACAAAGCCTGCGGTCTCGGCGAGACCTGCAGCCTTGCCGTTCGCGGAGAATGGGAACATCGCGGTTTTGATTTCGCGACCTTCGAACTTCTGCTTGGCCTGTTCCTCGGTGTAGCCGAAGGAGGCGACCTGCGGGTTGCAGAAGGTGGCGCGCGGCATCATCATGTAGTCGCCGAGCTCCATGGTCTCAGCGCCGGCGATGGTCTCAGCAGCGACAACGCCCTGAGCCTCAGCCACGTGCGCCAGCTGTAGCTTCGCAGTGACGTCGCCGATGGCGTAAATGCCATCGACATTCGTGCGCATGAAGTCATCGATATCGATGGCGCCGCGCTCGGTGAGCTTGACGCCGGTGTTCTCTAGGCCGAAGCCCTCTACGCGAGGTGCGAAGCCGATGGAGATCATGACACGGTCGACGGTGAGGGTGTCCTTCTTAGACCCGTCCTTGGATTCGACATCCACCTCAACGGAAGAGCCATTGTCGCGCACAGCGGTGGTCTTGTAGCCGGTGAGCAGCTTGACGCCGAGCTTCTTGTATTCCTTTTCAATGACCTTAGAGACGTCTGCGTCCTCGTTAGGCAGCACACGATCCATGAACTCGACGATCGTGACGTCAACACCATAGTTGGCCAGGACATAAGCGAATTCCATGCCAATGGCGCCCGCACCCACGATAACCATGGAGTTCGGTGCCTCTGGGTTGAGGATCTGCTCCTCGTAGGAGACGACATTCTTGGACAGTTCCACGCCGGGCAGGGAGCGCACTACGGAACCGGAAGCGATGATGCAGTTGTCAAAGGTGATGGTCTTGCCATCTACCTCGATGGTCTTTGCGTCCTTGAAGGAGCCCCAACCATCGATCTCGGTGATCTTGTTCTTCTTCATCAGGTAATGCACGCCCTTGACGATGCCCTCCGAAACCTTACGGGAGCGGGCATGCGCGGTACCGAAGTCGAAGGAGACATCACCGGAAATACCAAAGGTCTTGGCTTCGTGGTTGAAGATGTGGGCAACTTCCGCGTTCTTCAGCAGGGCCTTGGACGGGATACAACCGACGTTGAGACAGACACCTCCCCAGTACTGCTTTTCAATAACAGCAACCTTCAGTCCGAGCTGGGCTGCGCGAATGGCGGACACATAGCCACCAGGGCCAGCGCCGAGTACTACTACGTCATAATGTTCAGTCACGGTTCCTAGGATACGTGCCTACGCCCACGATGTCGTGTGTTTGGCCCCGTTAGGCACAAAAAGGGCGCCGAACGGCGGTCAATGCCGCTTTTCGACGCCCAAAAGAAGTGAAGCTGAAAGCCTTATTAGAGCAGGCCGAGAGCCAGTGCCAGCTGGCTGGATCCGGAGGAACCTGCATGAAGAGCTGGGCCGAGACCGTTGTTGATGAAGAGGATGATCTGTTCGAGGATCTGCATAATTTTTCCTTTACGTTTTCCTTGTTGAAGGTGCCGCGTGGAAGCGCTGTACCTATATTGAAGCGGTGCTCCGCCTCGTTCTGTTACACGTGTGCGGCGCCCGAGCCACCTTTATTAGCACGGCCCACATTAACACCATTTGTAACAATAGTGACATTGAGTAACATCCGCCACAGGTTTCCTGCTATTTTATTAAGTGGTTAGCTTTTCGATAGAAAAAACGCTTCATGCTATTGAATCTTGTGGCTTTTCACGGAAAGATTGGCCGAGTGTTAACGTTTGGACACCAAAACCCGACAACCCAATCGAAGTCTTAAATTAATTTCGATATTCAATTCGGTTTCGCTGTGTCCTTTCACCCAGCATCCATAATTTCAAGGAAAGACTGCATCTATGAAGAACTTCCGTCGCATTGCAGCGTCTGCCGCAGCAGCCGCAATGATCCTCGTTGGCGCGCCTGCAGCCTTCGCCGGCACGCCAGAAGCCGAAGTTGCCGCAGGTATCGCCCCTGCCCAGATCCACGAAGGCCCGATGGGTGATACCGCACCAAAGTGGCGCCAGAAGGTGGAAGAGCACCCACAGGCGGAAGAGATGTGGGCTTACTCCCCATCCATGGATCGCTGGATCCCGCTCGTCGTCAAGCGCGCTGCTAACCCAGGCCGCCCAACTGTTTACGCCTTGAACGGTGGCGACGGCGGCGAAGGTCGCGCGAACTGGGTCATGCAGACCGACATCCTCGACTTCTACGCCGACAAAGATGTCAACATGGTCATGCCAATGGCCGGCAAGTTCTCTTACTACACCGACTGGCAACAGGATGCCCCCAACCTCGGCGGCAAGCAGATGTGGGAAACCTTCATGACCAAGGAGCTCCCACAGGCTATCGAGACTCACTTGGCTGCTAACGATCAGCGTGCCATCTTCGGCATGTCCATGACCGCAACCACCACCCTGCTGTACGCGCAGCACCAGCCGGGCTTCTACGACGCCATTGGCTCCTTCTCCGGTTGCGCCCAGACTTCCGGTGGCGTTGGCCTGCCAGCCATCGATCTCACCTTGCAGCGTGGCGGCGTAACCAAGGAGCAGATGTGGGGCCCACTGGGCACTGGCACCTGGCACTACAACGACGCTCTGATCAACTCCGAGAAGCTGCGCGGCACCCCGATGTACATCTCTAACGCTTCCGGCCTCGCCGGCCAGCAGGACTTGTGGAGCGGCGAGCGCGTCCAGGGCAACTCTGCAAACGTCGGTGTCTTGGTCGTTGAGGGTGGCGCCATCGAGGCCGCTACCAACAAGTGCACCCACGATCTCAAGGCTAAGCTCGATTCCCAGGGCATCGGCGCTGACTGGGCCTTCCGTCCAGTGGGCACCCACTCTTGGGCCTACTGGCAGGAAGACCTGCGCGGCTCCTGGGAAACCTTCCGCTACGCATTCGGCATGTAGTCGGCTCTAAGAAATCGTTCTAACATTGTGCGGCCAATTCCTCTCACCAGGGATTGGCCGCACATGTGTCTCCTGAGAAAGATGCGCAACTCTTAATATGAAACTAGCTCCGCATATCACTCGAAACCTCATCGCTACGATCTCTGCTGCGGCCCTGTTCACACTCGGTGCGCCTGCCGCTTTCGCCGGCACGCCTGTCGCCGAGGTTGCCGCAGGTATCACCCCTGCCCAGATCCACGAAGGCCCGATGGGCGATACCGCACCAAAGTGGCGCCAGAAGGTGGAAGAACACCCACAAGCGGAGGAAATGTGGGCCTATTCCCCATCCATGGATCGCTGGATCCCGCTCGTCGTCAAGCGCGCTGTTAACCCCGGCCGCCCAACTGTGTACGCCTTGAACGGTGGCGACGGCGGCGAAGGTCGCGCGAACTGGGTCATGCAGACCGACATCCTCGACTTCTACGCCGACAAAGATGTCAACCTCGTTATCCCGATGGCAGGCAAGTTCTCCTATTACACCGACTGGCAGCAGGAGGTTCCCCACCTCGGCGGCAAACAGATGTGGGAAACCTTCATGACCAAGGAACTCCCACAGGCTATCGAAGACAACCTCAACGCCAACGATCAGCGCGCCATCTTCGGCATGTCCATGACCGCAACCACCACCCTGCTGTACGCGCAGCACCAGCCGGGCTTCTACGACGCCATCGGTTCCTTCTCCGGCTGCGCCCAGACCTCCCAAGGTGCCGGCCTGTTCGGCCTCGACCAGACGCTGAAACGAGGCGGAGCCACCAGGGAACAGATGTGGGGCCCACTGGGCACCGGCACCTGGCACTACAACGACGCGCTGACCAATTCCGAGAAGCTGCGCGGCACCCCGATGTACATCTCCAACGCTTCCGGCCTCGCCGGCCCAGATGATCTGTGGAGCGGCGAGCGCGTCCAGGGCAACTCTGCAAACGTCGCACTACTCAACACGGAGGGCGCCGCCATTGAAGCTGGCAGCAATAAGTGCACCCACGACCTCAAGGCTAAGCTCGATTCCCAGGGCATCGGCGCTGACTGGGTGTTCCGCCCAGTGGGCACCCACTCTTGGGCCTACTGGGAGGAAGACATGCACGCTTCCTGGGAGACCTTTCGCTACGCATTCGGCATGTAGTAGCTCTCGAAGGGCTTACATCTCATCCCCGATCCATGCAGCGAGCAGGCGCTAGCTAACATTGGTTGTCATGGTGGCTGATAATTCTTTCCTCGAGCAGATCGATTCCCCGGAGGCGCTGCAGTGGGCGCGGGAGTGGTCTGATCGCACGATCGCGCAGCTGCCCAGCTCCCGCTTAGAGCTGCAAGAGCGCATGCTGGCGGCCTTGAACACAGATGCTCGCATCCCGCTGCCTCGCCGCCGCGTCGAACTGCTCTTCAACTTCTGGCGCGATGCGGAGCATCCCCGCGGCATCTGGCGGTGCACCACGCTAGATAGCTACCTGGGCGATACGCAGTGGCGCACGCTTATCGACGTCGATTCCCTTGCCGCCGCCGAGGGCGAAAACTGGGTGTGGAAGGGTGCTCACGTGCGCTCTCCCGAATATGACCGTGCCCTGATCAAGCTCTCCCGTGGTGGAGCTGATGCCACCGAGATCCGTGAGTTCGATCTGGAACGAGGCTGCTTCGTTGCGGACGGTTTCAGCATCCCAGAGGCAAAGACCGACGTTTCCTGGGTGGATCTAGATACTCTGTTGGTCGGCACTGACATGGGCGAGGGCTCTTTGACCTCGTCCGGCTATCCGGCCCACGTTTACCGCTGGCAGCGCGGCCAAGAACTGGCGGCGGCTGAGTTGTTTTTCGCCGGCGAGGCCTCGGATGTCGCTGTAGGTGGCTGGCATGACTCGATGCCGGGATTTGAAAGAACCTTTGTCACTCGCTCCCTCGACTTCTACAACAGCTACACCTACTTGGATCGAGATGGGTTGGAGCTGATTGAGATCCCTAGTGACTGTGGCTTTTCCACATTTCGAGAGTGGATGTTCATTGCTCCCCGCACCGAGTTTTCCGGCGTACCCGCAGGCGGATTAGGCGTCATTGATTTCGAGGCCTTCCTCGCCGGGGCGCGCGAATTTCAGCTAGTATTCAGCCCTTCGCCTGCTACCTCGCTCCAGGGCCTAACCTTCACCAAGAATCACGCGGTTTTGACGCTGCTCGATAATGTGGCCAGCAAAATTCAGCTCATCCGGCTGGGACAGTGGGCGGAGTCAACGGAGTTGGCTGTCGATCCGCTAGCCACGACGACCGTCATCGGCACCAGCCCGCTTCGCGACGACGAACTCTGGTTGAGCACCACCAGCTTTGATCAGCCCGCCACCCTGCTGCACGGCTTTGCAGGAGGCGCCATGGAAGCGGTGAAACGAGCTCCAGAGTTGTTCTGCACTACAGACTTTGACACGTGCCAACATTGGGCTACCTCGGCAGACGGCACCCAGATTCCCTACTTCATCACCGGCAATTTTCACACGCAGCCACAGCCAGCTTTGGTGCACGCCTACGGCGGTTTCGAGGTGTCCCTGCGCCCCTACTACTCCGCCACCCGCGGTATTGGCTGGTTGGAACGTGGCGGACTGTTCGTAGAGGCAAATCTGCGAGGCGGCGGCGAGTTCGGCCCCTCCTGGCACTCCCAGGTGACCAAGTCGAACCGCCATAAGGTGTGGGAAGATCACGAGGCAGTGCTCAAAGACCTGGTAGCCCGGGGTTACACCACCCCAGAGCAATTGGCTATCCGCGGTGGCTCGAACGGTGGCTTGCTCACCGCGGGCGCCCTTGTAAGCTATCCGCAGTTGTTTGGAGCTGCGGTGGTCCAGGTACCTCTCACTGACATGTTGCGCTATCACACGATGAGCGCCGGTGCGTCCTGGATGGCGGAGTACGGCGACCCTGACAATCCGGAGGAAAGGGAAGCTATTGCCACGTGGTCGCCGCTTGCTGGCGTCGATAAGCAACCGGCATACCCGCCGGCGCTGGTGACCACCTCTACCCGGGACGACCGCGTCCACCCCGCCCACGCGCGCCTCTTCGCCGCTGCACTGCGCGAGGCCGGGCAGCCCGTCGACTACTACGAAAACACAGAAGGCGGTCATGCGGGTGCCGCCGACAATAGTCAAGTAGCGCACTTGGAGGCGCTCATCCATTCCTGGCTTTGGAGTACCCTAAAGAAACGATGACCACTCAACGCCTGCGCTCAACACCCATTCCCGGCACCCGCGATAGCTACACCGGGATTGACTTCAACCTCGGCTTTCATATCAGCCGGTATGAGTTGGACTTGGACTACCGAGTCCTACCGAACAATCTCAGCGCCACAGCAACCCTGCACGTAGAAAACTATGAGCCCTTAGCTGCGATGACCCTTGATTTGGTCGACTCGCTGCGCGTGAGCAAAGTACAGGGCCACGGGGCACGGATTGCGCGGTTCAAGCAGTCTGGAAATAAGCTCCGCCTGACGTTTTCGGAAGAGCTACCAGCCGATACCGAGTTCCGGTTAACTATCCGCTACTCGGGGTCACCGCGCCCTTTGCGAACTGCCTGGGGGGAGATCGGCTGGGAGGAACTATCCTCCGGATCCCTCGTGGCCTCGCAGCCTTGTGGCGCCCCGACCTGGTATCCGTGCGATGACACCCCGGATGAGAAGGCCGTCTACGAGATCACCGTCACCGCGGACAATCCCTTCACCGTGGTGTGCAACGGCACGCTGAGCGCTACTCGACGCCTAGGTTCGCGCACCCGATGGACCTACCGGATGGAGCATCCGATGGCCACTTACCTGGCTACCGTGATGGTGGGCGAGTTCGAGCGGATTGAACTGGGCACCGACCCCGTACCAGTGGTGGCTTACGTGCCACCCGCGCTGAAAGCCGGGTTCCTGAAAGATTTCGCGCAGCAGGTAGAAATGCTGCAGTTCTACGCCGCTACTTTCGGCGACTACCCTTTCGCGTCCTACACCGTTGTGGTCACCGAAGACGAGCTGGAAATTCCCCTGGAGGCACAGGGACTGTCCATATTTGGCGCTAACCATGCCCGCGGGCACGGCCGTTGGGAGCGACTCATCGCACACGAGCTTGCCCACCAGTGGTTCGGCAACTCCATGGGGCTAGCGCAGTGGAATGACATCTGGCTCAACGAGGGCTTTGCTTGCTACTCCGAATGGTTGTGGTTCGAACACTCCTCCGGCACCTCGGCGGAAGCCTCCGCTCGCGAACACTATGAGAAGCTTGCCCTTAAGGACGAAGATCTGTTGCTCGCCGATCCTGGCAAGAAGGACATGTTCGATGACCGGGTGTACAAGCGGGGCGCGCTGACCGTCCACTGCCTGCGCACCCTGTTGGGTGATGAAGCCTTTTTCGCTATGCTCCGCCGCTACGTGGAGGCCGGCCGCCACGGCGTGGTGGAGCCGCACGACCTCCGCGCGGAGGCGCTGCTGGCCTGCTCCACTATGGATGTGCCCGCCGCAGAACTGGAGAGGCTATGGCAAGCCTGGTTGCATGCTCCTGCTTTGCCGAGTTTCCCCGCCCACAGGGTTTCAACCGGGAACTGCGGCGACCACCCATGAAAGCCCTCTCCCTAGCAACCGTTTTCGCAGCTCTCTCCGGCTTTGCGATCGTCATCGGCGCTTCGCACCTCCTCGGCACCGAGGTCAACGCACAGTTCATGGCGATTTGGGGCCTGTTCTTCGCCTGCACCGGGCTTATCGACGGCCTCACCCAAGAAACCACCCGGGCGGTGTCCGCTTCCCAAGAGACCGGAAAGGTTGGCAACGCCAAGCCGTTGCGGTTTGCGATATTGATCGGCATCGTGGTGTCGGCACTGATCGTTGGCACGAGTTGGCTGTGGATGGATCGGCTGGTTGAGGGGCACACGGCGTCCGCAACGGCGCTGCTCACCGCGGGACTGTTGTCTTATGCGTTTCAAGCTTTGCTCTCTGGTTTGCTCTCCGGCTTGAAACTATGGGAGCAATACGCGGGACTGCTAGCCCTAGATTCCGGCATCCGCATGGTACTGATGGGACTTGCCTGGTGGTTTGCTTGGGGACTACCAGCGTTCTTGGTAATCACCGTAATTGGCGCACTGAGCTGGGCTGTCATCCTGTTTTCCTCACCCCGGGCACGCGCAGCACTGAGCGCTCCCACAGACGTAGACATGCGTGTCTTTCGTGTCAACGCGATGCAGGCGATGCTGGCGACCGGCGCCACGGCGATACTCATCACCGGGTTTCCCACCGCCATGAAGTTCACGCTAGCCGATGCCCCGGAAAGCGGTGTGACCATGGCCGGTCTGATGTTCTCCATTACCCTGACCAGGGCACCGATATTGGTGCCACTCCAGCGATTCCAATCTGCGCTGATCGTGAACTTTGTGGAGCGTCGAGAAGCACTACTGAGCGCTTTGGCGCGACCTGTCGCTGCAGTTCTCGGTGTCGGAATGCTCGGGGCAGTGGCTGCGTGGTTGATCGGACCATGGATCCTACATACCTTCTTTAAGCCGGACTTCTTCGTTCCCGGCTCCATCCTCGCGATCCTCACCTTTGCCTCGGCATGCACCGGTTCCCTCATGATCACCAGCACGGCTGCCCTTGCAACAGAGTTGTACCGCCTTTACATCGGTGGCTGGATTTTAGCCTCCATCGTGGCATTCGGAATTCTGCTCCTGCCACTGAGTATGCCTGTTGCGGTGTGCGCCGCATTGCTGGCAGGCCCGATTAGTGGTGCGGTGCTTCAAGTCATCGGGTTGCTCAAGGCCTAAAACCGCTAGGATCTACAGTCATGCCGACGCTTTCTGCCCTCGTGACCGTCTATCATCGCATCAACGCCACTGAGCTGCGCCAAGCGCTCGAGTCGCTCACTGCACAAACGCGACCGGCGGATGAGATCGTGATCGTGGAGGACGGTCCAGTAGGATCCGAGCTACGCGAGGTCATTGATACCTTTGTCGCCAGCACTCCCTCCGCCCGCACCCTCGTTTTGGCCCGCAACCAGGGGGCCGGACCCGCATCCCAGGCTGGGCTGAAGTCTATTTCTACCGACTTCATCGCGCGTCTCGACGCCGATGACATCGCCTACCCCGAACGCTTCGCCACACAGCTGGCCTTCTTCGAGCAGCACCCCGCCGTAGATGTGCTGGGAACCGCCCTCGCAGAGTTTCACGGCACACCAGACAACATCGTTGGTGTTCGGACGCTCCCGGAGACCCACACCAAGCTCGCTAAATATGCGCTGATCAATTCGCCTATCAACAATCCGAGCGTGATGATGCGAACCCAGGCCGTGAAGGATGCGGGCGGTTATCAAAATGTGCACCACATGGAGGACTACGATCTCTATGCGCGACTATTGGCCAGCGGAAAGCGCTTCCACAACTTGCAGGAGCCACTCACCTATTTCCGCTCCAGTGACGATGTATTCGAGAGGCGGACCGGCTCGGGAATGTTCGCAGCCGAGCGCCAGATGCAACGCAACCTCGTGCACTACGGCCTGATATCCAAACCTCGGGCGGCGTTTAACCTGTTGGCGCGGACCGCGTTTCGTCTCCTACCTAGTAATGCTCTCAAGGCGGCATACGGCAAGTTGTTCCACCGCGGCTAGGGCCATAGGTTAGGCTAATTCCCATCATGGATACCTCGAATTCACAGTCAAACCTGGATACCTGGCTGGTGATTCCGTGTTACAACGAAGGCTCAGTGATCCAAGAAGTCATCGAAAACGCCCGGAAAACCTTCCCGAACATCGTCGCCGTCAACGATGGCTCTGCCGATGATTCTGCCGCCCGCATCCACGCGGCTGGCGCGCATCTTGTCAATCATCCTGTGAATTTAGGCCAAGGCGCTGCAATTCAAACTGGTGTCGAATACGCCAGAATGCAGCCGGGTGCGGAGTACTTTGTTACCTTCGACGCTGACGGCCAGCACCAAGTCAAAGATGTAGTGGCAATGCTGCAGCGTCTGCGTGCGGAGCCGGTGGATATCATCGTGGGCACGCGCTTCGGTCGGCCCCGTAAGGAAGACGATCAGGTCCCGCTCATCAAGCGCATCGTCTTGAAGACCGTGGTGCTGCTCTCTTCACGCACCCGTCGCCTGGGGCTGAGCGACGCCCACAACGGCCTGCGCGTATTCAACAAGAAGGTCGCCACCGAGCTCAACCTCCGCATGAACGGTATGAGCCACGCTTCTGAGTTCGTCGCTACGATGGACGAGAAGAAATGGCGGGTCTCTGAGCACCCCGTTGACATCTTGTACACCGAATATTCGTTGAGCAAGGGGCAATCGCTCATCAATGGCGTCAACATCCTCGCCGACGGACTACTTGCAAGGAAACTGCCATGAGCGGACAGCTTTTCATCCAGATTCTTCTGCTCATCGCCACCGCATTCTTGGTGGTCTACTTTTTGGGCAACCGCCGCAAGGCCCGCGCAAAAGCAGGGGTCAAGATCGGTTTCATCGTGTTTGTACTTGCCTGTATCTGGGCAGTGCTGCGTCCAGACGACCTGACCATAGTGGCCAATTGGCTCGGGGTCTCTCGGGGCACCGACCTGCTGCTATACGCATTAGTAGTAGCCTTTATGTTCACCACCCTCAGCTCTTATGTTCGCTTCCGCGAGCAGGAGCTACGCTACGCCCGCCTCGCGCGTGCCATTGCATTGCGAAACGCCATCAAACCGGAAGATGAGTTGAGTTAGTTGACTGAAACAGAAGCATCGGCTGTTGTCGTCGATAAGCCAGCTGCTGCCCGTTCCCGCACGCCTCTCCTGGTTGTCATAGTGGCACTGATTGCTGCCATCGCCGGGCTCCTCGGCTACATGATGGGCGGCAACGCGGCGACGAAGCAGTTCATCGCCGAGAACCCCTCCTCTGCCACAGCAATCAAGGCAAAGCTAAAGGACGTCAAGGCAGGCACCGGCGATAAGACCGCTAAGCCGCTCGCCGACGGCACGTACAATGCCCAGATCCAAGGCTCTGGTGGACCGCTGCAGTCGCAAAAAGACATCACTAATGTGCACCGTCGCAACGCCGAAGACCCCTTCGCGATTGGTGCAGTTGACGCACCCGTCGTTATTTCCGAGTTCTCCGACTTCGAGTGCCCATTCTGCGCCCGCTACGCCACTGAGACCGACCCTAAGATTATGTCCGAATACGTGGACAAGGGCCTCGTGCGCATCGAATGGAACGACCTGCCGATCAACGGCCCCGCCGCTGAGGCCGCCGCCAAGGCTGGCCGCGCCGCCGCCGAACAAGGCAAGTTCAATGAATTCAAGAACGCACTGTTCGCAGAGGCCGCGAAAAAGGACGGTCACCCGAACTTTGGCGAAGCCGACTTTGAGCGTTTTGCCACCGAAGCCGGAGTCCCGGACATGGCGAAGTTCAAGGCTGACGCTGCATCCGACAAGTACGACGGCGCGATTTCCCAGGCCGTCCAGTACGGCAGCGGGCTGGGCGTCAATGGCACCCCAGCGTTCCTGGTGGGCACCAAGTTTGTCTCCGGTGCGCAGCCCTGGGAAGTTTTTAAAGCCACTATCGACGAGCAGCTGGCGATGACAGTTTAGCGGCTCCGCCCATCACTATCCCAAGGTTTCGGCCTTGGGATTTTTTAGACCCTACTATTCGCATACGTGTTTGAATTTCCCCTTGACAGGGTCTGACTTTGAACTAGAATAGTAGTTAGGAAACAGTCGTATTGGGGATGCGAACTAGGGGGTGCTGTACAGTGAACGAGCTTAAAGTCGCCCATTACAGATTGCGGGTTGCCGCCGAAAACATTGACATGAGCAGGCCCTTCGATGTTGAATCTGCCATGTCGGAGGTTTCCGCACTCAAAGAGTTCCTGGCTCGCTTTGAGACGAATCTGGCCGCCAACATGACCCCAAAATCTCTTCATGAATGCAACGTGAATCCACGCGAAGCACGAACGCTTATTCGACGCGCAAGTTCCTTCTGGGACGATGACGTCCCCGTAGCCCATCAAGATGAGATTCTGCGGGTACTCAGCAATCTATCTCCCGACTCTAAAAGACGTGAGGAAATCTACGACGCCGCTGCACAGGAAGTGCGAAACTACAACCGCCCGACCCACCCAGACCAAACCTGGAAGTTCACTCGTGACCAAGTGCTTGCGGAAAACCAGCGGCTAGCCAAAGATCCACTCCAAGCACGTGCGCAACGACGATTCACACTGCATGCTCCAGACGAACATGGGGGTGCAAAATTTTCCGGCTATGTCACCCCAGAAATCGGCGCACTGCTCCAATCCATGTTGGACCAATCCTTCGGTGCCACTCCGAAAGACGGCGATGAGACTCGCACCATAAGACAACGGCAGCATGATGCCTTCGCCCGCGTAGTGCGTTGGGCCAGCAGCAATCGAGTAGAAGCCACTGGACATGCCAGCCTCGTAGTATCGGTGACCGAGGATGATGAATTCGACCTTTATCGGCGCTTTCCTACCAACACTGCGTTTGAGCTAAACCTGCTCGAACTCGCCAATCTAGGGCATTCTCGGATCACCGACTTCATTGCAGTCCACACCCACACCGGAGCGGTGAAGAAGCTGGTTAGCGCACGACGAACCGCTGGCTTCCATCTCCGTATCGCGCTCCTGGCCGAGCAACTAGTCTGCCAATACCCAGGATGTGATGTCCCCGCCGGTAGATGCGAAGCCCACCACATTATCCCGTGGTCACAGTGCCATAAAACAGCCCTCGAGAACCTCGGACTCATGTGCCGCAATCACCACCGGCGCAACCACGACGACTGGGATGGCCCACACATGGAAAAGCGAGCCGGTCACGTCCGATGGATAGACCGACTCGGCTTGGCAGAAAACACCTCACCAGCAGCCAAGAAAGCCGCCGGGAAACGAATCAGAACCAAACCCCCAGGCTAACGCGACCTAAACCGCGCGGAAGTAATCGACAGTCTTTTGGACGCCATCAACAATGGCAACCTCCGGCTGCCACCCCAACACGTCCTTAGCCCGCTCGAAAGATAAGGCAGAGCGAGGAACGTCGCCAAGCCGCGCAGGCGCAAACTCCGGATCGTCAACCGCACCCGCAGCGGCTGCTACCAAAGAGTGCAGCTGCCTATCCGACGTCTCCACGGAGGTGCCGATATTAAATCGCAGCCCACCCCCCTCAGAACCCGACGCCAAATAAAACGCCCGCACCACATCACCGACATACACGTAGTCGCGCGTATTGCCACCGTCACCAAACACACGTGTGGACTCTCCACGCAGCAGCCGTTCCGAGAAAATCGCCACAACGCCCGCCTCACCATGCGGATCCTGACGCGGACCATACACATTCGCCGGCGCAATATGCGAGCAATCCAGCCCATACAAATGCCGGAAGGTATTCAAATAGATCTCGCCAGCGCTCTTCGACGCCGCATACGGTGAATGCGGATCAATCGGGAAAGACTCATCTACCGGGAAGGTATCCGGAGTACCGTAAATCGAACCGCCCGAAGAGGTAAAGACGATCTTGCGCACATCGTTCTTCCTCGCCGCATCCGCGATACGAATAGTGGAGATGATATTAGTGGTGGCGTCATGAATCGGATCCTCAACCGAGTACCGCACATCAATCTGAGCTGCCAGATGGAAAATCACCTCCGGACGATGCTCAGCCAGGAACGCGTCGAAGTCCAACTCCAAGATGTCAGCTTCAACAAAGGTGCACTTCCCGGTGGCCTGGGCCGCGGCAAGGTTCTCGGTTCGACCGCGGCTGAGATTGTCCACCACAACGACATCGTGGCCCTTCTCAATTAACAGATCCGTCAAATGAGAACCAATAAACCCGGCCCCGCCGGTAACAAGAGTGCGCATGAGATCCACCTTAGTGGAAATAAAAGCCCCGAAACGGAAACACTCCCAGCCCACATACCAAAAGCAGGCCTCCGGAAACCGGAAGACCTGCTTTATTCTTGAGCCGCCTGCGAGAATCGAACTCGCGACCTTTTCATTACGAGTGAAATGCTCTACCGACTGAGCTAAGGCGGCACCGATGCACACAGCATCGTCGTTAAAGCTTACCGCACGGTAGATTAGTTCAAAAAACAGCAGGTTACTGCACCTGGCATGCCTTCCGCAGTCGCCCCACTAAGCCACTGAGGGCAACCACTGGACGCACATTGTGCCCAAGTGATTCTCGGCAAAGATTGATCGCTTCAAGGCAATCAGTGAGCGCCTCCGGCGTATTTTTCCCAGCCAGGTCCGTGGACAGTCCATCAAAATCAGGATGAGTCAACTGTATCGACGCACCCGAAGCCTTCAAGAGGGCATCGCGGTAGAGGCCAGCAAGGTCGATCAACGCTAGATCAAAAGCATCGCGCTTGGCGCGAGTTTGTCGCTTCTTGTGCACTGCTTCCAACGCCTTGACCTCCGTTTCCATCCCTTTTGTCATCCTCGCCGTGCCCTTACCCTTAACACCGGCTCCGAAGGCATTGCGTAGCTTATCCAGTTCTTGATCTTCGGCGGGGGCAAGATCGGTCTTCACCTCATCCTCCACCGTCTTTACCAGTGCGCCGACCTCCTGGAAAGCCGCCTCCTTGTGGTACACCAGCTCCGCCAGATGTAGCACCTGTGCTCGACGCGACTGGGCGGCCGCGGAGTGAGCCAAGTGTCGAGCGCGACCAATGTGGCCGGATGTTGCGGCAGCCGCCAGCCGAGCAGCTTCTTCGTTCACACCACCCTCCGCCAGCAGGATCCGGGTGGCGTCCTCAAGCGAAGGCGTGGGCACGTACACATGCCGACAGCGGGATCGCAAGGTAACGGAAATATCGCGGCGATCGGTGGAAGGAGCACACAACATGATCACTGTGCGGGCAGAAGGCTCTTCAACCGTCTTGAGCAATGCATTCGCGGCACCATCCGATAGCCGGTCCGCATCCTCGATAATGATGACCCGCCAGTGCGCCAGTGTCGGCAGCGCAAGCGCCGGCCCCACTACCTTCTCTCGCATCAGATCTACGCCAATCGATAGCTCTGTGGGAACCACGTGGACAAGATCGGGGTGCTTGTCCGCCATCACATCGCGGCAATTCTGGCACGTTCCACAACCGACCTCGGTTGGGGAAGTACACATCAGCGCAGCAGCAAATGCCCGCGCCGCATTAGAACGACCGGACCCCGGAGGCCCCGTAAAGAGCCAAGAATGGGTCATCGCCGCCGCAGTGGCCCCCTTTTCACCCCCGACACCGGCAGCCAGCTGACGAGCTGCGGAGGCGGCGTCGATAAGCGTGCGGCGGAGTTGTTCGGCCCCGGATAGCCGATCAAAGACAGAATTTTCGCTCACCCAACCCACCCTATATTGCAAGCCAGATAAAGTAAGAGGCATGACTCGTTTTGTGCAGATCGTGAAGTGGCTATGGAAGACCTCCTGGCCGCTCTACGCTGCCACCATCTTCTTCTCCAATGTGCTGGGCGCCATCGCCACAATGATGTTCTTCCAATGGCTCATCCCGATGCCCGGAAAGAATGAATTCCTCAGCTTCAGCGGCCCTTTGCCCACGGTCGGAATCGGGTACCTGGTTGTCGGCTCGCTGGTCGGGGCCGTGTTGTCTTTCCTGCTCTTCCGACCCGTACTGGCCTGGCAGCACAGCCCGGAAGACCACGATCCGAACATGATTCGCAACCTCGTCATGCGCATCCCCGTGTATCAGGCGATGCTCTGTGCCGCGATGTGGCTGATCGGAATCATCATCGTCACCCTCATGGCAACTACCCACGGTGGTCGGGTGGCATTAGTCCTCGGCTTGGCATCCCTGCTCGGAGGCTCCGTTGTCGTCCTGCTCACCTATCTGGAGGCAGAGCGGATCGTGCGCCCCGTCGCGGCTGAGGCGCTAGCCAAACGTTTCGAGGACTCCACCCTAGAACCGCCGGTTACACAGCGGCTTCGCTTCACCTGGCTCGTCACCTCAGCTGTACCGCTAATAGGGATCTGCCTCCTCGTTGTTGGACATCACTACCACTACTTCACCGATGACGCCGCCGACCTACTGCCCGCGATCCTTGCTCTTGGCGCTACCTCGCTCCTAGCCGGCTTCGCAGCACAAACACTGGTAATTATGAGCGTGGTCGACCCCATTCATGAGTTGCAAAGCGCCATCAACCGAGTGCGACGCGGCGAACTCGACGTAGCCGTAGATATCTACGATGGTTCCGAGATCGGCGTGTTACAGGCAGGCTTCAATGAGATGATGCGCGGTCTACGGGAACGGCAGCGGGTGCGCGATCTCTTCGGACGCTACGTAGGTACCGAGGTTGCCCGCCGGGCCATGGAGGAACGCCCTACCCTAGGTGGTGAAGACCGCAGCGTCGCGGTGCTTTTTGTCGACGTCATTGGCTCCACCACCTTCGCCGTCAATCACACCCCAGAAGAGGTCGTTGCTGCACTCAACAAGTTCTTCGAAAAGGTCGTTGATGTTGTTCACGAGCACAAGGGTGTCATCAACAAGTTCCAGGGTGATGCCGCGCTCGCGATCTTCGGCGCTCCGCTACTGCTTGCCGACGCCGCTGGCATGGCCCTCGCGGCCGCCCGAGAGCTCCGCATCGAACTCAAAGACATGGATCTAGCCGCGGGCATTGGCGTCGCCTCTGGGCACGTGGTCGCTGGCCACATTGGCGGACACGATCGCTTCGAATACACCGTCATCGGTGACGCGGTGAACCAGGCTGCGCGCCTGACCGAACTAGCCAAGGACACACCGGGCCGAGTGCTCACCTCCGCCTCTACCCTGCGCGCTGCCAACGAGGCCGAGCAGGCGCGCTGGACGGTCCTCAAATCGGTGGAGCTGCGCGGACGAGGCGAACTCACCCAGCTGGCCCGCCCGATCCGTCCGACGCTCGCAGACCGGTCTTAGGCTACTGTTCGCTACTTCCAACCTTTCCGATATAGATCGGGCAGGGCACACTTGGGTATCTCCCACTTATCCGACCACCCCTAATTGGCCTTTTACCTGCTATAAAGTTGGATTGATTCCAGAACATGCCCCTGCATCACTACTTCGATCTGGCGAGCAAGTTGCGCTGGGTCGTCAGCCATTCCGGTGGCAATCCAGTGCAGCAGATGCCCGACCACAGCCAGGGTGTAGTGATCGATGATGAACTGTCGATCCACCTCATCCAAATCGTATCCAGCGGAGAGCTCGGTCACGATGGCTGTCATCATTTCACGTAGCGATCGAAAGAAAAACTTCACTGTATTCCCAGTCTTGAGCGACTTGAGGATTGCCTGAACCTGGGTACGGTGTTTGTACATATACGTCATGAGCTGCTCAAATCCCTCGGCCCAAGCGTCGTAACGCGCATGAGCGAGGATATGCCGAGCAACCTCATCTTGGAATAGCCATTCGGCAGCATCGTATACGTCGTCGAAGTGATAGTAGAACGCCTGGCGAGTCACCCCAGCGCGAGTGGCAAGTCGGGCCACAGTGATGCGCGAAAGTTCGGTGTTGTGCAGCTCGCTTTTGAGCGCAGCAGCGAGAGCATCGCGAGCATCCATAGTTACCACTTTACATAAGCGTCAAAATGTCTATATACAGCGCTTTCGTCGAACCATAAGCTTAATAGGTGAAATCACTTCCAACGGCGCGCTCCTTCTGGCCTGGGCGCAAGGCTCGCGCCCAAAAATCGAAATGAGGAACGTCATGTTTTTGTTTAGCGCCATCCCTTGGTATTCCTGGGGCGCCTGGCTACTAGTTCTAGCTGGTTTAATCGGGCTGAATGAAATTTCCCGTCGTTGGCGTGGCGCAGGTTGGGCTCTGTTCATAGCGCTGCCTATAGCGCTAACAATCTTCGTATGGCCCACTACTGCCGGCCCGGGATCATCCACCGGGACCTGGTTTCACTGGGTCAAAGTGTACTCCGCGCTGGCAGGCTGTCTGGGTTTCATGGCGCTGCGCTACCACCCGAAGCTCGCAGCCAACAAGTGGGCGCAGGTTTTCCCTCCGTTCATCCTCGGGCTCAACATTCTGGAAGCCTGCATCCGTGACTTCCAAGTCGGCGCAATGAACGCGGACGGTGTGGTTGACGGTGTGTACATGGTGTCCGGCGCGTGGAACTATATGAACGGCATCGCCGGCCTGCTCAACCTCATCACAATTTGCGGCTGGACCGGCATCATTATCTCCCGCTCATCCACCAAAGACATGATCTGGCCTGACATGCTGTGGTTCTGGATCATCGCTTATGATCTGTGGAACTTCGCTTATGTGTACAACTGCGTCGGCGATCACTCGTTCTACGCAGGCGCTGCGTTGCTCATCTCCTGTACCATCCCGGCCTTCTTCATCAAAAAGGGCGCGTGGCTGCAGCATAGAGCTCACACCTTGGCATTCTGGATGATGTTCACGATGGCAGTGCCCAGCTTTGTGACAGATTCGAAGTTCTCCGTCGCAGCTTCACACGATCCGAAGGCTCTGTTCATCGTGTCCTTCATAGCGCTGGCAGCCAACATCGCTGTGTTCGGCTACCAGATGCATACCGCCATCACTCACAAGAAGCACCTGCTTCGGGACGAGCTTTACACGCACCTTTCCGCCCATCACGATGTCCTCGTCTCCAATATTGCAGTTCCAGAATCATTCGAGGTCGCGGAGTCTACAAAAAACAGAAAGCGCTCTGGCACCCATCTCATCTAATCGGCCACCCAGCAGCAAAACACCAACAGCCGCCCCGGGATAATTCACCAGGGGCGGCCAACGCTACTTCTTCCGCGCACCTGCTTTAACAACACGTTTAGTAGTCTGCTTCACGGCCTTCTTGGTGGTTTTCTTTGATGCCTTCTTCGTGGGAGTCTTCTTCCGAGAGTTCTTTTTCGGAGCGCCTCCATCGGCAGCTTCTTTAGCCCGTCGCTCGGAAAGCAGCTCATTAGCACGCGCGTCGGTAAGCGTCTCTGGGTTGTCTCCCTTACGTAGGGAGGCGTTGGTAGTGCCGTCGGTGACGTACGGCCCGAAACGGCCGTCCTTGACCTGCATTGGCTTTCCTGAGACATCGTTATCGCCAAGCACCTTCAGTGGTGCTGCAGCGGTGGCGCTGCGTCCACGACGCTTAGGCTCCGAGTAAATCCGGCGCGCTTCCTCCAAGGTTACGGTGAAGATTTGTTCTTCATTGGCCAGGGAGCGGGAGTCGCTGCCCTTCTTCAAATACGGGCCATAGCGACCATTCTGGGCTGTGATCGTCTCACCATCGGACGGATCAACGCCCACTTCGCGTGGCAAGGACAGCAGTCGCAGGGCATCTTCGAGAGTGACCGAGGATGGTTCCATGGTGGAAAACAGCGAAGCCGTTCCGGGTTTGAGGGTTTCCTCGATGATCTGGTTGATCCGCTTTTCTTTCTGCGTTGCCGCAGTCTTAGTGTCCCAGTTCTTAGCGCGCTTCCCCTCTGCTTTACGCTGCGCGTCTTCTTCGGCACGCTCTGCAGCCACGATCTCTTCAGCCTGCGCAGCAACGCGCTCGCGTTCCTCTGCCAAGACCTGCTCGGTCACATAAGGGCCATAACGGCCATCCTTTGCCACGATGGTGCGGCCATTCGCGGGATTAACTCCCAGTTCGCGGCCGCCTTGTGGGATGGCAAAAAGCTTCTCAGCGGCAGCGAGCGAAAGCTCATCAGGGGTAGTAGATTCCGGCAGATTTGCGCGCTGGTACTCCGGCTCGCCGTCAGCGTTCTTGCCAACGACCCGCTCCAGATACGGTCCGAAACGACCCACCCGGACCACGATGTCGCGGCCTTCAGAATCCACGAACAGGCGCAAAGAGTTCACTTCACGGGCGTCGATATGCTCGAGGTTGTCACCGACCAAGGACTTCAGACCGCCCTGGCGCGCAATCGAGTCAGCCATCTTTTCACTGGCCTCGGCATTGCCGAAGTAAAAGCTGTTCAACCAGTCAGTTCGATCTTCATTACCGGCCGCGATCTCATCGAGTTCATCCTCCATCGAGGAAGTGAAGTCGTAGTCAACCAGGGAGGAGAAGTTTTGCTCCAGCAGCCCAACCACAGCGAAGGCGACCCAGGAAGGCACTAACGCATTACCGCGCGAGAACACATAGCCACGATCCTGGATCGTTTTGATGATCGACGCATAGGTCGATGGACGCCCGATACCGAGGTCCTCCATCTTCTTCACCAACGAAGCTTCGGTATAGCGGGCCGGCGGGTTCGTTGCGTGCCCTTCCGCCTTAATGTCCCGAGTGGCAAGAGCATCGCCCGCTGCCAGTGGAGGCAGGCGCTTCTCGGCGTTGTCAGCCACATCCCGACCATCCTCAAGCTGGGTGGTCTCCACATAGGCCTTGAGGAAGCCAGGGAAGGTGATGGTCCGGCCCGTGGCTGCGAATTCAACCCGTTCACCACTGGTTGCGGTACCCGCAATGGTCACCTTCATCGAGGTGCCGCGGGCATCGGCCATCTGGGAAGCGACGGTGCGCTGCCAGATTAGTTCATAAAGCTTGAATTCCTCGGCGTCGAGCTGGCCATGCAGCTGTCCCGGCGTAGCAAAAGTCTCGCCAGCTGGGCGGATCGCCTCGTGTGCTTCCTGCGAGTTCTTAACTTTGCGGGTGTACTGCCTTGGTTGGTCAGCCACGAACTTCTCGCCGTACAGCTCGCTGGCCTGCTGCCGCGCCGCTTGGATGCCGGACTGAGACAGCGTGGTCGAGTCGGTACGCATATAGGTGATGTGGCCGTTTTCGTAAAGCCGCTGCGCAATACGCATGGTGCGCTCCGAGGTGTAGTGGAGCTTGCGGCCGGCTTCCTGCTGCAGCGTCGACGTCATGAATGGTGGGTATGGGCGCCGCGTGTAAGGCTTCTCTTCGACGCTGTCCACCGACATGAGTTGGCCGTTCAGGGCGTCGGCAAGCTGCTTCGCTTTCGCCTCGTCGAGCGCCACGACGCCCTTGCTCTTCAGCTCGCCGCGGTCGTTAAAGTCGCGCCCTTGGGCAACGCGCTGCTTATCGACGGCCGTCAGCCGCGCCGCGAATTCAGTCGGGTTCTCCGGGCTGGATTGCTTGTCCGTCGCGAGCTCGGCATTCAAATCCCAGTAACTTGCAGACTTGAAAGCCATCCGCTCGCGCTCCCGCTCCACGATGACGCGGGTGGCCACGGACTGCACTCGCCCGGCGGACAGTCGTGGCATGACTTTCTTCCACAACACCGGGGAGACTTCATAACCGTAGAGACGGTCTAGGATACGGCGGGTTTCTTGAGCATCGACGAGGTTATCGTCCAGCTCACGAGTATTTTCAGCCGCAGCAATAATCGCTGGCTTGGTGATCTCGTTGAACACCATGCGCTTTACCGGCACTTTAGGCTTGAGCACCTCAAGCAAATGCCAAGCAATGGCCTCGCCTTCACGGTCGGGGTCTGTTGCTAGCAGCAGCTCATCAACTTCTTTGAGCTTGGACTTAAGGTCCGCGACCTTCTTCTTCTTGTCCGAGCTGACCACGTACAGGGGCGCGAATCCATGGTCGGTGTCCACACCGAGACGAGCCCAGGATTCCTTCTTGTATTTGGTCGGCACATCCGCGGCACCCCGCGGAAGGTCTCGAATGTGACCGACGGACGCCTCGACGATGTAATCCTTACCCAGGTAAGGCTGGATCTTCTTCGCCTTAGTCGCCGACTCCACGATCACGAGGCGCTTGACGCCTGCATTCGAATCTGCCACCTTGCCAACTTTCTTTTCCGACTCCGGACCGAGCTTTTCTCCACTACCGTACACAGTTATATATGGCTCTACTACGCACTGGTCATGTTTTAGACAATTTCAGGGGCGAATATTGCTCGTCCGATCAACCAGAAAGGCCTTCGATACCCGCTCCCAGGAAGGGTTCAGGCACAACAAAACCCGGCCCCTCCACAATGTGGAAGTGACCGGGCGATGCCAGAGAATTCTCTTAGACAGCGTTGACGTTCTGAGCCTGTGGGCCCTTTGCGCCTTCACCGATCTCGAACTCAACCTGCTGATTCTCCTCGAGGGTACGGAAACCGTTGCCCTGGATCTCGGAGTAGTGAACGAAGACATCTGCGGATCCATCAGCCGGAGCAATGAAACCAAAGCCCTTTTCAGCGTTGAACCACTTCACAGTACCCTGTGCCATATTAAAACCTTTTTCTTTCGAACGAAGCAGTATTCCCGCAATTTGAAGGGAGTACCGGGTCGTTGTGAACTCTCATTCACTCGAAAGAGAATGAGCGCTCGCAATAACAAAATCCTCTGCGAGCGCTATGTAACACTGCACTTGGAAAAGCTGCGACCGAGTTCCAGTGTGTCATGAAATTGGTGACGGCGATAGCCCTAAACTGGAAAAACAATCAAAAGCGCAGGTCAACACTCAAAAGAAATTTATTTCAACAGGCGAAAAAGGGACACTGATGGCCGAATTCCACACGATAGGCACTGAAATCGCTGACTTCATTCAGCGCCGGTACCCGCAATCCACCTGCACTCACCTGGAGACGATTCCGCCACGCCCTGCCGTCTATGCTGATTGGCCGGATTGGGTTTTTCCCGCCCTGCGGGCGCACCTAACAGACACCGGGATCAAGCAGTTGTTTTCCCATCAAGCCGAGGTGGCACAACGCGCCTTCGACGGACAACACGTGGTGGTGTCCACGGGGACCTCCTCCGGCAAGTCGCTCGGCTACTTGCTACCGATCTTGTCTGCCCTGCAGGCAGATCCGACAGCGTGCGCATTGTATTTAACTCCTACAAAGGCCTTGGGCTCAGACCAGCTCAGCACCGCCTTGCGACTCACCGGGGACATCCCTGAGCTGCGCAGCATCGCCCCTGCGCCTTATGACGGAGATACCCCAACCGACGCGCGCAGCGGCATTCGAGATTCCTCGCGATTCATTTTCAGCAACCCCGATATGGTGCACGCTTCACTACTAGCAAACCATGTGCGGTGGGGGCGCCTGCTACGCCACTTAAAATTCGTGGTGATCGACGAATGCCACAGCTACCGCGGGGTGTTCGGGGCACATGTTGCACTAGTCATCCGGCGCCTGCGACGTATTGCTGCCAGCTATGGCAGTGAGCCGGTTTTCATCCTCGCTTCCGCCACCGCCACAGACCCAGGCGAGCATGCGGAAAACCTCATTGGCTCCCCCGTGCATGCGGTCACCCAGGACGGCGCTCCAACAGGTGCGCGAACGGTCATGCTGTGGGAGCCCGGGC
Organism: Corynebacterium sp. H127; assembly: GCF_037482665.1. Classification (NCBI taxonomy): domain Bacteria; kingdom Bacillati; phylum Actinomycetota; class Actinomycetes; order Mycobacteriales; family Corynebacteriaceae; genus Corynebacterium; species Corynebacterium sp. H127. The sequence goes on from NZ_JBBHKY010000002.1 coordinate 186,306, forward strand.
TTATCGACGGCGCAGAAGGAGAAAACGGGGCACCTGTGCGCCGTGCCGCGACGAGCGAAGCTGCAGGCATCATGGCCAGCGCCATTTCCGAGGGGGCTCGCACACTCACTTTTGTCCGTTCCCGCCGCGGGGCCGAAGTGGTGGCGCTGCGGACTGCCGAAGAACTCACACTGCTGGGAAAACCCGACTTTGCGCAGCGTGTTGCTTCCTACCGGGCCGGCTATCTTGCGGAGGATCGACGGCGCCTCGAACACATGCTTGATGACGGCTCGTTGCTTGGTGTCGCCACAACCAATGCCCTCGAGCTAGGTATTGACATTGGTGGCTTGGATGCCGTCGTAACTGCCGGATTCCCCGGCACGATAGCCTCCTTCTGGCAGCAAGCTGGCCGGGCGGGTCGCCGTGGACAGGGATCGCTGGTGGTGTTTGTCGCCCGCGATGAGCCGCTGGACAACTACCTCATCCACCATCCGGAGGCGCTGCTTCAGCGTCCCATTGAGCGGGTCATCTTCGACCCTAAGAATCCATTCGTGTTGCGGGGCCATGTCTATTGCGCCGCAATCGAAAAGGCCCTCACAGCGGCCGACATTGCCATGTTTGGGGCAGCCGAAGTTGTCCGACAGCTTGAATCTGAGGGGCTGCTGCGGCGCCGCCCCCACGGTTGGTTTGCCGTGACTGCTGCAGATGCCAACGCCCTGTCCCCGGATACGGCCCATCAGCTGCTCGGTCTCCGCGGCAGCTCGACTGCCGAAGTACTGATCGTAGAATCCACCACCGGTCGAGTGTTGGGCACCATCGATTCCGAGCGTGCGCCTGCTCAGGTACACCCCGGTGCTGTGTACATGCACCAGGGTGAAACGTACGTGATTCAGGAACTACACCTCGACGATCACCTTGCCCTTGCTGACCCTGAGGCCCCGGACTGGTCTACTTTCTCTCGCAGCAGCACCGACATTCGAATCATCGACGGCCCGGGAGAAAACATCCGGGAGCTCGGTGGCGGGGTATGGGTTGCCGCAGTGGATGTGGAAGTTACCACCCAGGTCACCTCTTATGTAACCAAGCTTGCCGACGGCACCGTGCTCGACTCCGTTGCACTCGACATGCCAGCGCAACGACTCATCACACGCGCTGTGGCCTACACCGTGGACCCGCTGACGCTATCCTCGCTCGGCATCTCAGCAGCCGATATCCCCGGCACCCTGCATGCGGCAGAACACGCTGCGATCGGCATGCTGCCACTGCTAGCCACTTGCGACCGCTGGGATATCGGTGGGGTTTCCACCGCGCAACACCCAGACACGGGACTACCAACCGTCTTCGTTTACGACGGTCACCCCGGCGGGGCAGGCTTTGCCGACCACGGCTTCCAACGCTTCCAGGAGTGGATCACAGCCACTTTTGAGACAGTCCGCTCCTGCACTTGCGACAGTGGCTGCCCGTCGTGCGTGCAGTCTCCCAAGTGTGGGAACGGCAACCAGCCACTGAACAAGGCTGGCGCAATCAGTCTCCTCGGCGCCTTGGTATCACTGCACGCCTAGGACTCACACTGGCCCGGCGCGCGAGGTTGCTTGGCGCCCCCGGATCTCCGCTCTCACCTCCACATCCACGTTGTCCACCCGACACGAGGCCAGCTCGGCACCATTACGTTCAGCTGTCTCACGGGCTCGTTCGCATGGCTGCGAAGACGCATCGAAGGCCGCATGAGCCCCGGCTAGCGCTGCGCCTTCCGCTGCCACTTGAGCTTGGTGCGCAGCAATTACTCCGCGCGCAGCTACGGCGATGACTAACAGCAGCGCGATGAGCGCGGCAATTGCTCCCGCAGCAGTAATCGTGATGTTTCCTTCCTCACCACGCGCTGTCACGATGTGGCCATTTCTGCTGGGTACACCGCACTTGCGGAGATCGGCACCACGCCAGTGTCAATGGAAACCGTTGCGGTCGCCCACGTGCCGTCGCTGCTCAGCGCCACCTCACCACGTTCGGGTTCAAAAGTCTCCCCTAGGGAATGTGCTCGCGCTGCGGCTCCCGCCATGTCCACGGCAGCGATGTAGCTAGCTAGCGTGATCATGGCGGACACCACCAGCAACGTCACGGTCACAATCCCCGCGAGGCCAAAGGCCGCTTCGATGGTGACTGAGCCGTTGTCGTCGAGAAGCGCGCTAGGCCGGTGTGTTGGACAGCGCATCTGTCAGGATGTTTTGGATAGCTGTTACCACTTGGTCACCGTTGACAACGGTGTACAGCACTGCAGCCAGGGCGGCCGCCGCGAGGGAGCCCATCGCGTACTCAATAGTGCTCATACCCTCCTCGTCGCGGATGAACGTGGTTACGGAGCTTGAGATTTTTCGGAACATTGCTTTCTCCTTGGATTAGGGAATCATGGTGGCAGTTAGATTGATGACGATTGGTGCCAGCCCGAGAATGAAGAAGGCGGGCAGGAAACACAGGGCCAGCGGTAGGGCGATGAATACGCCTGCCCGCTCTGCGGCCGCGGTGGCGCTATCTGATGTTCGTTGCCTGATGTCCTCTGCGATGCGGACGCAGGAAGTTGCCAGTGCGCTGCCCGAACGTTCGGATATCTTTGCCACGCGGGCTACTTCCGCAAGCTCTGTGGCATCCCGCATGGGAGTCCAGGCAGTACGCGCATCGACACCGATGGCCAGCATCGCGGCGACGCTGGACCACTGCTGCCGGGCCGTTCCACTCACGTCAGCTACTACTTCGGCAGCAACTGCAAGGGTGGCACCAGAAGCCAGGCAGGCGGCAAACAGTTCTATGTCAGCGGCATGGCTGAGGGCTTGGTACGGACCATCACGTGCCCGCACTGTTGGTTCGGCCCGCGTGCGTATTCTCGTGGCCGCCTTAGGGGCAGCGACGAGGAGGCTGAGGGCGCACCACACTGTCCACATCATCGCGTACCACCAGCTGCTCGAGACACGATCAGTTCAACCCACACGAAGCCCGTGCAGGCCAAACTGGTGCCGCTGAGCAACAATGCGGCACCAGTAGTGGTCCCCGTCAAAAAGCTCACCGGATTGGCTCCCATCGCGGTACCCATTCCGATACCTGCGAGTGGCAGCAGGGCCAAAATGATCGCAGTTGCCCGTGGACCTTGTAGTGCGGCCACTGTGGCCCGCTCATGGCGCACTGCCGCATCAATGCGTTGCTGCATATGACGTAATAGGGTTGATACCCCGATGCCGCGTCGTTCTGCGACGGACCATAAGTGTCCCGTCGCACGCAGGTCAGAGAACTCTGCTGGGGCCTCCAACAAAACGGTAGCGGCACTCGCGCCTGCGGCGCAGCGCCGCGCAGCTAGTGCCACCACGTCGCGCATGGCCATCGGTATCGTTGCGGGCGGCTCGGACGCGACATGCGCCCACGACTGTTGCGGCGAAGCCCCACCCTTGATGTTTTCAGCCAGACTTCCCACTATCGCTGCGGTCGCTTCGGCTGCCTGACGACGCCGCTTTTCTTTTAGTCGTTGGCGCAAAATCCATCCGATTGTCAGGCCCACCATCAGAGCGCTGACGGCCACTCCAGCGCCGTGGTAGAGCACGAATCCCGCGAACGGTATCGCCAAGATCGGAGCTGCCGGAAGTCGGTTCTCCGATGGACGCACCCGGCGAATCGGGGCTGCCGCTTCGAGTATTTCCGCGATAGCCACCGCCATGAGCTGCACACTTATCATATGGAAGCACCCCGTAATGGAAGTATTTGATCATCGCTTTTCCATATAGTTTCTATCTGCAATGGAAAACCGGACACTTTCGCAATCTCTGAAACGCGTCGTCCCATATGGGACTTCTCCATCACAACGATGTAGCGCACAGCAGCCGAAAATTGCCGTTGCAACGCCTCCGCACCAAGACCTCCTAACATCGCGAGCGCCTCCATTCGGGCAGGCACTTCACGAGCTGAGTTGGCATGCACCGTCCCGGCACCGCCGTCATGGCCGGTATTGAGCGCAGCAAGCAGATCCACTACCTCTGCGCCGCGAATCTCGCCCAACACAATACGATCTGGCCGCATCCTTAGCGCCTGCTTAAGCAGGTCCGCCATACTCACCGCACCCGCTCCCTCAATGTTCAAGTTGCGTGTCACCAAGTTGAGTACATGCGGATGCAGCGGGCGTAGCTCAGGGGTGTCCTCGATACAGATGATCCGCTCACGTTCAGGAACCTCGGCCAGCAGCGCCGAAAGGAGCGTTGTTTTACCAGATCCTGTACCTCCCACCACGAGAAAGGAATGCCGCTGCTCTATCACCGAGCGCAGCACCCCAGCTGCTTCAACCGTCACCGTGCCCGAGTCCACCAATTGGGTCAACCTAAGCGCGGCCTGGCGAAGCACCCGCAAGGAAATGCAGGTGCCGGCTTCGCTTAGTGGCGGGACAATGGCGTGGATTCGGATGCTCGTGCCGTCGTCACGCAATAGTCGCCCGTCTGCGTAGGGTTGGGCGTCGTCCAGGCGGCGACCACAGGCCACGGCGAGCCGAACTGCAAGCTGGCGTACTTGCTCCTCAGATTCAAAGGTGAGCTCGGCCAGCTCCAGCCCCTCACCGCGGTCAAACCACACTTCAGTGGCACCGTTAACCAGCACGTCTGTCACCCCCGGAATCCCCAGTATCCGATCAAGGGGCCCAGCGCCATGCGATTCTTGGCGGACAATTCGCAGCACATCGAGCAAATCAAGATCACTGATAACGCCAGCCTCCTCGCGCACAATTGCCGCAACATCGGCGGCATTTACCCCGCCGCCCTCCCGCGGCCGGGAAGCAAGCCGTACGTGGATGCGGTCTATCAACCCCGAATCAATACTCATTGGGAAGACACCGCCTCCCGCACCAACCGCGCCGCCTGCCGCAGTGATCGTGGGACACGTACCATGCCTCGCAACTCAATGCTCTTCGCTAGGCCAGCTACCGTAGGGATTGCTGCAGCTACCTCAACACCGCCTAGCGTTGCCACCTCCGCCTCATCCAATCCGGACCACCCGCGATGCCGCACAACACACACGATCGAGGCGCCGCAGCCCGCAGCCCGCAATGCGGTGAGCTCAGCGACCACAGCCGCTACCGCCCGCAGTTCTGCCGGGACGAGCACCACTAACGCACCGAGCTTTTGCACCACGTCCTGAGCCTCGAGCAAATGTCGTGGTAGATCCACCACTGTGGGCTGGCCCCGTACCGATTCCACAGCTGCGGCAACGGCGGAGGCAGAAACACTGGCAACTGTCCCTCTGCCGCGCGCCACGGTGAGCACCCTAACCCCCTGTGCCTCTGGCAAGGCCTGCAAGAGATCATCACCGTCGACCGGTCCGTGCTCCAAGCTCAGATCATTCCAACGCGCCCCGAGGCACTCTTCAGCCCCAAGCAAAAGGTCAAGACCACCTGAAAATGGATCTGCGTCAATGAGCACCGCACCAGCACCAAGTTCTTGCGCCAGTGCCGATGCAAAAACACTGGTCCCGCAACCACCCACCGCGCCCACCACACCGATCGCCAAAGCTGAGGAATGCTGTTCTCGTGGCCGTTGCCCCAGTACGCGCAGCAGGTCGGGCGCCTGTGCGGGAACTACGAAGCCATCAGTAGCTCCGCACCGTAGCGCCAGCTGCCAATCGACCGGCCCCGGATCCCCGGCAACGAAAAACACCCGTGGTTGTTCAAGTGCCATCCCCAATTCGCTGGCCATCTCCCTGTCCAGCAGCACTGCGTCAGCGCGAGGCGCAGCGCTCCGCAATGTGGCTACGGCAGTCGCGTCGACAATGCTGCGCCCCGTCGCTGCTGCGATGTGCATCACCTCAGGATGTAGGGCTGGATCTGCGACTGCAACCACAATGCTTGACTTCATGCAGCTAGGATGACGCAGCTTTTCCGCTCCGGGGCACGCCTGCGGCCAGAGCTGTGGATAACTCGAGCAATTGTGGCCAGTTCAACATTTCTTTGTGGATAACGCACCCCAGGTTCAGCCAAAGCACTTAGGGAGCGATTACAAAGAAAAGGCGACGGCCCGCGCTTCGGGGGGGTTGCGCGGGCCGTCTATTTTCTTACCCGACAACAGGGGGGTCGTGCCGGGGCTGGCCACACGGTATATCGGGGCCCTGCATCGGTAATTATACACGCCACATGAACCAACACAATGAACGGAATCGCTTTTGTCCTCACCTCAACCAAACTGTGATAACTGCAGGAAGTTGCTGACAGGAGCAGCGACGCCCGGCCAGCCAGCTACGACTCCAGTTACACTAGGTAGTTGTGAAATCCGAAGGCCTAAACACTGCCGTGACTGCAAGCACCGAGCTCCAGTCCCCACGTGTCGCTGCCTTTTTTGACCTGGACAAAACGATCATTGCCACGAGCTCCGCATACGCATTCGGCAAGGAGTTCATAGGCAGCGGGCTCATCTCGCCTCGCGCTGCCCTCCAAATGAGTTTGGCCCAAGCAACCTACATCCTTGCAGGCCACACCAGCGAACAGATGGACAACACCCGCGACCAGCTGACCACGATGATCGCGGGCTGGGAGATCGCACAAGTGCGCCAGATCGCGGAAGAGACGATGAAAAACGTGGTATCTCCGGCGATCTACGCAGAGGCCAGGGACCTCATCAACTTCCACCAGAACCTAGGCCATGACGTCATCATCATCTCCGCCTCTGCCACAGAGCTGGTGGCCCCCATCGCGAAAGAACTTGGAGTGGATCAGATCGTAGCCACCGAGCTTGCGACCAAGGACGGTGTCCTCACCGGCGAAGTGTTGTTCTACGCGAAAGGGCCCGCGAAGGCCAATGAGATCCGGAGACTCGCAAAAGAACACGGCTACGACCTCGACCGAAGCTTCGCCTATTCCGACTCCTCAACGGACATCCCGATGCTGGAATGCGTCGGCAATGCCGTGGCGGTGAACCCCGATCGTGCGTTGCGTCGTGCAGCAATCGCCAACAACTGGGAGATCAAGTCCTTTAAGAACCCAGTGCCCCTGTTTACTGTCCCAACCACGCGGGAAGTTTCTATCGGAACTGGAGTGGTTGCTGGCGTCGCCGCGCTCACGGCCGGCGGGATTTGGCTCTACAAAAACAACAAAGGCACAGCCTGAGCGGCACCCCAAAGTCAACCTCCACAGGAAACCTGCGTTTATAACCTCTGAGACTGTTACGTGTGCGAGTTGTTGCAAAGCTGCAACTTTGCAGTTCAGCTGGCCTGCGATATTTCCCGCAACGCTCCGCACGAAAACCGGCAACTAAACCATGAAGATGAGGCTAGCGAACGGCCGTGCCAGAAACGGTTTCTGCAGGTAGGACGTCGATAAGCGCGGCGGAAATCACTGCGCCGGGCCGCAACCAATTTCGTGCCCTCAAACCCACAGCACTGGAGGTACGGCGCCGGTAGCACCGCGGCGGTGCGCGCCCAGACACTAGGCTCTATCTCCCTGCCGATCGCTCTGCGCAGGCTAATATATAACTAGTTGTTCGCACCAGCGCGATTTTCGTGGCACGATTGACTGCAGGCTTTATAACAAACATCGCAAAACTGATTTTGGAGGATTACCGTGAGCAATGCCAAGGGGCTATACACCGCAGGCGACGATAACTTCGCCCCTCGGGTGAACGCTATCCCTCTTTCCGATGTGGATTCCCGCGCAGCGGGCCAGGGCTCCATTGGTGACCTGGTGAGCGACGCGACTGCACAAATGTCGAGCCTGTTCCGCGCCGAGGTGGAGCTCGCCAAGACCGAGATCGCCGACAGCGCTAAGAAGGGTGCCATCGGTGGAGGCTTGTTCGGCGCCGCAGGCACGATCGCGCTCTACAGCTCGTTCTTCTTTTTCTTCTTCCTCGCCGAGCTACTGGACCTGTGGGTACAAACCTGGGCCGCTTTCCTTATCGTCTTCCTGATCATGCTGGCTCTCGCGGGCATCCTCGCTTTCGTCGGCCTGAAGAAGGTCAAGCAGGTTAAGGCCCCGGCAAAGACGATCGAGTCTGTGCAGGAAATGAAGAACCTGGTCCCCGGACAGGCCACTAAGAAGCTCGAAGCTAAGAATCACGGCCTGTACTCCTAGGTACGAACGGCCCGCGCCCGCCTGCTGTTCAAGGTGGGCGTTTTTCGTGGCCACCCACAATTATGAAGAAGATTTCCCCCACCGAACTGGCGCTTCCGGGCCCTTTCGAACACGAGCTAGTGCACACCCGAGGCACACGGCTACATGCCGCCGTGGCGGGCGATACTGCCCGGCCGTTACTCCTGCTGCTGCATGACTGCCTCGGTGGCTGGTTCGATTTTCGCCACGCCATTGCGCCGGCTGCCCAGCACTTCCACGTCGCAGCGATGTCTGCCCGTGGCTTTGACCTGTCCGACAAACCACCTAGCGGCTATTCCATGCGGCACGCGGTGGGGGACGTCAACGGCATGATCCGAGCGCTGGGCCATGGCGCAGCTACTGTGGTGGCGGTGGGGTCCGCAGCCCGCGTGGCGACGACCCTCGCGGCCAATTACCCAGAACGCGTCCGCGGACTCCAGCTAATAGATCCCCTGACCCCACGCAACCCGCTACAAAGCCGCCTCCGCGTTCTGCACGCACGCGCCTGCCAACGGCTTCCCGAACAAGTAGCGCTCCGCTCATTACTCCCACATCACGACGCCGAACTCAGGCGTCTGCGCGCCCTGTCTTATGCAGTGGGCGGTACGCAACAACCTCGCGTCCGGCATGCGCGGCTCGCGCTAGTACCGCTGCCGCTGAATTGGACAGCCCAACCTGAGCTTCACATCCATCAGCTCACCGGGATGCCCTTCCTTAAGAATCCGGAAGAGTGGGCAGAGAGCCTGCGGACTATTTGAGTACGCATTCCTGGGTGTTCACGGTAGCGGTGAGCGCCGTGTAGTCACCAATGGTCTGCATGATTTCTTCCTTAGTCAACGCATATCCAGTATCGGTAGTGTCCGCGGCAGCGCCGAAGATCATTCCGAGCAGCTCACCATCTGCTGTAGTGAGCGGGCCACCCGAATTGCCCTGCCGCACGGAGCCGCGCAGTGTGTATGCCTCACGGTCCAGCCGGCTTCCTGCGTAGATATCTGGCCCGTTGATGGTGATGCGATCGCGGATGCGGGCCGAGGTAGCAGTGAAGGGGCCGGAGCCTGGGTAGCCCATGACAACGGCGTCGGCACCCGTTTCTGCCGGTTCCGATGCCCACTGCAGCGGCTCAAGTCCGAGGCCGGGCGCATGCAGCACTGCAACATCCACTCCTGGGTCATAAAGCACCACGGTGGCCTCTCGTACGCCCAGCACGGTATCCAGTTCCACAGACTCGGTACCGGCTACTACGTGGGCGTTAGTGAGCACATAGTCATCGGATACGACGAAGCCTGAGCCGGAGAGTGTGTGTCGGCATTTCGCTGCTTGTCCAGTAACGTGCACAACCGAATCGCGCAGGTCCTCGACCATGGCGCGGTTCTCCACCTCAATGCGTGGTGCTGCCACCTCGGCGGAGGATGCCGCCTCAAATGGAGAAAGCAGCGGCGGGAGACCGGACTCATTCAGCATGGCCGAGATCTGGTTCGGCAGTGCGTGCAGCTGCGCCGGGGCGAACCTGTCCACCCCTTGCAGAATCTTTGAGCCAGAGATACCCCGGGCTATGGACCCAGGAGCTGCGGTAGCGAGCGGGATCGCGATGAGCCAGGCAACGATCAATGTCGCCAGCACCTGAAAAACCGAGCCGACAGCGGAATCAATGCGCTGCGCAGACTTGGTCCGCATGTTCTGCCGCAGCCGTCCCCCGATGACTCCACCTAGCATGTTGCCGATGCCGATGAGCAGCAGCACTGTGCCGAGGGCAAGCAAGAAGCGAAAGGCAGTGCTTTCGGTATAGCTCATCACGAGCGGCGCGGCTGCGGCTCCGCACACCAGGCCGAGAATGACACCTATCGTTGACAGCACCGAGGAGAAAGCTCCTTGGCGCCAGCCCGTCACAAGTGCACCACACAGTGCGAGCCCCAAAAGCACATCGACGATCACACCGGGGTTGTCTGTTAGATAGGTGGGCACGAGACTCCTGCATCAGCCATGAACAAAAACTACTTGACTCATCTTACGGGTTTAAGGCTCATTGTTTCGAGAGCTACGCAACGCAGTCCGCAAATCTATTTCAATGGGGTCCCAGGGCTCCTCCCACCCCGCGAAGCGCATCGTCGCAGCTAACAAGCCGCCCGTGAAGCCCCACACCACATATCCTCGGTGCCAAAATGCAGGTCCGACCCAATCACCATTGCGCACCAAAAAACGATTGGTGGGGCGGGCAAGCTCGCTTATCGACGCCCGAAAGATGTCGTCGTTTTCCAGCGGGCTGACCACGGGCAATTCCCGCGGCTCATGCCAAAACCCGAGGACCGGCACCACCGGATTGCCAGTGGCATGTATCGCCAATGGTGCTAGTTCTGCGACTGGAGTGACGGTACGTCTATCCAAACCGGTCTCTTCCCAGGCCTCTCGAAGTGCACCATCAATCGCACCACTGTCGTCTGGATCAATACGGCCGCCGGGAAACGCGATCTGCCCAGAATGCGAACGCATAGTGGGCGTGCGATGAGTGAGTAAAATTTCCGCCTCTGCGGCGGTGCGTCCAGAAAAGAGCATGAGCACGGCAGACATCTGGGCTTGGGACCGTGCGGCCGCTCGTGCCCGCTGGCTCAGCCCACCGTGGATGCTCCCATCACGGGCGGTATCCACGAGGGTTTTCATCCAGGTAGGCGCATCAGCGGGACGCAATGCGGTGTTGAATCCAGGCAGATCGCTCATCGGCTCAGCGCCCCGCTCACCGCCCGATCCAGTTCCTCCGGGGAGACAAAGACAGCCGGGAATGACTGCAGCAACTCCCCCTCCGGGCTGATCACAACGGTGATGGGGACAACTCCCGGCAGGCCATGCGTGCCAGCAAACTGGTTCGCGTCGTCTTGGTAACTCGGAATCTTGATACCGAGTTCATTCAGCATGGCTGCCCCGTTGGCTGCGTTGGTGTCTGCATGGACCCCAACAACGTTCCACTCCGGGTGAGCCTCGGCGAGGGCGTCGAAAAGCGGCAGTTCCTGGCGGCACGGCCCGCACCACCACGCCCACACATTGACCACAGTCGGCTTGGCTTCCAACTGTTGTGTTTGTCCACCGAGGCATGGCAATTCCACCCGCCCTACGGAACCTGTTGGGCAATCGGGCCGCGGCTGGACTTCGGACTGTGGTTCGGGTTGCGCAGGCTCGGTATCAGTCTGCAGCATGCCAGGAACCACAAAGACCAGCGCAACCAGGATCGCCGCACTGACGATGACTGTCCACACCGTGGTCTTGTTCATTATTCCTCCGTCACCAGCCGCAGCAGATGCTCTCGTTCCGGTCCCTTGATCAATTTCGCCGCATCTACAAAGTCTGCTGGGCCCGCAATCCCAAAGCTAGGGCACAGCTTAGCGATGTAGCACGCACCGCACCCAGCCTTTCGACTATGGCACACGCGTCGACCATGGTAGATCAAGCGGTGCGACACCATGGTCCACTCGGATGGCTCGATGAGCTGCATGATGTGCTTTTCGACGGCCACCGGATCCTTTTCGGTTGTGAGCCCAAGCCGACGCACCAGGCGCTCGAAGTGAGTATCCACCGTCAGCCCTGGCACCCCGAAGGCATTGCCTAGCACTACGTTTGCTGTTTTCCGCCCCACCCCTGGCAGTGTGATTAACTCTGCCAGGGTGCGCGGCACCTCGCCACCAAAGTCATCACACAGTTGTTGTCCGAGGCTGATGAGGGCTTTTGCCTTGTTACGATAGAAGCCGGTCGGCCGAATGAGCTCTTCTACCTCGGCCAACTGTGCCGATGCATAAGCCTCCGCTGTCGGATAGGTAGCAAAGAGTTTGGGGGTTACTTGATTTACCCGGACATCAGTGGTTTGCGCAGACAGCACCGTAGCTACCAGGAGCTCCAGCGGGTTACGGAAATCCAATTCCGCTTTGGCGTCTGGGTAGCAGGTGGCCAGCATACGATTGATGCGGCGCGCCCGTCGCTTCAGCGCCAGTGGGCTTTCCGGTTTCACCTGTTTCACCTTGGCCATAAGCCTTAGCTTAACCGCGCGGAGGCTGAGAACGTATAGTTGGCAATTATGGGCATTCTCTTCGCAATTCTCACCCCGGTTGTTGTCGCAGTTTTCGCGATGCAAATGGAGCGATTCGAGACGTTCTCAACCCGCTCTTCCGAACCTGTCACCGATCCTGCTGCATGAACGCTCACATGAGCGCTCTCGTGTTGCACTTGTCACAACACTTCGTGCACAATCTAAATAAGAACGAGTAAAGTCTTATCAGAGCTCTTGCGCGCGCCTCCAAAAAAGAGTAGTCACACTTTGACTACCGGCGCGCCATAGGTTTAGTAGAAGGAGAAGTGATTTGGAAGGCGTACAGGACATCCTGTCACGTGCTGGCATTTTCCAGGGCGTAGATCCAATCGCAGTAAACAGCTTGATCCGCGACCTGGAAACTGTCCGGTTCCCTCGCGGCACTACGATTTTCGAGGAAGGCGAACCCGGAGATCGCCTCTACATCATTACCTCCGGCAAGGTGAAGCTGGCCCGCCACGCAAACGACGGTCGTGAGAATCTCCTCACGGTGATGGGCCCATCCGACATGTTCGGTGAGCTTTCCATCTTCGACCCAGGCCCACGCACCTCTTCAGCCGTGTGTGTTACTGAAGTTCAGGCGGCAACCATGAACTCCGAGATGCTGCGCAGCTGGATCGCCCAGTACCCGGAGATCTCCGAGCAACTGCTCCGTGTCCTGGCCCGACGTCTCCGTCGCACCAATGCTTCTCTGGCTGACCTCATTTTCACCGATGTTCCTGGGCGCGTCGCCAAGACCCTCCTGCAGCTCGCCAATCGTTTTGGCGCGCAAGAAGGCAATGCGCTTCGTGTTAACCACGACCTCACGCAGGAAGAGATCGCCCAGCTGGTCGGCGCTTCTCGCGAAACCGTAAACAAGGCACTAGCAACCTTCGCGCAGCGTGGCTGGATCCGCCTCGAGGGCAAATCCGTGCTCATTACTGACGCTGAGCACTTGGCTAAGCGCGCTCGTTAATAGCCGCAAGCCCCTGCCGCCAGCCTTCCTTGGGGCTGGCGGCTTTTGCGTCCCCAACCCAAAAATCCCGCTGCCGGCGCAAAGCCAGCAGCGGGACTATCCAAAAACTTAAGCTACAGCGAATCCAAATAACGCACGGTCACCCGGGTGGACTGCGCCGCAGCACCACGCAACACCGGATCAACGTCAGTATAGATGTGGTCAACGAGTTCTGCGATGCTCGCGTCGTCGCCAAGCGCAGCACGGGCGTCGCGCACCTGCTGGAGCCGTTGCTCACGGCGGTCGATGTACTTTCGCGCCAAAGCTGCAGCATTAGGGTTCTCTGGCCCATGGGCTGGCAACAACATGACGTTCTCCCCACGCTCTTCAAGCATGCGCAGCGAAGACAGGTAAGCACCAAGTTCGCCGTCAGTTTCAGAAATCATGGTGGTGTGCCGACCGACGATGGTGTCTCCGGAGACGATGCCCTCAAGAGTGGAGGAACCAACTTCCCCGCTCCAAATGAAGAAACAAGCGGAATCGCTGGTGTGCCCCGGGGTGTGCACGACCTCGATCTGCGGAGTCACGCCGGGCACAGAGATGATTTCACCATCAACCAGTTTTTCACCGCCGCGACAGTAGGAGACATCGAAGCCTCGCACCGGCACACCACTGAGCTGCCGAAACCTGTCGATGGAATCAGCGTGATCGTGGTGACGGTGGGTGATCAAGGTCAGCGCCACGTTGCCAGCTTTTTGTTGCACAACGTTAAGGTGGCCCTCGTCCTCAGGACCTGGATCAATGACGATGCTCGCTGCATCTTCAGGGGCGCGGATGACCCACGTATTAGTGCCCTCAAGTGAGCTGTACCCAGGGTTTGGGCACAGCACAACGGCAGCGGATTCAGTAACAGGACGTAGTTGACTGTAAGCAGGATGCTCCATAGATACCAGCTTAATCATTTACTCAGGATTAGCGACTGAGCTAACCGGCGATTTCAACCACAATCTCAATTTCAACTGGGGCTCCAAGCGGAAGCTCATACACCCCAACAGCCGAACGAGCATGACGGCCAGCCTCACCGAAGATCTCTCCCAACAAGTTGGACGCGCCGTTCACTACGCCTGGCTGCCCACCAAAGCCTTCAGCGGAGGCGACAAAGCCAACCACTTTGAGCACACGCGTGACGTTATCGATGCCCACCACGGCATCGATTGCGGCCAACGCATTCAGAGTGGCAGTGCGTGCCAGTTCTTCCGCTGCTTCCGGAGTTACTTCTGCCCCGACCTTGCCGGAAGCGAGTAACTGACCGTTCTTGAATGGCAGCTGGCCAGAAGTCCACACTTGGTTCCCCGCTTGGACAGCTGGAACATAAGACGCGACTGGTGCAGCTACTGCCGGCAGTTCGATGCCGAGTTCCTTGAGACGCTCAGAGATCACTGCTTCACTCGCTTCATGTAAGCGACGACATTCTCCGGGTTAGGACCAGGCACAACGGAGACGAGCTCCCAGCCATCTTCACCCCAAGTGTCAAGGATCTGTTTTGTTGCATGCGTCAACAGTGGAACGGTGGCGTATTCCCAAGTAGTCATGCTTATATTCCTACCAGTTCCCCTCCCGAGGCGAGATACTCGGCCCAACTAGTGATGTGTGGATTCTTGCGCAAGAGGGCGCGGCGCTGCCGCTCAGTCAGACCACCCCATACCCCGAACTCGACTCGGTTATCCAAGGCATCCGCGCGACACTGCAGCATGACAGGACAATGGCGGCAAATTGCTGCGGCGCGTCGTTGGGCTGCCCCGCGCACGAACAACGCGTCCGGATCCCCATCTCGACACTTCGCGAACGTGACCCACTCCCCACGGTCGATTAACTGCTGTTCAGACACTAACGATGCAGTCATGTCTCGGCCTCCTCGAGTCGCACACCAATATTATGCATGTAAGTGTATTCACTCGGTTTGCAGAATGTCGAGTGCGTCACACGAATGGGGGTCTGCCTTTTCAGGTTTATTGCGTAGGGTATTAGGGGTGTCCAGTTTGAAGTCAATGTCTAAGGCCCTCGGCGCAGTGGTCGTAGCCGGTGTTGCCGGTGCCCTCGCGCTTACCCCCGTTGCAAGCCTTTCGGGTGTGGCAATTGCCCAGACCGAAACAACGATGCAGTCGAACCTTTCGGATTTGACCGACGGAACAGCCCCAGGAGTGTCCACGATTACGGACATTTCTGGCGCTCCGATCGCTTGGGTATATGACCAATATCGCAGAGATGTCCCTTCAGAACAGATTTCTCCGAACATGAAAAAGGCGATTGTTGCCATCGAAGACCGCCGCTTCTACGAGCACGATGGCGTCGACTGGCGTGGCACCGCCCGCGCGATGGTGACAAACCTCACCTCCGGTTCCGTCGAACAGGGCGCATCCACACTCAACCAGCAGTACGTCAAAAATTATCTCCTGCTGGTCGATGCGGAAACCGAAGCGGAACAGGCCGCAGCCACCGAGACGAGCTACACCCGTAAATTACGGGAAATGCGCATGGCTTCCGATCTGGAAAAGCACCTGTCCAAGGACGAAATCCTCACCAGGTACCTCAATATCGTGCCTTATGGCAACGGCGCTTTCGGCATCGAAGCCGCTGCCCAAACCTACTTTGCTAAACCTGCCAGCCAACTCAGCGTTCCCGAATCAGCGCTACTCGCTGGCATCTTGCAGTCTTCCTCCGCGCTGAACCCGTTTACTAACCCCGAGGGGATGACGGAGCGCCGTAATCAGGTCCTCGATGCCATGGTCTCCACGGGCGATCTCACTCGGGAGCAGGCCGTCCAGTTCCAGGCCGAGCCACTTGGCATTCCGGAGGCTCCCAACCGGCTACCGAATGGTTGCATCGCTGCTGGCGATCGCGGTTTCTTCTGCGATTATGCACTGAAATACCTCGAGGGTCATGGCCTCGACCCGAAGCGGATTACGCGCGATGGCCTCACCATCAAAACAACCCTGGACCCACAGGTGCAGGATGCCGCCCACAACGCGGTCACAGGGCAGACGAACCCCCAGGCTGCAGGGGTCGCGGAGGTCATGAATGTAGTCGAGCCGGGCACCGAATCTCGCCGCATCCTCGCGATGACCTCCTCGCGTGACTACGGCCTAGATCCCGAACAAAACCAAACGGTTCTCCCACAACCTGTCAGCCGCGTAGGCAACGGTGCCGGTTCAGTCTTTAAGATCTTCACCGCTGCTGCCGCGATCGAACAGGGCATGGGCATCGAGACGGTACTAGACGTGCCGAAGCGCGTAGAAGTGCGGGGGATGGGCAATGGCGGTGCGGACAACTGCCCTGCGGGCTCCTATTGCGTGGAAAACTCCGGTGCTTTCAAACCGCAGCTGACTCTCAAACAAGCGTTGGCGCAATCTCCTAACACCACCTTCATCAAGCTCATCGAGCAGGTGGGAGTTAAGGAATCTGTCGATATCGCGGTGCGCCTCGGCCTTCGCGATTACACAGAAGCCGGCAGTTTCGACGGCGAAGCCTCCATCGCGCAGTTCTTCACCGACAACAACTTGGGTTCATTCGTCCTCGGCCCAACGGCCGTAAATCCGCTGCAGCTCTCCAATGTTGCCGCCACTTTGGCATCCGACGGCACGTGGTGCGAACCCAGCCCGATTGAGGCCGTCACCGACCGTAATGGCGCCCCAGTAGAGCTTAAGAAGACTCCTTGCGAGCAGGCAGTGGAGCCCAAGGTTGCACATGCGCTTTCCGACGCCATGAGCGATGACATCAAAAACGGCACCGCAGCCCCCGCAGCAAGTAACTTCGGCTGGCGCGTGCCAACGGCTGGCAAGACCGGCACCACCGAGTCACACCAATCTGCCGCGTTTATGGGCTTTAACTCCAATTTTGCAGCTGTGCCGTACATCTACAACGATGGCACTCAAACCACGCCGCTGTGCACCGCACCAGTGCGACAGTGCTACGAAGGCACTCTCTTCGGAGGCATGGAACCGGCCGCGTCCTGGATGGCAGCAGCATCCAATACCCCCAACGCCGCCTCCGGCTCTCTGAATCGCGCGGCTCCAGAGCTGGTCAAGGGTAAGACACAAGCCATTGCAGACCAGGTCACCGGCAAGGATCCGAATTCCGCTAAGGCGCTGCTACAGAGCCAGGGATACCAGGTAGACACAGAGACCGTAACCGGGCCTTCAAACCAGAAGGGCAAGGTCATCAACGTAAAGTTGGCCAACCTCCGGGACGCGAAGCCCGCAGTCACCCTGCTGGTATCTGACGGCTCCCAGCGAGCAGCTCCGGCGCCGCGAAACGAGATCCCGGGAGCTCCCGGGCCAGCACCGGCCCCGCCACCGATTCCGGATCTCGGCGCGATGCTCGATGACTTCTTAAGACAGAACGGACTGTAAGCCGAGCTAGGAAAGCGCCGCGCGCACCGCGGTGGACAGGCGTTTGCCGTCGACACGCCCGGCGGCCTGCTTGGTTGCAGCCTGCATGACAGGCCCCATCTTTGGCTCGTCCATGCCGGCGATCACGCTGGCGACCAGGGCTGCGAGCTCCTCGTCAGTGAGCTGTTGGGGCTGGTAAGCGGCCAGGATTTCAGCTTCTGCTTGCTCGTTATCGGCGAGTTCCTGTCGACCGGCATTGGTGTACACCTCGGCAGATTCCTTGCGCTTCTTGATCTCACGGGCGATCAGCTTGAGGATCGCCTCATCATCGATCTCATGCTTCGTGCCGGAGACCTCCTCGGTTTGGATTGCAGCAAGCAGCATCCGCAGCGTATTGGTGCGCTGCTTCTCGCGGGCTTTCATCGCTTCTTTGAGATCTGCACGGATCTGGTTCTTTAGGTCGCTCATAACCTACAAGAATACGCACCGGTAGCATAGGGGCGTGAAGAAAATCCTGTTATCCCTCGTCAGTGTTGGTGGTTTCGGCGGACTCGCCGTGGCGGGCTGGGGGTTCTCCGAGCTCAGCAAGTTCCGCCTCAAGCATGAAACCGTGGCGCTCCTCGAGCCGGGCACGCTTGACGACGCCGAAGAGTTCACCATCCTGCACCTCTCCGACCTACATATGCTGCCCTCCCACCGCATCAAGCAAGATTGGGTTGCGGCGCTGTCCGTGTTGCAGCCCGATCTGGTGGTCAACACCGGCGACAACCTCAGCTCAGCCGATGCCGTGCCAGCTGTTCTTCGAGCGCTAGCACCATTGCTCAAACGCCCCGGATTGTTCGTCTTCGGCAGCAACGACTACTTCGGGCCGCGACCGGTTAATCCCTTCAAGTACTTGGTAGGGAAAAAACGCAAGGTCAGCGAGGAGAAGCTACCGTGGGAAGGGATGCGTGCAGCATTCCTCGAACACGGCTGGCGTGATGCCACCCACCAACGCCACGAGTTTAAAATCGGCCCCGTACGAATCGCTGCCGCTGGTGTCGATGACCCGCACCATGACCTCGATGACTACGCCCAGATCGCAGGCGCCCCCAATATCGACGCCGATCTCGCCATAGCGCTGACCCATTCCCCAGAACCGCAGGTACTCGGACAGTTTGAGGCCGATGGCTACCAGCTCTCCCTCTCTGGCCATACCCACGGCGGCCAGCTTTGTCTTCCCGGAGAACGCGCGATTGTCACCAACTGTGGCATCGATCGGGCACGGGCAAGCGGACTGCACAGATTCGGCCGCATGTTTATGCACGTTTCCAATGGCCTCGGCACTTCGCCGTTTGTGCCATTCCGGGTATTCTGCCGGCCCTCAGCTACGCTGATACATGTCGTCGAAAAGCGCTGACCTGCTGATTTTGTCACTGTTTCGCACGGGCGTATGGTGAAAAAGCAGCGGGATATAGCGCAGCTTGGTAGCGCACGTCGTTCGGGACGACGGGGTCGCAGGTTCAAATCCTGTTATCCCGACTCTGTAAAAGCCACCTCTGAGGAGGTGGCTTTTCGCTATTTACACGGCACTAGCACGCAAGCTGGCTAACAAGAGGGGCGGTCCACCAGAACGAGTTCTTCTGCTGGACCGCTTTCCATTTCGGCAGCTACGCCACCGCAGTGTGCTTACTTGACCTCGAAGTTTTGCTTGCCGAGTTCAGTGAAGCCGAGATCTTCGCTGGCGACTAGGGTGACTGGGGTGGTCTCGTCGTTAAGGTAGTAGGCGGCGATGTTGGAGTGGGATTCTCCCTGCTTGATTGCAGCCAACTCGGCGAGCGCCAAATTGTCATCAGGGTTCGGGGCGATTTCGATTTCATTCGATTCTTCGGTTCCGCCCTGGTACGCGGTGACCACGAAAGTCCAGGACACGCCTGGGACTACGTCATCGGCAGATTTAGAAGTCATGTCGTAGTAGAACGCGACCACTGGCTTGTTGCCATTCGTATTGCCCTTCTCGCCCGCCGGAATCACTTTGGTCTCGGTGATGGTGGCTACGAAGTCTTCGGTCTCTAAGACGCTGTCGGCGAATCCTGGCTTCCCGCTCGGCTGTGCCGCAGGCTTAGCTGCCGAGCTTCCGGAAGCTTTGTCTGCAGTGGTGGCTTGGGTTTCTTTCTTCGCCTCCGGCTCAGAGTCGCCGGAGCCTCATGCGGCGAGGGTGAGTGGGGCGATCATAAACAGTGCA
Organism: Corynebacterium sp. H127; assembly: GCF_037482665.1. NCBI lineage: Bacteria > Bacillati > Actinomycetota > Actinomycetes > Mycobacteriales > Corynebacteriaceae > Corynebacterium > Corynebacterium sp. H127. The sequence goes on from NZ_JBBHKY010000002.1 coordinate 205,995, forward strand.
GCAATTGCAAGCTTGGATGGGGTTTTCATGAGGAGCTCCCAAAATTGTTCAACAAAAGTTGAAAGTCTTATATGTGGACACGACAAGAACAAGGTCATCTAACTGCACTGATGTCATACTTTCCTGTCGAAAACAATTTTAGAAGCATCTAATCAAAACTCATGACCCAAGGCGCACAATGTAATGAAATAGTTATAAATAGCTAATACTAAGACGTTTAGAAGCAATAAGTGTTTACTTATACCCTGTGGTCATCAATGAACAGTCCCGTTCTAGCAGTGCGACTGCTCTAATCCATCCGCACAGCAGTCCTGCCAGATAGTCACATGTTCATCTCTCCAAAAGGAACCGCAACATCCTAGTGAGTATGGGAGGTTGGCCTACTTAACCAGGCGCCGAATGGCCGCCTTCGCCTCTTCGATTTTCTCGCTAGGATCGCCATTTCTTGCCGCATCGACAACGCAATGCTCGAGGTGATCGCCGAGCAGCGCCAGCGCCACATTCTCTAGGGCACTGTTAGCCGCAGAGATCTGCGTGAGGATATCGATGCAGTACTCGTCTTCCTCAACCATGCGATGAATACCGCGCACTTGCCCTTCGATTCGGCGCAGGCGGGTGAGGTATTTCTCTTTGTCCGGTGAATAGCCGTGGCTATGCATCGTGATCTGCCTCGATATCAACGGGCTCGAGCGCAGGCGCAGTCCCAGCTAGGCGGAGCGTGACCGCAGCGAGCACTACTAGGGCGGCAAGCACCCCACAAGACAGTCCGAGCACGATATTCGAACCCCCATTACCAAGCGCAGACATCGCAGAGGTGGCGTAGTGCATAGGCATCAGGTGCGTCAGCACGTTCAGAACCGGGGAAACACTATCGGTAGAAGCCAGCTTCCACACCCAGCCGACAACGCCAGCCTGGAGGAGCAATCCTACGTAGACAGCGATGCGACCAACACGTTCCCCAAACAAGCCCACGAGCGCGCGGCTCACTAGGGCCGAGACGAGGCCAGCCAACGCCACCACGCCAACCAGCCCCAGTCCCACCAGTGGAGAGAGGTCAGCCGCCATGATGAGAATGATCATCGCACCCAGGGCCACCGCTGCGAGCGCGCGCCAACGACTACTCAGCGCCGCGCCGACCATCACCAGGGCGGCGACAAAGAACCCGAAGAGCGGTACGAGCATCGGCTGTGGCTGCGTAGGTGTTGCTGGATCCGCAGGCAAAGCACGCTGCACGGCCCCGATCTTGTCCTTGTTGGACGTAGCCATGCCGTCAACCTTCACCGCGCCGTCCTTGAGCTCCCCGGCACCGGTGGCCGCCTCCGCCAGCCCCTTGTCTAACTCAGTAAGTCCGGTGGCGAGTTCTTTAGAACCCTTCGTCGCGGAATATATTCCGTCATGGTAGCCGTATCCAGGGACCGCAAGTTGATTGGCGATCTCCCGCGAGCCCGAGCGCAGCTGCGCCAATTGATCCACCACCGCTGCATCCAATTTGAAAGCTTCTACTTGAGTCTTGAACTCGGCTAGCTGCGCACGAAACGCGACGGATTCCGGATCCTTCTTCTTCGCCAGGTCCGCGTCCACTCGGTTAATTTCTTCGACGATGCGCCCCTGCACTAGGCCGATTCCCTGCACCTGGTCCACAGCCAGAGAGACCCCGTCGGCTACTTTCACGGCGCCATCACCAAGTTGGCCGGTACCCGCCTGAATCTGGGTCATGCCGTTAGCCAGCTCGTTTGCCCCTGCCACAGCATCGGTGGAGCCACCCGCAAGCTGGTTGGTGCCGTCGGCAAGCTTGCCGGTGCCGTCGACAAGCCCGGTAGTACCCTGCTTCAGGAAGCCCGCCTGGGAACTCGCCTCGCCGGCCGCCCGGCGCGCAGGCACGAGGTCCACAGCCCCCGGCGCAGCGGCTGGCTCCTCCGACCATGAGGATGCAGGCTCGAGGGAAACCGTGGCTGAGTAAATCGCGCCACCGATCAGTGGCGCAAGCAGCATCAGGGTTAGGAGTACGCGGCGAAGCAGGCTCATACTCTATGAATCTAAGGAATTGTGGGACTGTCCACTGTTAGGCGCACCGATGTGACGAGTGTTCCACCTGGTAAGATTTTCCGTATTGCTTTCTTGGTCACCATGCCAAGTTTTTTTAAAGGGCTCAACAGGCCTGTACTGACCGCATTCGATCAAGCAAGGTGTGATTTTCACGTGACCCTGCTCCTCGTTCTTTTTCTTGCCGGGGCAGCTGTGGTAGCTTCTCCGCTACTCGTTCGCGTCATGGATAGGAAAGCCGGCTGGCCGCTGGCTGTACTTTTCTTGGCCGCCGCTACTGTGCTTGCGGGCCATCCGCCCGCAGTGAGTTTCCCATGGGCATTGGGGGCAAACTTCGCGTTAAAAGCCGACGGCTTATCCTTCTTCTTCGCAATGCTAGCTTTGCTCATCGGCGCGGTCGTTTTTTGCTATTCCGCCGCGTACCTACCGGCAAAAAAGGGCAACACCAGCTTCTACCTGATCATGTCAGCGTTCATGTTGTCGGTACTACTACTCGTGCTTGCCGACGACGTCACTGTCCTGTTCGCAGGTTGGGAACTGGTTTCGCTCGCATCCTTCCTCCTTATTGCCCGTTCGGGATCAGGGGGTCAAGCGGGCGCATCCCGCACCCTCATCCTGACTTTCATCGGCGGGCTAACCTTGCTCACTGCGACCGCGATCGCGGTGTCTCAAACGCATACCACGAACCTGACTGCGATCCTCCACAGCGATGCCTGGGCTAACAACCCACTAACTCCGGTGATGGCAGTGCTGATCGCGGTGTCCGCATTTACCAAGGCCGCGCAGCTCCCCTTCCACTTCTGGCTCCCGGAAGCTATGGCTGCCGCCACCCCGGTCTCTGCGTTCCTGCATGCTGCCGCCGTAGTCAAAGCCGGCATCTACCTACTAATTCGCTTATCCGCACTATTCCACGACGTTGCGATCTGGCAGCACCTACTCATGGGCGTGGGCATGACTACCGCGATCATGGCAGCGCTTTTTGCGATTCAGAAGACCGATCTGAAGCAACTGACGGCATACTCCACGGTGTCCCATTTGGGCTGGCTGGTGGCGGTAATTGGCGTCGGCACGCCGTTTGCACTCGCGGCGGCGCTGCTCCACACCCTTGCGCACGCAATGTTCAAGTCCTCGCTGTTCATGCTGATCGGCGTGGTGGATCACCAAACTGGTACGCGCGATATTCGACGCCTAGGCCCGTTGGTGCGGCAGATGCCCTTCACCTTCGCTTCGGTACTCATCGCGGCGTTGTCCATGGCATCCGTCCCACCGCTACTCGGATTCGTGTCCAAGGAGTCCATGTTGGCAGCCTTTGAGGAATACCCTCTCATGCTGGCGCTCGCCGCACTAGCCGCGTTGCTGACCTTCACTTATTCTGCGCGCATCGTATTTGGCGCTTTTGTCGACGGCCCGCGCGACCTGAGCCACGTCCGCGAAGCGCCCGTCGCGTTGTGGTTGCCAGCCGCCCTCCCCGGCCTTTTGTCCCTGCCGCTGGCATTCTTCGTTGGCGTCTTGGACACCCCAATTTCCGCTGCACTGGCAGACATTGGCCTGCCTTATGCGGCACATCTCGCCCTGTGGCATGGTGTGAACACACCGCTGCTGGTGTCGTTGGCTGTGCTCGTGCTGGGCGTGGTCGGAGTAGTCTTCCGCAAGCAGCTCCTCGCCCCAATCACTGGGCGGCAGCTACTTCCTGTCACAGGATCTGCCCTCCTGGACTTGAAGGTTCGCTACCTCAAACGCGTCGGAACGTGGCTGGGGGGCATGGCTGACTCCTTCAGCCCAGCTCGCCACCTGGCGTGGCCATTTGTTGGGCTAGCCAGCCTGATGGCTTTCGGCTTCTTCACCCAGCTCGACGGTGCGGGTTTCGCCCCGCGAGTGCCTGGCATCGATCGGCCCTGGGACCTCATCCCGCTGGCAATAGTCGGTATTTCTGTTCCAGTGTTGTTGTTCGTGCGCTCGCGCCTGGCCGCCACCCTGCTGCTTTCCGCGGTAGGTGTCGGTGTTACTTTGCAGATCTTGTTCCTCGGTGCACCAGATGTTGCGCTGACCCAGTTCATGGTGGAACTGCTGGTCATCGTCATGATGATGATGGTGCTCCGCCACCATCCGCGCGGTTTCTACACCGTGTCAAAGAACCGCAAGTACTGGACCGGCGCCATCGCATTGGCTGCTGGATTGTCGAGCTTCTTCATCGTCTACGGCCTGCTTGGCCGGCATGAGCGCCCCGAACTCGCATTGTGGTACTTGAATGAAGCTCCCGGAATCTCCGGCGGTGCCAACGTGGTGAATACCATCCTGGTGGAATTCCGCGCACTAGACACCATGGGCGAGCTCACCGTGCTGGGTATGGCTGGTGTCGCTATTGCAGCAGTGGTGGGCTCCATGCCACGCCAGGACACACTCCGACTCTCCGAGTTTGAAGAGCCAAAGCGCAACGCACTCCCTCTGGAATACCTCCGAAAGCTGCTGATCCCAATCGTGATTGCGCTCTCCGTACTCATCTTCTTGCGGGGCCACAACGCTCCTGGTGGTGGCTTCATTGCCGCGCTGGTGGCTTCCAGCATCTTCATGCTGAAGTATCTCGCAGCCCCTAAGGACGCGCCGGTAGTACCTAAGAACGTGCCTTTCCTGCTCACCGGCTTGGGTGTCATCACTGCCTTGGTGGCCGGGTTCATTGGCATGACCCATGGCTCTTTCTTGTACGCCATTCACGGCCATATTGCTGGCGAACACGTCACCACCTCGATGATCTTTGACGCGGGTGTGTTCCTCGCGGTGCTTGGAATGATCACCCTAGGAATCAACATTCTGGGGCAAAGGCTCCGGCCAGGTGTGGAACACACACCTTATGAGCGCCCCAAAGACAGTCCAGTGCCCGGACCACGTACCTCAGTTTCCACCGACCAGACCGCAGGAGGCCGCTCATGATAATGGCTCTCACCATTTCCATTCTCATGGCCGGGGGCGTGTACCTCGTCCTACAGCGCGGCATGTACCGGCTGATTCTGGGAATGTCCTTGATCGGCCACGCCGGAAACCTGACGATCCTAGCCCTCGGTATCCCCAAGTGGCGCGCCGAACCCATCAACTCACCACTGGAGTTGGCCGCAGATCCACTTCCCCAAGCCTTTGTGCTCACCGCTATTGTGATTGCGATGGCCACCACCACATTTATGCTTGCGCTGTCCGCAGTTGGCTACAACGATGACACCAAATCAAAGCGCGCCGCACACGTTGCGCTCGCACCTTTGATCACGACGGCGCGCAACGTCCGTCCACTGCCGGAGGATAGTGCACGCGTACGAAGGGTCCAGGCTGCTGAATCGGAGGCAGGCCAGTGATCTTGCCACTGTTTCTTGCCATTCCACTGTTCGCCGCGGCACTCAACGCGATGCTCCCGTGGCGGGCGGTGCGTGACTGCTTGCTACTTGCTGTTCCCTTCGCCGGAATCTGTGGTGGCGTATTCCTGTTCCAGCACGGAACGATCGCCCACTCCGTCGGTCTCTATGTCGGCGGTGTAGCCATCCCCTTTGTGTCGGACAAGTTCTCTGCGGTGATGATCATCGCGGCGTCGATAGTGGCGCTGTTCTCCTGCCTCTTCGCGGTCATCGTCGGGGAGACTCGAGCGCGCTTCTTCCCCGCACTGGCGCTCATGCTCTTAGGAGGCGTCTACGGCGCGCTACTGACCGCGGATCTGTTCAACCTGTTCGTCATGGTGGAGGTCATGCTGCTGCCTTCCTATGCGCTACTAGCGATGACAGGTGGGCGTTCCCGGTTGGCGGCGGGCCGCACCTTTGTGCTGTCTAACTTGCTAGCTTCCACGCTTCTCGTCATGGGCGTCGGCGTAGTGTACGGGGTGGCAGGGACCGTAAACATCGCAGCTTTGGCGGGCGCCGCCGACCAGGGTCCGATCGTGATCGCCATGGGCATCGTCGTGCTGGCGCTGAGCATCAAAGCGGGAGTGTTTCCAATGCACACCTGGCTGCCACGCACCTATCCTTCGACGAGCTCAGCGGTAATGGGCTTGTTCTCCGGTCTACACACCAAGGTCGCGGTGTACGCCTTGTACCGCATCTATGTGGTGATTTTCGATGCCTCCCCGCGCTGGGCTTGGTTCATCATCGGCGTGATGATGGTGTCGATGCTGGTCGGCGGCTTTGCCGGCCTAGGAGAAAACACCATCCGCCGCGTGATTGCCTACCAGATGGTGAACGGCATGCCCTTCATCCTGGTGATGTTGGCATTCCCTTCCGCTGGGGCACTAGCAGCAGGAATCTTCTACACGATCCACCACATGGTCACGGTCGGTTCATTGATCCTCACCACGGGCGCGATCGAAGAAACTTACGGTACTAGCACGCTCTCCAAGCTGTCTGGCATCGCGCGCCGCGATCCCTGGACATCCACCATCTGGGCGGCTGGAGCCTTCTCTCTTGTCGGTTTCCCACCGTTTTCCGGCATGTGGGGCAAGGTAGGCATCATGTTTGAGGTCGCTACCGCAGGCGGCCCACGTGCCTGGCTCATCATCGGCACGATCGTCATCGCTTCCCTGGGCGCGCTCCTTTCCCTGCTGCGAGTATGGCGCAAGGTCTTCTGGGGAAAACCGCCTACTCGCTACCCATCGACGCTGGTTGTCATGCCAATCAAGGCGCTACCCGGTGGAACGCTGGCAGTGTTGTCCGTGCTGATGTTCTTGTGCGCCGGCCCAGTGACCTCCTGGTGTACCGGCGCCTCGCAGGCGCTTCTCGACGTCCCCGCCTATAGCTCCGCCATCCTCGGCACCGACGCGATTGGAGTAGTCCGATGACACTGTTGCGATTCGTCTTGTGGCTGATTGGCCAGATCATCGTGGGTGGCGCAGTCATCGTCCGTTCTGCCTTTTCTCGGAATGCGGGCATTGAACCCGTGGTGGTCTCATACCCACTGCGAGTTACCTCTGACCGGCACATCTTCTGGTTTTCCACCTGCATCACCATCACCCCAGGCACGCTCTCCTTAGGACTGCGCGGCGATAGGCTCCTCGTCCACGCCGTATACGGCGCGGACCCCGCCGAAGTACTCGCAGGCCTGGCTGAAATGGAGGAACGCCTCGTGCCCGCTGTACGAGACATCGATAAGGGCGCTCCCGGCCAGGGGCTCGGCAACCCATTGCACTCTACATTCGTCGCCGGCCACTCGGACCATAACTACGGCCCCACCTCTACCGCCGAAATGGAGGACAACTCATGATTGCCTACCTAGTCATGGGCGTTATTGCGCTGTGCTTGCTGGCGAATCTCATGCTGATCATCCTGCGTGACGACGCCACGCGAGGCGTACTCGCCGACATGATCTTCTACCTCATGATTGCCATCTACTTGGTGTGGACCTTGGTGTGGCCGACCTCGATTGTCTACGAAGTTGTGGTTCTAGGATCCCTCTTAGGTCTCCTATCAACCGTCTCCGTTGCCCGAATCCTGTCGAAGGGACGACGATGATTGTCAATATTCTGCTGATTATCGCTGCGGTGTTCATTCTGGGCACCACCGTCATCATGTGGCGTGCCCCTGATGCCCTGACCAGAATCAACCTAATGGGCCCCACGGTGGGGGTGGCGCTGCCGCTGCTTGTCATTGCCCACCTGATTTCAGATCCTTTCGACTGGCACAACCTCGTGCGCGCGCTGCTCACCATCGCCGCGTTGTGGGTCGTTGCTGCAGTGTCCTCGTTTTACATCGCCCGATCAGTGCACGATCTCTAAGACCCACAGCAAAACTGCACCCGGCCGAGTGAATGCGATTTTTCGGCCGGGTGCAGCTGTAGTTAACAGGGTGCGTGCTACTTCAAACCAGCAGTTGCGTCGAAGTCGCCGCGTACCGCGCGGGAGTACGGGCAGAATTCATGTGCCTTCTGCACGAGACCTGCGGGATCTTCCATGGCATCCTGATCTGCAAAAGCAACGAAGATCGAACCGGAAAGACGGAAACCGTCAGAAACCTTGTTGAGGTCCACCTCGGCAGTGACCGTCGGCGCGTGATCGGCTACGGAAACTCCCGCTTCCTTCATCGTCTTCTGCAGGGCGCCGTTGAAGCAGGCAGCCCAGGCTGCTGCGAATAGAGTCTCTGGATTGACGCCTTCGCCGGAGCCACCTAGTTCCTTGGGCGGACGAACATCAAAGTCGATCTGGCCATCGGTGGAGACTACGTGGCCATCGCGGCCACCACCGGTTGAGGTTACGGATGCGGTGTACAGCTTTTCAGACATTCAGTTCTCCTTTGGTCGGGGTTGCCCAGTGTAGCGAAAAGTCCCGCCCTTGGATCTTCCCCATCCCCAAATTAGTTGGCATGTCACCCAGATCGACTGTCTTTTAGTTTGGTGATCGCACCTGGTAGAGTAGGGTTTCATGAGTTTCAAACCCGAGCGCGACGATTCCTACGTCACCCGGCTCGCCTTGAAGGCCGGCCGGGGCGATCGGGGTGCCCTCAGCGAGTTCATCGAACTCACTCAAGGTGATGTGTGGCGGCTGCTCGCTCACCTCGGCGGCCGTGATATCGCCGATGATCTCACCCAGGAAACCTACCTCCGCGTCATTGGGGCGCTCCCCCGCTTCTCGGCCCGCAGCTCTGCGAAAACTTGGCTACTTTCCCTCGCCCGCCGTGTGTGGGTGGACAACATCCGCCACGACATGGCGCGGCCCCGCAAATCCGCGACCGAGTTCGAGGATGCTGCTGCCGATACCGCCACGTCCAGCAGCTGGGCAGAGCTTGTCGACGCCCGCATGCTTATCGACGCCCTCGACCCCGACCGTCGTGAAGCATTGATCCTCACCCAGGTGTTGGGTTACACCTACGAGGAAGCCGCACGCATCGCCGATGTTCGCGTGGGCACCATCCGCTCCCGCGTGGCACGTGCCAGGGCGGACATGATTGCGGCTTCCAAAATTCCATTAATTAAGGAAGCCTAAAACCTGAAAGTTCCTCCCCAGCATCGCGAAGAGGCACTTTGAGCTAGGCTCGACGTCGAGCGTACAGTGCGCCCACTCCGATCAACGACACGGCAAGCAACAGGTACACGAAGACACCATTACCCCCAGCTTTAGGTAGCTTACCAGTCTTAATGTCCGCAACTTTCAGCCAAATTTCATTTGTCGGCTTGTTAACGTCATCTTCGAACACCAAAGTACCGTCATTTTGAATCGTGGTGGTCCAGGCCTCACCAGTTGGGGTAATTTGAAAGCGCACAGGCGATGGAAGAAGCTGATAGCCTGCTGGTGACCTGGATTCGACTAACCAATACGTACCTGCCTCCAGCCCCTTAGCAGCAGTTTCGCCCGCTTTCAGAGTTAACAAAGGTACGCCAGCATAATCAGGCTTACCCTCCTTGTCTGGATAAACTACAAACTCAGCATTGGATCCATCAATGATTACATAGTTGTCTTTAGTAGCGTCTGAATCATAAGCAACTTTTGTGATTTTGAGCATTGCCTCCTGCGGTTTTTCCTGATTTCGTACGTCGCATTCGACATTGCGTACGGACGCCATCGTTTTGTCATAGGGCAGGATCACAGAGAACCCAACTCCAGCAGCATCACTCACGACACTCACCGGGGTCTTAGACATCACTCCTGTATTTGGATCTTCAGAAATGATGTTGCACACGGCATTCTCACCATGTTGTTTAAACAGAGCGTACCCAGAGCCTTCTGGGATCACTTCATTCACACTAATCTTCTGGTCGGTGGTGGAATCAATGTTGAAAATCACCTGACCGCGAGCATCGGTCATCTGTGATCGCTTGTCCGTCCTAGTTGACTTGCCGTCGACATCCGTATACACGATATTCTGCTGTGGAGAGTTAACTGCATCAATTGCTGTGGCGTCGAATCGCCAGCCTTCACCGGGCATTAGCACGTTGCCGTTCACATCTACGATCGTCTTATTAACGATAAGCTTTCCAGCACAAGTGCTTGCGACCGCAGTCCGCAGGTTCTTCATGAAATTTGTAAGATCGGTAGAAGCGATGTCGAATCCACCGTCCACCTGATTTGGCCCCATCATCGACTGGATAATTTGCGTGCTACTGTAAGCACCCTCGCTCCACTTTGCAGAATCAGGCTCAATAGCTCCGGATCGATTTTTCACCCACGCTTTGCCGGATTTGATCAAGTCATATACGTTTTGATCGCTGTTACCGTTCTCGAGGTAGTAATTTCCTCGAGACCAATTGTCTGCTTGAGCTGCTTTAAGAGATGGATAGGTACCCTTAAGCAGATACTCTGTGCCACCAACACCGATCGGCACCGTAGTGATATGAGTGCCAAGTGCTTTCACATTGTTGGCCGCAGCGATAGCAGTGTCGAGGTCTGTCGCATCGGTCACGAAGTTTGGACTTGCGCCGTAAGGCATCCCCTGGCTGGAATTGGTTGGCAAGCCATCGGTCACAAAGTACACGGCATCATAAACAAACCCACCGCTCTGCTCTGCGGCAAGTACTGATTTAAGCGCTGCCTCCCAGTTAGTACCTTGAGTCGCATTTGGATTGTACGTATTCAAAGTTTGGATCGAGTTCTTTAGCGTCGTAACGTTCTTTGGATCACTCAAACTAAGCGGTGTTCTGACTTCAGCAACTGGAACGGTAGAAGCGCTGGTACCGAAGTTATATAGGCCCATTTTGGTCTGAGTTCCAGCCAGGGAGTTTATAGCCGCTGTCCCTGCATCCACAATAGAGGAAAGCCCGGTAGGCGTGCGTGTGATCGATGAAGAAAGGTCGAAGACAACGGCGATATTTTGGCCACAACGTTGTTGCAACGGAGGATTTTGCAGCGGGTCCTGCAAATTCAAAATCGCATCCGGAACGGGCTGTACGGTCACAAGCTGGGTACCGTAGAGTTCCAGGGTCGCGTCGATATCGGTTGAAACTCCGAAAAGCTCAGTAGCTAAGGACAACAATGCACCTTCCGGAATTACGGTAGATCCTACTCTCACACCGTTTTTTCCGGGAAGAATTCAACCTCTACATAGTTGTCCTTTTGAGTAACTACTCGCTGCCCCAATTCCACTCCGGGCTCAATTTGATCGATACCAAACTTGAAAACCTTGTCCATTGCTCCAACGTTTGCCAATTTTACCTTGACAACTGCTCGCTCAAACTGTGTAGCACTGACGACGTTAGTTTGCGTAGTAAAGGGATTCGTACCCGTCGTTGTAGAGGTACCGATCTCGATACCTCTAAGAGCAACCACTTTGAAATTTGCGGCCTGCCCGGCAGGGATTGGGGTTGGGGAGGGGATTGGGTTTGGGGATGGGGTAGCGGTTGCCGTCGGAGTTAAGGTTGGCGTCGAAGTAGCAACCGGAGTTGCCATAGGGGTTGACGAAATTGCCGGAGTTGAGGTTAGCGTAGCGGTTGCCGTCTGGGTTGGTCTAACCGCAGGCGTGGAAGTTGGCGCAGGACACACGCCAGTTAGAGCCATATTCGTGGATGTGATATTGATATCAGCGAGGAATCCTACCTGCACCATCACTGTTTGACCAGCATTGACATTAACAGCCGTTGGAAAATCAACCGTGATAGTACCGGTTGCGGGATCCCGCGCGATCGACAAGGTGAGCTCGCTAGCTTGAGCTGATGATTCTCGCGCTACAGTTTTACCACCTATTTGAACCAAATTGTAAGCGTAGGGGCTTGCCAACTTCGTACTGAGGTTATCAGGAAGATCAATAACAATTGACTCTATCGACCCTGTCATCGAAGCAGTCGCAGTAAAGGTTCTACGGTACTTCGCATCCGAAGAAGACACCTTGGCTGACGTGGTGGGGCCTACCGCAAGACAGCTCGCTACTTGCGCCTCCACACTAGGCCCGTTCATAGTATCAATAAAAAAGACTGCCGATAAAACGGTCAAGGCAGATAAGACAGCTGCGAGAATTCGTCTAAGCCCGTAGAGCCTTTGTTTGTTCATCATCGACATTCCTTAACTGCGGTGCTTGCTTCACATTGTTGAATTTTGTTAGAACTACGTCGCATGGATCGGATCCACAGCACTAGAAGCAGAATGATGAGGATCGAAGCCCCCACTATTACCCACATCCACCACTGCCAGTGAAATCCGCTGTCTTCGAAGAACTTCTCGTCTTCGGGATCCATGGTGGTACGCTCGGCGTGAACTAACAGCCGGTGACTGTTGATGCCATAAGGCGTGCAGGTGACAAGGGTGACAAGGTCTTTGCCCTCTTCCCGCTTCAGGCTTTCCACCTCAGTGGGCAGGACGGTGTCGATGTTGCGCACCCGGTATTTCATTTTTTGGCCCGCTGCTTGGATGTAGATGGCATCGCCAACCTTGACCTTGGAGAGGTTGTCAAAGAGCGTGGCATTCTGCAGTCCGGTGTGACCAGTCATCACTGCGTGGCGACTTTCCCCACCAACGGGCAGGTCAGTGCCGTACAGGTGGCCGACGCCCCGTTGCAGAGTTTCATGGCTGGTGCCGTGGTAGATGGGCAGGTTGATCTCTCCGGCTGGCACTACGAGGCGGGCCATGGCGTTCCAGGTAGAGAGCTGCTTTTTGTATTCCTGGTACCCGGGCTGCTGCTCGTCGATGACGTCCGTCCATGGATCAGTGGTGGCGGCCTGACCGAGGTTATCGTTATATGCCACAGCATCCACGAGCGATTGGTTAATTACCTCTGCAGGAATCTCCTGCTCAATTTTGGCGTATTCTTCAGCAACTTTAATTTGCCGAATGTTGTTCCACTGCGTGGCGACGACCGGGTACAGCAGCACACACAGTCCAGCGAGCACAAGTAGTACCGGGACAAGCACGCTGGTGAGACTGCGCTTTCCTGTTATCTCTTTGGCCTTAACTGCGGTGTGAGTACCCATTGTTTAACGTTCGTTCTTTCGCCGACGGACCAGGAAGATACCGATCACCATAAGGGCCACAGCTGCCGCGAAAACTCCGATTACTGCTGCACCGGTAGTTGCCAATGCGCGGCTAATGCCGAGCACCTGATCTTGCCTGGGGTCTCCGCCTCCGTTCGGGGCATTGTGAATTCCGCCCACCTCATCGGTTGGCGTCGTGGTTGGTGGTGGTGTGCCTGGCGTGGAGGTATCGGGATTTTTGGGATCGAAAGGTGGGTAGTCAGGAGTTGTTGTGCTTGGCGTAGTAGTGCTGGGAACTGGTTCAAATTTCGCGTTGATGATCGGTGTGCAGTTCCAGCCTTCATTGCTACCGGTCGGCAACGTGATGATGAACTCCTGGGGCTTCAAATGGTTGCCGTCGTTAGGCACGGTGGCGGAAACGTAGTACGCGCCGATGGGCAGCCCGGTGAAGTAGGCATGGCCGGTAGCGTCGGTAGTGGCGTGCCAGGAGCCGTCTTTGTGGGCATCGCGCACCTTATCGACGTCCATTCCTTTTACCTCGTCCCAGCCTGCCTGCGTGGCCAGATCGATGCCGGAGACCTTGTCGAGGGTGAACGTAGTGCCTTCGATGACGTCATGAGGGCGAGTCCGGTTGACCACCATGGTGACATCGATGGCACCGCACTGGGCGGTCTCTGCCACTTCGAGCCCAGAAATGCTACCGGTTACTGTGACAACGTCCGCGAGTGCTGGCGTGATTCCTAGTGCCGCGATGGTGACTGCGGCCGCAACTGCGATGCTCCTATTCATGGCCCTCGCCCTCCAACTCATACTTCCGGATGAGATCCATCGCGGATACGCCGTGGGATTCAGCGTGCTCCTTCTTCAGCTCTTTACGCAGCCAGTACAACAGTGCGGCTGCCACCGCAATCGCACCAGCGACGAGAGCCCACATCCACCACTGCCACTGCGATCCCTCGGCGTTTTCAATCGCTTTGAGATCCTCAGGATCCAGGTCAACGCGGTGTCCGCGGACCAGGAGACGATGCGAGTTAATGCCATAAGGTGTGCACGTCACCAGGGTGATCAAGTCTTTGCCTTCTTCGGGTCGCAGATCCTCGGTGACTTCCGGGAGCACGACCTTGACCTGATCCACCCGATATTTGAGCTTTTCGCCGGAGACCTGAACGTAGATGGCATCACCTTCTTTGACTTCCTTCAGGTTGTCAAAGAGCGTGGCATTAGACAGTCCGGTATGACCCGTGAGCACTGTGTGCGATCCGCTGCCGCCTACCGGCAGGTCTGATCCGAAGAGATGCCCGACACCCTTTTGCAACGTGTCGTCCTCTGTGCCGTGGTAGATCGGCAGATTGATCTGTCCTGTCGTGACGACCAAACGCGCCATAATTGGATGTTGGTTGAGCTGCTCTTCGTACATCCGGTAGTCCTGATTATCCTTTGCGATTTGAGCAAGCCAAGGATCAAGGATCGGACCAGTTTTCCGGCCTTCGTTGTACTTGCGAGCATCCTCCAGCATCTTGTTCAGCTGGGTAGGATCGGTCTCTTCTTCAAATTTCGCATACTCATCGGCCACACGTTGCTGTTCAATGTTGTTCCACTGGGTAGCAACTACCGGATACATCAGCACCAAGACTCCGAGCAGCACAAGGACTGCGGGCACCACAATGGACTTTAGGTCGCGCTTGGCATGCCCGCTACCCTCGACTGCCGGCTGTGGAGCCTCAGTGCTTAGCGTCATGATGTATCACTCTTGTCGGTTTCGGATGATAAGTGCAGATGAGGCGACCAGGACGGCCGCCTCATCGTGAGCGGAAAAGGCTGTGATTAGCCCTTGTTGGAGTTGCGACGTGCAAACCATGCACCGGCACCGACCAGCGCCGCACCGATCGCGGCCAGGACACCGATACCCGCGCCACCAGTAAGTGGCAGGTTAGGAGTTTCCGAGCGGACGTTCTTCACCGCAACAGAGATGGTATTTTCTGGAGCGCTTTCAACTGTCTTGGAATCAAAGTCACCCACCTGGATTTCACCATCTTGCTTGGCATAGCCTTCAGGCGCTTTGGTCTCCAGGAGGCAGAAGGTGGACGGAGAGGTGTCAGTCGCATTGTCTGCCACATCGGTAACGTGCAGGCCATCAATCGTGATGGTGCCGTCTTCTCCCGTAGCAAACTCTGAGATGCCATTGACAGCGATCGGAGTGGTGGTGCCACACTTGATAACCTGGAACTTTGCTCCAGCCAGCGGCTTGTCACCATTGGCGTCAGTCTTAACGATCTTCAGCTTTCCGTAGTAGGTCGTGACATCGTTTGTAGTGTTTTCGATGTCCGAACCACCGTTTGGATTATTGGTGATCACCGTTGCGTTGTTCACCACATCAATATCGCTAGCGTCACCGCTGGGAAGTACCTTGACGCTGAAGGTCAAGGACACGATCTCGCCAGGCTTGACCTTCGCAAGGCCGGAATCAGTCAGCTCAACCTGCAAGACCTGTGGGGTACCAGTTGCAGCAACCGTGTAGTCTCCGGCGCCCAAGTCAACACCGCTAGCGGTCTTGACGGAGATTTCAGCGTTTGCCTGGTCAAACTGGGTGCGCACGTCCAGAGTATCTTTAAACCAGAACTTGGATAGTGGCTTTTCCTTAGAGAACTGTGGCGCTTGACCCGTGATGGTGTAGGAGATCATATCGCCTACCTGCTTGTCGTCGTCCTTCACCGTCTTACTTACGTCAACCTGCGAGTTCTTCGGGTAAACGTTGACATCGTAATTCCAGCCCGTGCCGCCAGGATTCGTTGTAGGCACAAACACGACGAACGGTTGAGACGGCACCAGGGTGGTTACTGAAGGGTCGACAACCTCGGTGACCCGGTAGACGCCGATCGGCAGGTTAGCGAAGTTTGTACCTTCAGCGACGCTCTTCTGGCTGGAGTAGCCACCCGACTTCAACGGTGAATCGACGGTTGCCTTTGATGCGGCCGCGAAGTCCTTTGCCAGATCAAAGTCGAGCTGTTCCACCTTGAAGGAAACCTTGCCCTGCAGATCGGCAGGCAAATCAGCACCAGGAGCTGGGGCCATTGGAGTGCCAGAGTTGTTATCTTGCCCCTCAGCGCCGAGTCGCTTATGAATGTTGATGGAGCCAGTTTTGGCGAAATCAATATTTCCCGCAGCTACCGGTGCGGTCTGCGCGAAGGCGACCGGGACACTTAAGCCAAATGTAAGCCCAACAACTGCAGCTGCGGTAGCACTGCGGAGTGCGACGGAATTCTTAATCATGGTTTCTTTCTTTGAAACGACAGAGTTGTTCTACAGTTCTTGTAGAACACAATAATGAGCTTTGTGGTCGTTCCTAGCTGCTAAACCGAAGAAATCGGCTGCTTTGCTGGACTCCACCCTTAAGAAACCCCTGCTGGGATCCCCTAGCGCCAACTCTTTACTGGCATATTGATGATTCTAACCTCAAAAGTAGTTTCATGAGAATACCCTTACCGAATTCCTTACAAAGTTAAGTATTCGGCAATTACCCTTAGCCTATTTGCCCTGTAAGATGCAGATTCGTCACCAATTGATAGCCAATTTGCATCAAATTAATAGGGTGGCAACCTGCCCGCATATGGGGGTAATCGTGCCCTTCTCCTGCCTGCTTCACATCTTCTACCTCAGTTTCCTGAGTTTCAGCACAGAAACAAGCCTGCTTAAACACAGAAACCCCCTGACGTCAGTCCTCAAAGTTTCTGAGGGTTGGCGTCAGGGGGTTAAGAAAGTGGAGAAGCTTAAACCAGTAGTTCAGCGATCTGAATCGTATTCAGGGCAGCACCCTTGCGGAGGTTGTCCCCAGCCACCACGAGAACGAGGCCTCGATTATCGTCGACGGACTGATCTTGACGGATGCGTCCCACGAAGGAAGGATCCTTACCCGCGGCCATCAGCGGGGTAGGCACGTCCACAACCTCGACGCCGGGGGCGTCGACAAGCAGCTGCGCGGCCTCCTCCACCGTGATTGCTCGTGCAAACTCGGCATGGATCGTTAGAGTGTGTCCCGTGAACACTGGCACCCGCACGCAGGTTCCCGCCACCTTAAGATCAGGGATGTTGAGGATCTTGCGAGACTCATTGCGAAGCTTCTGCTCTTCATCGGTCTCGAGGGAGCCGTCGTCGACAAGGTTGCCGGCAAAGGGCAGGGCGTTGAAGGCAATCGGAGCCACATACGGGCCCAAATCTTCAGGAGCCAAGGCGGAACCATCATGAGCCAGCACGGTTGAATCAGACATACCCGCCACCTGGCTAGCCAATGCAGCTACGCCCGCCACGCCGGAACCGGAAACTGCTTGATAGGAGGACACGTGCAGGCGTTCAAGCCCAGCACGGTCATGCAATGGCTTTAGCACCGGCATCGCTGCCATCGTGGTGCAATTCGGGTTGGCGATGATGCCCTTCTTCAGCTCACGAACCACCACGGGGTTGACCTCAGAGACGATGAGCGGAACCTCATCATCCTTGCGCCACGCGGAGGAATTGTCCACCACGGTGGCACCGGCAGCAGCGAAAATAGGCGCGTACTGCTTAGAAGTAGCCCCACCTGCGGAGAACAATGCAATATCAATGCCTTGCAGCGACTCCTCAGTCACCAGCGCCAAATCTTCAACTACTACATCGGTGCCACGGAACGGCAACGTCGATCCCGCCGAACGAGCGGAAGCGAAGAAGCGAACCTGATCACAAGGGAAATTGCGCTCCTCGAGGAGCGTGCGCATGACGCGACCGACTTGGCCGGTTGCGCCGACAACTGCGACGACAGTCATGGGAAAGCCTTTCTAGGATGCGGGATTTCCATCTTCAGATGCTGCAAGGTTTTGGCCAGCTGAGTATGGAAGTTCGAGACGGTAATTAGCGACCACTACCAGCGTAGACAGTGGCTTCCTCTTCGCCCCCAAGCTCGAAAGCTTCGTGGAGCGCGCGAGCGGCTTCTGGCAACTCCGACTCGCGAATCAGGACAGAGATGCGGATCTCGGAGGTCGAGATGAGCTCCATATTGATGTCCTTGTCGCGCAGCGCCTCGCAGAATGTCGCGGTAACCCCCGGGTGAGACTTCATACCGGCGCCAACAAGGGAAACCTTGCCGACCTGGTCGTCATACAACACATTTTCCCAGCCCTCTTGAGTCTGAAGCGTCTTGAGGAGTTCCATGGCGCGCGGGCCATCAGAGCGAGGGCAGGTAAAAGTGATGTCGGTCTTGCCGTCTTCCACCGAGGAGATGTTCTGCAGCACCATGTCAATGTTGATTTCGGCGTCGGCAATCGCGCGGAACACGGTTGCTGCAGCACCTGGCGAATCTGGAATGCCGAGGATGGTGACCTTTGCTTCGGAACTGTCGGTGGCGACGCCGGTCAGGATTGCTTCTTCCACTGGGATTTCCTCCATAGATCCGGCGATAAGGGTGCCGGGGTCATTGCTATACGACGAACGGACGCGCATCGGCACGTTGAATGCGCGGGCATACTCAACGCTGCGCAGGACAAGAATCTTCGAGCCGACGGCCGCGAGTTCCAGCATCTCCTCAAAGCACAGTTGATCAAGCTTGCGTGCGTTAGGGACGATGCGTGGATCGGCGGTGTAGACCCCGTCGACGTCGGAATAGATTTCACAGACGTCGGCCCGCAACGCAGCTGCGAGGGCGACGGCAGTGGTGTCGGAACCGCCACGACCCAGGGTGGTCACGTCCTTGGACTCGCGGTTGACACCCTGGAAACCAGCGACGAGGCAGATCTTGCCTTCGTCGAGAGCTTCCCGCACGCGCCCCGGAGTCACGTCGACGATTCGCGCATTGCCATGACGCTCCGTAGTAATGACGCCTGCTTGAGAACCAGTAAAGGACTGCGCCTTCGCGCCGAATGACTCAATAGCCATTGCCACCAGGGCATTCGAGATGCGCTCGCCGGCAGTGAGCAGCATATCCATCTCACGCGCTGGAGGCACTGGGTTCACCTGGGCGGCAAGATCGAGCAGCTCATCGGTCGTGTCCCCCATCGCGGAGCACACAACTACGACATCATTACCAGCCTTCTTGGTAGCGACAATCCGCTCCGCCACCGCCCGAATCCGTTCTGCGGACTCTAGCGAAGAGCCACCGTACTTTTGCACTATGAGTGCCATGCGTCGCCACCTTTCCTTATCCGTTGGAAACTATCGTACCGCGTCCACCTTTTTAAGCAATCCTTACGTTAGTTAACATTTAGTTAATCAATGCCTGTACCGGGATTTTCCCATTTTCCAGTACCCTAGAATGCGTGCAAAATAACCTTCTGGCGGTGCTCTTCGCACTACTCTCAGCCCTCACCATCGCGTGGGGGACTGTTGTGCGCCACCGCATCGCCGAAGCTGCACCTCAAGGCGGGAAATCGCCAATCCTCTCCGCAATGAAACGCCCCCTCTGGTGGGCTGGCATGTCCACGGCCATCATCGCCTACTTCCTACAAGTGGTAGCCCTCGGTTTTGGGCCATTGCTGGTGGTACAGCCCATTTTGGTGATGTCGCTGATGTTCACTCTCCCCCTCTCCGCGCGTTACGACGGCCGGCGCATCACCGTCTCAGAGATGTCGTGGTCCACAGTTCTTACCCTCGCAGTGACCATCCTCGTCCTTCTCGGACGCCCCCTGCCCGGCATCTCGCACCCGCCTCTCGAGCGCTGGTTCATTCCTGTCGGCGTCGGCGCCCTAGCCCTGTTCACACTCGATCGCTTCGCTGCGCGCCAGATCAGGCGAGAAAAGGCGCTGATCCTCGGAATCGTCACGGGCGCGGTCTTTGGCTACGTGAGCGTGTTCTCAAAGGCAGTGGCAGACATCTTCGTGCTCCAGGGAGTAATTGGCCTATTGAACAACTGGGAGCTCTACGCACTGATTGCAGCATCGACGCTCGGCACCATCGTCCAGCAGTCGTCGTTTAACGCCGGAGCCCTGAAAAACTCCCTGCCCGCGATGAAGAGCGCCGAACCCGTCGTAGCGTTCTCTTTGTCCTATCTGGTGCTGGGTGAGAAGTTCCAAGCCACTGACCTCGAATGGTTGTGGATGGCCCTCGCGCTGGTGTCCATGATCTTCGCCACCGTGATGTTGTCCCGGCGCGAGGTTGGTTAACGCTGTGCTTGCAGTCCGCTATGGCTCGAAGTCGGATCATGGAAGTCGGATTTCGGGGCCACAGTCTTGCAAATAGCGGTCCCCGACCCGATTACTGCCGAAATCCGACTTTCATGATCCGACTTTCACGAGAAGGCGTAGCCACCGAACCGAAGGCGCAGGCTACCGGGTTAGGGGTACAGCGGGCGTCGAGAAGCGCGGGCCAAATAGTCCCGCAGTTCCGGAATGAACCGCCCTTCCCGGAGCATCCCCCAATCGACTCGGAAAACTGAGAGCCCGAGCCGCACCAACTCTCGTTCGCGACGTACCTGCTCCGCAAGCACCAATTCCTCCGGCCCGTAGCTGCCGGAATACTTGATCGCGCCATCTACCTCAATGACCAGCCAACCATCCAGCACCATGTCCACAACGAAGCGCTCTCCCTTCGTCATGAAATCCTGCTGCGTTAACAAAGACGCGTACTGAATATCCGACTCGAGCAGTTGCGCCCGCGCCCAAGACTCAGCTGCGGATCCGATCTTGGAGCGAGCCTCATTCACAACTCTTCTAACCCTGCTCACACCTTTGGTGTGGCCAATCGTGCCCAGCTCGTCCTGCAATACCCGACGCGCCTGTGCCTCACGATTCATGAATCCATCCGCTATCGCCAATGCCTGCGCAAAACTGTGCCAACGTGCGGAATCAATCACCGTACGGGCGAGAGTGGTCACCCGCACCCCAAAATGCCAGGTGATCGCCTGCTCGGGCAGGTAGTTCGAGCGATACACCACTGATTTCGGCCACTTCGATCGCGCAGAAGGCTTCCTATTACCTGGCAGGATCAACTCTGTCGGTCCTCGATAGGACAGCACCGGCAACCCCCAAAGACTGGCGGCAGACAGACCACACACCACCGCCTTCGAACTGCTCATACCCGCAGCGACAGCCTCTGCCCGCGCACGATCCCACGGCGCAAGCGACCCGTAAGCCTTTGGGTCGGCGTATATGTGGCCCGCAAGCTTCACGACGTCCCCAGCATTGACTCCCCGCCAGAACGAGCTCTCCCCCAGATTCATTTTCCTGCGGTCAATAAACTTCATGATTCCCCCCCGGTCTCATTGTGACCACAGCTTATGGGAGTTCAGCGCCGAGGTACAGTGCTGCGCAACGTTAGTCGGATCATGAAAGTCGGATTTCGGGAGTTTTAGGCGTGTCAGGCCTCAACGTTGGCAGCATCCGGCCCGAAATCCGACTTTCATGATCCGACTTTCGCGAGAAAGCAGCCGCCCGCTAGATGGCCCACACCGTCGCGATCAACGGGTGCACCGAAATCACAGCGCCAAAGACCACCCAAGAAACTGCCAGCAGGGCAAGGCGCAGCCGGTCAAAGGAGCGTGCAGCGCCAATTGCCAGTGGCAGGAGACAAATGATCGCCGGAAGTAATAGGCGCGGGCGTGAGGTGATGGTGCCGTCGGAAAGCAGCACGTTAGCCGTGACACCGGCTGCGAAGAGCCAGACCAGCCAGGGCACTTTACGGAATGTGAGCACCACCGAAAGAGCGGCAACAATCATCGCGAGTCCGACCACTATCAGCCAGGAATCACTGTTCCGGTTGAATGCCCAGGACAGGAAATCCAGGGAGGCCACACCGAAGTCAAAGGCGGATCCCCAGCCCTTTTCTTGTAACCCGAAGTAGCCGCCAACATCGGCGGTATACGAGTTCGCGAAGAGAAGATAAGCGACCATGCCGAGGGGGGACAGCACGACGCCAAGCCAAGCGCGCCAATCTTTGAGCGCGTACACGATCACTGCGATGAAGAACACAAGCCACAGGTCAACGCCTGTTATTCGGGTGAGGCAGGTGAAAAACACTAGCCCTCCAGCTAGCACCCACCGGTGGCTGAGCATCGCCCACAGCGCCCAATAGGCGAAGGCTGCGAACAGCGCTTCGGTGTAGGGCATGTTGTAGGTGAGACTCATGGGGGCACCGGCAAGGAGAACTCCCGCAGCAGCCGCGCCCCACGTTCCGGCGCCCATGTACCTGGCGATCGCTATGACGGCAGCGACCATCGCGGTACCGGCAATGGCATTGACTAGAAGTGCTGCTCCCAAGAAATCGAGCCCCGTGACCTCACGCACGGTGCGCAGCAGCAGGGGGAAGAGCGGAAAGAATGCGAGGCGTGCCTGGTAACCATCGAGCGCATTCGGGTCCATGTTCTCGAAGTAGCCGCCGTTGGCCACTCCGATGTAATGGACTGCATCCCAGCGGGTGAGCACTCTGTCGAGGGGGATCCCCTTGGCGTCGGCAAGCAGGTGTACAACAAAGAGTCGGATCGCGGTTACCCCCGCAAAAACGGCGGCCGCCAGCCCCCAGTCAGCCAGCATGTTGCTGCTGGTGAAGCCCACTTT
Organism: Corynebacterium sp. H127; assembly: GCF_037482665.1. Classification (NCBI taxonomy): domain Bacteria; kingdom Bacillati; phylum Actinomycetota; class Actinomycetes; order Mycobacteriales; family Corynebacteriaceae; genus Corynebacterium; species Corynebacterium sp. H127. The sequence continues at coordinate 228,404 of NZ_JBBHKY010000002.1, forward strand.
CTTCCGTGCGGGCACAGAGGCTGCATTTTCGACGACCATAGTTATCAAGCCTAACCCAATCCACAAAAACCGATGACGCAGGGCACAGTTTGCGGTAGCGTGCATTACATGCAGCGAGCATTCCTCCTTCTTTGCCGCGGCGGGCTTTAGGTCAACGAGATGTGGCCGGCGCCCCGTCGCGGAGTTTGTCGTTGCCAGCCACGCCCCACCTGAACCCACTCGAGGAATTTAGCTATGTCATTCATCTCCGCACCCGCTCAGCTGACCAAACCTAGCGGCGAAATCCCCGCCGACCAGCCCGCCTGGAATAGGCAGCGCCCATCGGCCATGCCAAGTGACCGCTACCAGCCCTATGACGTAGAGGTCCAAGATTTCCAGCTTCCTGACCGCACGTGGCCGGAGCAGCGCATCACCAAGGCCCCGCAGTGGTGCGCGGTGGATCTGCGCGATGGCAACCAAGCACTGATTGACCCGATGAGCCCCGAGCGCAAGCGCCGCATGTTTAACCTGCTGGTGAACATGGGATTCAAGGAAATCGAGGTCGGCTTCCCGTCCGCGTCCCAGACCGACTTTGATTTCGTGCGCGAGATCATCGAGCAGAACATGATCCCGGAAGACGTCACCATCCAGGTATTGGTGCAGGCACGCGAACATCTAATCCGCCGCACCTTCGAAGCCTGCGCCGGCGCAAAGAACGTGATCGTGCACTTTTACAATTCCACCTCGATCCTGCAGCGAGAGGTGGTGTTCCGAAAGGAAAAGGAGGCCATCAAGCAGCTGGCCACCGATGCCGCAGAGCTGATCAAAACGATCGCCCAGGACTACCCCGACACCAACTGGCGCTGGGAATACTCCCCGGAGTCCTACACCGGCACCGAGGTCGAATACGCAAAGGAAGTCTGCGACGCCGTCACCGCCGTCATGCAGCCCACCCCGGACAACCCGATCATCATCAATCTGCCCTCCACGGTGGAGATGACCACTCCGAATGTCTACGCAGATTCCATCGAGTGGATGTCCCGAAACCTGAATAATCGCGAATCCATCATCCTGTCCCTGCACCCGCACAATGACCGCGGCACCGGTGTCGCCACTGCGGAGCTGGGATACCTGGCTGGCGCCGATCGCATCGAAGGCTGCCTCTTCGGCAACGGCGAGCGTACCGGCAACGTCTGCCTGGTCACACTGGGGCTGAATATGCTGACTCAAGGTGTGGACCCGTGCCTGGACTTCTCAGACATTGACCTGATTCGTCGCACCGTGGAGTACTGCAACCAGCTGCGAGTTCCTGAGCGCCACCCTTACGGCGGCGACCTGGTTTTCACCGCCTTTTCCGGCTCTCACCAGGATGCCGTCAACAAGGGGCTGGAAGCGATGCAAGCTCGCAACGACAACACCTGGGAGGTTCCGTACCTGCCGATCGACCCGAAGGATGTCGGCCGTTCTTACGAAGCTGTGATTCGTGTGAACAGCCAGTCCGGCAAGGGCGGTGTCGCCTACATCATGAAGACCGACCACGGCATGGAACTGCCGCGACCGATGCAGGTGGAGTTCTCCTCAGTGGTACAAGCCGTCACTGATGCTGAGGGCGGGGAGATTAACTCCAAGAACATGTGGGACATTTTTGCCACTGAGTACTTGGATCGTTCTGAGCACTTGGTACTGGAATCCATCCACGTCGACGGCGCGCACGTCACCGCCACCGTGCTTATCGACGGCAACCGCCGCGAAATCTCAGGCACCGGCAACGGCCCCGTCGCGGCGTTCGCACACGCGCTGGAATCCATCGGCATTGATGTAGAAGTGCAGGAATACTCTCAGCATGCTCGCACTGCCGGCGATGATGCCGAAGCAGCCGCTTTCGTCTTTGCCACAGTTGGCAACTCTGAAGCTTGGGGCGTAGGCATTGATTCCAATATCACTGAGGCATCGCTGAAGGCGATCGTCTCCGCAGTGAACCGGGCTTAGCGCCCACCAATTTGAGGGATCCTGCCCCGCTTCGGTGATATCCGCGCGTTTAGCAGTGCGGGTTTCACCGGTAAGCGGGGTGTTTTCCGACATAAGGGCAGCAAAGCTCTCTTTCCCGTCTACGATGTGTAACTAATGACTACTCAAGACACCCAAACCCCGGAGGAGCGCGAGGCTGCGAAACAGGCGCGCCGCGAGGAGCGCGAAGCCGCCATCGCCGCCGCCCCCTATGCCGTCGTGCACGTGGAAGCCACCGGGATCCACCCCTCGACCTCCCGCATGGTCTCCTTAACCATCCTGACTCTCACCCCCGAGGGCGAGATCGTGGATGAATACTTTGAGATTTTCAATCCCGACGGCGACACCGGTCCCCGCCATCTCCACGGCATCACCGATGCGGAATTCGAGCAAGCCCGCACCGTAGAGCGTTCGCTGCGCAAGATCAACACGTTGTTGGACGGGCGCACTCTCATCATGCATAACGTCCCCCGCACCTGGGGTTTCGTCCTAGGTGAAGCCAAGTCGGCGTTGCGAACAATGCAACGCCGCCAGCGGAACCGGAACCGGAATCGTCGCGGACGTCGTCGCGTCGGCAGACCTCCCCGCCCCATTGCGCTTATCGATACGCTGGCCTCCGCACGGCGCCTCGGGCTGCCGCTGGAGGACTCGCGGGTACGCGCAGTAGCCAAGGAACTAGGAATCGATGCGCCTTCTCCTATCGCATCCGTGGCGCGCGCCCAGCAGCCCGCGACGGCGACTTCCCAGGAGACCGCTGAACTCATCGTGGATATTTATGAGGCCGAGGTTGCGCGCGGGCAGATTGCATCATACGACCCCAGCACCCTGCGCGCCGATAGATTCGGTCTGCAACGCTCCATCGTGCGTGTCGACGCCATGGAAGCCGCCGCCACGACTGAAAACCCCGGCACATTCACCCCAGACCACGGCCTGAAGGCCGGGATGGAATTCGTGGTCAGCCCGGACATCGAGCTGGACCCCGATGTCATCATCGCCCAAGGCGTGGCTGCCGGCCTGAAATACAACGAGAAGGTGACTCGCCAAACCAGCTTGTTGGTGTGCAACCGCACCTCAGTGCTGCGTGGCAAGGCGATGCACGCGGACCGCAAGCAGATCCCACTGATTCCCGACGCGGAGTTCCTGTCACTGTGCGAGCAATCGGCTTCCTAGCGACTAGAATCTTCCCCATGAAACTTCCCGCTCCCCTCGCACGCGCCCGCACGGCGCTCGCAATGACGGCTGCAGGCGCTGCTACCAGGGCGTCTCAAGCCACCGGCCGTGGCGCCGGCGGCATGATCGGTGGCCTCATCGCAGGCGCAATCGATCCAACAATCATGGAGCAACTCGGCAACAACCGTCCGGTAGCTTTGGTCACTGGCACGAATGGCAAGTCCACCACCACGCGCATGCTCGTCGGGGCGTTGCGTTCGCAGTACACGGTTGCCACCAATGACGGCGGCGACAACATGGACGCAGGCATCATCGCTGCGCTACTCAAAGGCAAGGAAGCCAGCCACATCGTGCTGGAATGCGATGAGCTGCACGTTCCTGCCGTCGCGAAGCGGCTGCGCCCCAGCGCGCTGGTCCTGCTCAACCTCACCCGCGACCAGCTAGACCGCGTCGGCGAGATCAATAAAATTGAGCGCACGCTACGCCAGGCGGTAGCGGACAACCCTAAGATGATGGTGATCGCGAACTGCGATGACGTTCACGTCACCTCTGTCGCCTTTGATGCCCCCAACGTGGTGTGGGTTGCGGCCGGCGCGGGATGGACTGGTGATTCCGTGAGTTGCCCGCGTACCGGTGGCCACATCATCCGGGAAGGAGACGACTGGTACGCCGCCAAGCAGCTTCCCGACGGCCGCGAGTTCCGTCGCCCTACCCCAACCTGGGCCATCACTGATGACGGAATCGAACACGCCGGCACCACCACCGCCCTCGCCCTGAAACTCCCGGGTCGTGCCAACCGCGGCAATGCCACCCAGGCCATCGCCTGCGCAACCGAAGCCTTCAACATTCCGCTAGCATCGGCCACCTCCGCCACCGAGGCCGTAGATAACGTGGCTGGCCGCTATTCCACCATCTCCTTCGAGCAGTGGGAAGTCCACATGATCCTGGCGAAGAATCCGGCCGGTTGGCAAGAGGCCCTGTCCATGCTGGATCGCACTGCTGATGGCCTGGTCATCGCGGTCAACGGGCAAGTTGCCGACGGCGAAGACCTATCGTGGCTCTGGGATGTTTCCTTCGAGGACTTCAAAGATTCCTTCGTCCACGCGGCCGGCGAACGCGGCACCGACTTAGCCGTCCGATTGACTTACGCCGCCATCGAGCATTCACTGTCCAAGGACCCCATTGAAGCCATTCGCGCTTGCCCGCCGGGCCGAGTTGAAGTCCTAGCTAACTACACCGCTTTCCGCGATCTTAAGAAGGCTCTGTCATGATCAACATTGGCCTCATTCTGCCCGATGTGCTGGGAACCTATGGCGATGACGGCAACGCCCTCGTGCTGCGTCAACGCGCCCGCATGCGTGACCTCGACGCTGAGATCGTCCGGATCGGCCTCGGCACGCCGGTCCCCGCCGGCCTCGACGTATACTGCCTCGGAGGCGGCGAGGACACCGCACAGATTTTGGCGGCAGAGCATCTCATCACTGATGGCGGACTGCGGCGAGCTGCAGCAGCCGGGCGGCCTATCCTAGCCATTTGCGCTGGCCTGCAGGTACTCGGAGAATCCTTCCGCGCATCTGGTCGCATTATCGACGGCGTCGGCCTCATCGATGCCACCACCTCCACCCTCGGCAAACGCGCCATCGGCGAAGTAGTCTCCACCCCAACGGGAGCTGGCTTCACCGCGGATTTGAGCGAACCACTGACCGGATTCGAAAACCACATGGGCGCAACGGTACTGGGTGCGGACGCTGCCCCACTGGGTACTCTCACGCGAGGGGTCGGCAACTGCGATGAAGTAGGTGCCGCCGATCTGGAGTCCGCAGCTAAGCAGCGGATGGCCGAAGGCGCGGTCCAAGGAAATGTGGTGGCAACCTACATGCATGGCCCAGTTCTGGCTCGAAATCCGCAGCTCGCAGACCTACTACTGGCACAGGCCATGGGTATCTCGCTAGCCGAGCTCGCTCCTCTCGAGTTGCCAGAGGTGGCACAACTGCGCTCGGAGCGACTGCGCTAATTGGCTGCGGGCGGCTGTTAGATCTTCAGCCGCCCCGACAGGGCGCGGGAGAGCGTGAGCTCATCCACAAACTCGAGATCGCCGCCCAGCGGCATGCCGGAAGCCAAGCGCGAGACGGTCAGCGACGGGAAATCACGCAACAACCGCGCCAAATAGGAAGCTGTGGCCTCGCCCTCGGTATTCGGGTCTGTAGCCAAGATGACCTCCGCAATATCTGGTGCGGAGTCAGAGGTATCCGGCAGCACACCGGCAATACGCTGCAACAACGGCGCGATGTGGAGGTCCTTGGGACCAACATTGGCCAGCGGATCCAGCGCCCCACCAAGTACATGGTAGCGACCGTGATACTCGCCGGTACGCTCGATGACCTGGATGTCTTTGGGCTCCTCCACCACGCAAATGGTGGTGGAATCTCGGCCGGAATCAGCACAGATGCGGCAGAGTTCTTCACGCGAGATATTGCAGCAGATGCGGCAGAAAGTCACGCCATCGCGCACCGCATCCAGCGCTGACTGCAAGCGCGAAATATCCTCAGGCTCTACCTGAAGGAGGTGGAAAGCAATGCGCTGCGCGGATTTGGGCCCAACCCCGGGGAGCCTGGATAGCTCGTCAATGAGATCTTGGAGTGGGCCTTCAAACACCTGCGCAGCTGCTTTCTAGTGGTAAAACAATGGACGTCGATAAGCCCTAAAGCTTAGCCGAGCATGCCACCGAAAGGATCGCCACCCATGCCCTGGGACAGCGGACCCATCTTCTGCTGTGCGAGCTCGCCGATCTGGCGGTGGGCATCCATGAACGCGCCCTGAACGAGGTCCTGCAGAGTGTCTACGTCCTCAGGATCAACGACCTGTGGATCAATCTCCACACCGGTCACGTCGCCGGAGCCCTGCAGGGTCACCTTGACTAGGCCGTTGCCAGCCTCACCCACAACGGTGGAGGCGATGAGCTCGTTCTGAGCCTGCTGCAGCTGAGCCTGCATCTGCTGGGCTTGGGCGATGAGCTGGGACATATCTGGCTGAGACATCTAAAAACCTTTCGTTGCTTTAATTAATCCCCACTAGTCTAGCGATAACCCCAGACCGCTGCCGATCTGGGCATTGCTGCGCGAAGAGCTACAGGGGACGAGCACCAAGCTGGGATTGCAACATATCCATCGCGATCGTCTTGGCATCCCGATGATCATAGTTTGCGGGGCCACTGGCGGCCTCGATCATCTCTTCCTCTTCCGAGTCCTCGGGTTGTTCAACTTGTGCCGGCACAGCAGCACGTTCCGCAGGCGGCACTGGGGATGGCGCAGCTTCGACCGGCGGCGGTGCCCACTCTGGCTCGGCGTCCGCTTCATCCGGTTCCGGAGGCAAGGGCACCCCACCGCTGAAACTGTGTTTCATCGCCTCCCGGCCCCGCTCAGCGGCTTCCTTCCACTTCGGTTTCGGTTTTGCTACCGGCTCCGGAGCCTTCTGGGCAGGCTTATCGACGGCCACAGCCTCCGGCTCCCCACCGCCAAGCGGCGCAGGTGTGCCCCAACCAGATGCTGGTGCCGCGGCAGGCTCAGGCTCTGGTTCTTCGGCTGGTTTCGTCTCCTCTGGCTTCCAGGTAACTCGCTGCGGCTCGCGCGCAAAACCGATTGCCTCAGGACTCGTTCCCACCTCAACACGCACCGTGAGGTCCAGGTTTGTCACGGTCTTGAGTGCTTTTGTCAGCGCAGCGTTGTTTGTAGCGGCGTTCAGCCGAGCTGCGAGCGCGCCGGTATTGTGCCCGATGAGCAGCTCGCCGTCCCGCACCCCAAGCACCTTTGCTTCGGTGAGCATGATCTCAGCGACCGGGTTATGCTGCCCAACGATCTTGCGGATTTCCTGCCATTTGGCACGGATGACATCGCTCGAATCTGCAGTCGGCTGTGGCTGAGCTACGGGGGCTACGGGCGCTACCGGTGCTGTCGGTTCCGGCGCGGCAGGTTGCGCCGGTTCCGCAGGAGGGGCGGTCTGGACCGGCTGAGTTGGAGCAGCAGGTTGCACCGTCGTGGTGGCACTTGCTGCGGCTTTCGCAGCCTCGCGCTTGGCACGCCATTTTGCCGCGCCTTGCGCAGCACCAACCTCGGCGGGCGCAGCCGAAGCATCGGTAGGTGCTGGGGCCGAGGTTGCCGCCGGGGCAGACAGCGATAGCATCATCCGGGCGCACATGATCTCCAAGAGCAGGCGGGGCGAGGTGGCACCACGCAGCTCATCCACCTGGTCATTGACCATCGCGGCGAGAGAAGAAAGGCGTCGGGCGTCGAAAAGCGCTGCCTGTTCGGCCAATATCGGCTGGTGGTCCGCAGGCACATCGACTAAGCCGAGGGAGATGGCATCGGGTACGGCTTGCAGCACCATGAGGTCGCGCAATCGGTCGAGCAGGTCGTGTGCGAAGCGACGCGGGTCATGGCCTGCGTTGATGACATCGTCCACGGTGGTAAACAGCGCGGCCTGATCACCAGCGGCCACCGCAGAAATAGCGGAATCGATAAGGGAAGAATCAGTAACACCCAGCAGTGGCACCGCCATCTCATAGCTGAGCCCCTCCGGCCCGGAACCAGCGATAAGCTGATCCAGGATCGAAAGCGAATCACGCGGAGAGCCACCGCCAGCACGAATGACCAATGGGAACACCGCATCTGCCACGGTCACGCCCTCGGATTTACAGGTGCGCTGCAGCAGACCACGCATGTCCGGCGGTGTGAGCAAGCGGAACGGGTAGTGGTGCGTGCGGGAACGGATCGTACCGATGACCTTCTCGGGCTCCGTGGTGGCGAAAATGAAGATCAGATGCTCCGGCGGCTCCTCCACGATCTTCAGCAAGGCATTCGAGCCTTCCTTAGTGATCATGTGGGCTTCGTCGATGATGAACACGCGATAGCGCGACTCTGCAGGGGCGTAAAACGCACGGTCACGCAGCTCACGCATATCTTCAACACCGTTATGGGAGGCAGCGTCAAGCTCGGTCACATCAAGGTTCCCTGGTCCGCCCGGCGCGAGCGAGACGCAAGATGGGCAGACTCCGCACGGGGTGCTAGTCGGCCCTTCGACGCAGTTGAGCGAACGCGCCAAGATACGCGCCGATGAAGTCTTGCCACAGCCGCGGGGCCCCGAAAACAGGTAGGCGTGATTAATCCTTCCGCTATCCAGTGCGACGGAAAGCGGTCGGGTTACCTGTTCTTGGCCGACAACCTCTGCGAAGCTGGCCGGCCGATACTTACGATAAAGAGCCACGCCCTAAACACTACCGCGTGGCCCAGATTCCGGGCAGGCTGAGCTCACCGCTGCAGATCCAAAATGTCCACGCCCTCCGCGACCAGCGCAGATTGCAGCTCAGCCAGGCCATACGCTTGCAAGTGAGCCAGTTCCGCATCAGTGATCGGCAGCACTTGCAGCATCAGCACTAGCTTATCGACGCCATCTGCACCGGTTTCCTTAAAGTTCGGCACATCTCCGCCCCACGGGAACGGCACCACTAACAGGCAGTGCGAGGTGGTTATCCCAACGTTCGCCAGCGCCCCAGCACCGGGGACCAGCACTCCTGGCTGTGGCTGGATCGCCATGCTCTTGATGAGCCCCGCCGTTGATTCGAGGAGCTCCGGCAGCCCCGTCGCCTGCTGCGCAACAGTGAACAGCTCGACCCGGACGTCCCGCCCATCGGCTTCCAGATGCGTGTCTACCTGCTGAAAGTCCAGCGTCACGGCGATGTGCTGGCCGTCAGCGGCGAATGAGGCTACGTGAAAATCACCGACTTGATCGATGTCCATCTCCCCAGGGAACAGTCCATCGATCCAGACGGCAGCTTCTTGCAGATTCAATTACTTATTCTCTAGTGCGGCTAGCAGGACACAGGTGGCAACGCCATCCATAGCGATTTCCAGCTCCTCCACCGGCGGCAGTGAGGGCGCTAGGCGAATGTTCTTGTCCTCGGGGTCTTCCTTATGTGGGAAGGTCGAGCCTGCAGCGGTCAGCACAATGCCGGCTTCCTTCGCCAGCTCAATGACGCGCTTGGCGGTACCCGGAACCACATCCATGGAGATGAAGTACCCGCCAACCGGCTTCGTCCATTCGGCAACCCCGTATGCGCCGAGCCGGTTTTCTAGGATATCCAGCACCTTCGCAAACTTTGGCGCCAAGGACCCAGCATGCTTACGCATGATCATGCGTACTCCCTCAGCATCTCCGAAGAACTGCGCGTGCGCCAGCTGGTTGATTTTGTTCGGCCCAATTCCACGCACAAAGGCATGTTTGTTGTACCAGTTCAAGTTCTCATCACTGGCGTTGAAGAAGGCCACGCCAGCGCCTGCCTGCGTGATCTTGCTTGTCGACGACATCGCCCAGAATCGGTTACCACCCAGCTTCACCACATCCACAACCTGCGGAAATTCCTCCGTGAGGGTGTGAATCGCGTAGGCGTTGTCCCAGATGATGCGGAAGTCCGGTGCTCCAGTTTCCATGGTGGCTAGGCGATTGATGGTCTGGGTATCGAACGTGACACCGGTCGGGTTGCCAAAGATCGGCACTACCCACATGCCCTTGACCTGCGGATCCTGCACGAGCTCTTCAACCAAGTCCATGTCCGGGCCGGCTGGAGTCATAGGCACGGTGATCATTTCGAAGCCGAAGTGCTCGGTGATGGTGAAGTGACGGTCATAACCCGGTACTGGGCAGATCCACTTGACCTTCTCCTCGTCCTTCCATGGCTTTTCAGAGTCGTTAGTGCCCCACATGTAGGCCCAGCTGATCAGGTCGAACATGACGTTGAGGCTGGAGCTGTCCGCCGCAATGAGATTGTTGACGTCCACACCGAGCACCTCTGCCCAGATCTCACGGAGACTACGCAAGCCAATAAGGTTGCCATAGTTCCGGCAGTCGGTGCCATCCTCATCGAGGAAGTTCTCACCTGGAAGGCTCAGCAAATCGGCGCAGATATCTAACTGCTCACTCGACGGCTTGCCACGGGTCAGATCCAGCTTCAAATTTCGGGACTGTAGCGCACCATATTCCGCTCGGATCTCCGCCTTCAGCTCGCTCATCTGCTCAGCAGTCAAATCTTGTAGTGCCACGTCGGTACGCCTTCCCTTATGAGGTGTGTTTAACCGAGTCCCACTTTAACCCGCAGCAGCCACCTAAGGAAACGAAAAAAGGGCAATCTTTCGATTGCCCTTTTTTGCTAAAGAATTTAAGGGGACCCCGCGCACCCGTAAGAGCTCGCTGACCCTTGCTGCATTCCTGCCCTGGGGGAGTTCACAAGATAGACGCCGCACGGGATCCTGCCGTAAACCTTAGCCGTTCTTCGGGTTTGCGGCCAAACCGCCCAAACTGACCAGCTGTTTTGTTTCTTTGCCCAAGGTTTAGTACAGTTCTTCTTCGTAGCAAACACACGTTGTTTGTCGCGCTGGAGGATTCGACTAGCGGCCTATGTCACACGCCTGGAACGCGTGCGGGGAGAAATCCCCTCAAGGGTTCAAATCCCTTATCCTCCGCAGAATTTCAGTTGGGAAACCGGTTTGAAATGGTTAGTAAATGACCGTTTCAGGCCGGTTTTTCTGCGTCTCGATAGCGAATTTGCACAGCTCAGCGATCTCCGCTGCAGTATGGCGGTGACCGGCGGTATGCACTACCAGCCCCTGCAACCTAGCCACTTCCAAGCGCATCGCTTCCTCTTGGGGCGAATCTGCAAACTTTAAGGTCGCACCAGGGAGAAGCTCTGCTTTGAACAGCGGCGCGGTGGCCGAAACGTCGAAAAGCGCGATACTTTGCCACGGCAACAACACACCGCGAGTGAACAGACCGGCTGCATCGATGCGGATCACCTGATCGTCGCGGTTCTCGCAGCCAGTCCGCCAACAGCGCCAGACAAAGAAGGCAGTCACGGGTAGGAGCATGCCACCCATCATCAGGCCGAACAGTCCCATTTCGTAGTACAGCACACCGCTAGCCAGCAGGTTTCCAAGAGTCATAGTCACCCCCAGCATGACAATGACGTTGCGGTTTGGCACCTCACCTTGAAGAATCACAGTCTCACCGGCACGGATCCGATCAAAGTAGCTATTCATGTTTTCCTCACTTCTTGCGGTTGATTGCTTCGTAGGTGAGATGCGCGAGCGTGTGAGAATGTTCCCGCATTGTTACAACCGCTCGAAGTTGAGGTCGCTGCACTCATATGGGAACGGTCCAGCACACTCATGACGTGCCCACTTCAGGAACGCAAGGAGAGTCGTGTGCCGCACGTTCAGGTCATGGGTGAACAGCCGCAACATTCGCGAGTCATTGGCTGCTGTAGCGAGCTTGACGCCTTCCGCAGCGCCGTCATCCCACACCGCCTGCAGCACGCGGCTCTTCGGGGGCAACGTTATTTCCGTGTGGTAGTTCCTGGTTCGCCTTCTATAGCTCACCCGGAACGTGCTGAGCGCTGCGACCATCTGCCACGGCACACGAACATGCGCCATCTCAATTCCCGACCGCGTCACCCGCATACGGTGCACATCGCGGTAGCTCCGCCGAAACACCGTCACCAAAAATACCGCGAAGAGGAGAAACCCCAACGCACCCCAGAGGGCAGCCCAGACGTGGCCTGCCGCAGACTCGGCCCCACTAATGCCCACCCACGCCACACCCGCGCAGAGGGCGCCGAATGGGATGCACATCATGATTTTGAGCCACCAGCGCACGCCAAAACCGAAATTCACCTCACCTTGCTCGGTGAAGCGCTGTTGAAGATTCTTGAGAGAATTCATGTGCATCCTTTCGTCTTAGATTGGATGCACGGACCCGCAGGCAATGTTCCCGCTACGTGTAGTACCGCCCCATGAACTCCTGTTTGAACTCCCAGTAACTTCCATCCGCCATGGTCTCACGGATGCGATCTACGAGCGTGATCATGAAGTACAGGTTGTGCATGGTGCACAGCGTGCCTGCGAGAAATTCCTTAGCTTTCAGCAAGTGGTGGATGTATGCGCGGCTATAATTTTCCGACACATAGCCACCTAACTCTTCGTCGATGCCGGTGAAATCGCGTTTGAAGCGGGCATTGGTGAGTGTCATGCGGCCATCCAGCGTGTACACCCCGCCCCGCCTGCCCAGCCGAGTCGGCGCAACGCAGTCAAAGGTGTCGGCACCAGCCTCGACGGCGGTAAAGATGTCGTCAGGCTCGCTGATGCCTAGCAAGTGCTTTGGCTTCTCGACGGGCAGTTCATCATTTACCCAGCCCACAATGGTGCCCAGCTTCTCCTTCTCCAAGGCGCCACCGATGCCGTAGCCGCCGAAGCCCCGTTGGCCGTTGCTTTCCGCTTCCTTGCTCAGCTCGACGAGACCGCGGGCAGCTTTCCTTCTTAGATCTTCGTATTGCGCGCCTTGCACCACTCCCCAGAGGGACTGTAGTGCTTTGCCTTTTCTCGCTTCGGTGAGACGATTGTGCTCATCAATGCACCGCTTAGCCCAACGATGGGTACGGTCAACGGACTCTACCTGATACTGCTTAGTGTCCACGATGGTGGTGAGCTCGTCAAAGGCGAACATGATATCCGCACCCAGCTGGTGCTGGATCTGCATAGACACTTCCGGCGTGAAGCGGTGCTTTGAGCCGTCGATGACGGAGCGGAAGTCGACACCATCTTCGTCGACATGCGCCATGCGATCTTTGCTACGCGCCTTCACCTCCCCCTCGGCGATGTTGGCATCCATGGAGAGCACCTTCTTAAACCCAACCCCCAGGCTCATCACTTGGAATCCGCCTGAGTCCGTGTAGGTGGGGCCGTGCCAGTTCTCGAACTGCGCTACTCCCCCTGCCTCATCGACGATGTCCGGACCTGGCTGCAAGTACAGGTGGTAGGCATTGGACAGGATGGCCTGCGCCTTTGTTTCCCGGATCTGTTCAGGGGTGAGCGTCTTTACCGTCGCCTTCGTAGCCACCGGAATAAACGCAGGCGTCTGGATATCACCGTGTGGAGTGTGGATGATACCCGTGCGGCCATGCTTGGTGCTATCTAGAGTGGTGCGCAGCTCGAAGGTCGTGTCAGTCATGGTTAACGATTGTATCTGGCTGGATGCCTTCTTTAGGCACTGCGAGCGCACCGCAGAGAAAGCAGCGCCCCTAAGCGCGTGCTCGCAACTCCTCGATTTGGAGTTCCGCGAGTCGCTCCTCTTCAAGGCGACGCCGCTCCCATTCCTTTTCCAGGGCTGCACCTTCGATGTCCAAATGTGGCAACAGCCGGTCGAGCCACCGGGGCATCCACCAGGTTGCGCGACCCAAGAGGAACATGGACGCTGGTACGAGCGCCATCCTTACAAAGAAGGCGTCGAATAGCACGCCGGCGCCGAGCGCGAATCCGAAGATCTTGATGAAGGGCAGTGGCTGGTCAATGAAGGCCACGAAAACAGCGATCATGATGAGCGCCGCGGATGTGACCACGCGGGAGCCGAGGGTGTAGCCCTCGATCACGGATTCGTCGACTGCCGAATAGCGCGAGCCTGGCGTCGGCACGCCGCCGTGGTGCGCATAGTATTCGCGCATGCGGGAGACGAGGAACACCTGGTAGTCCATCGCGAGACCGAAAGTGACGCCGATAAGGAAGATCGGCATGAAGGAGATCAGCGGCCCTGGGGTTTCCACCAGACCCCACAGCCCCTCCTGCCAGACCATCACCGTGACGCCGAAAGCCGCGCCAACAGAGAGCAAGAAACCCAGGCCAGCGATCAACGGCACCATCAGCGAGCGGAAGACCATCAGCAGCAAAATCACCGCCAGGCCAACGACGACGCCGAGGTAGATCGGCATGGCGTCGGAAAGCTTCTGGGTAACATCCCGCTGGATCGGGGTCAGTCCGGTGATACCGATGGTGATGCCCGTAGCGGACTCAGCTTCAGTCTGAGAGGCACGGAGCGAGTGCAGCAGCTTCGTGGTCATCGGGTCATTCGGTCCGGCGAACGGGGTGATCATCAGCTGCGCTGCAGTCCCGTTCTCAGACATGCCTACGATCTGAACATGCTTGATATCAGCATTGGTATTGAAGCGTTCAACCACGTAGGAAAACGCGGCGGTGGCTGCGGCCTTCTTCTCGTCGAATGGCTTCCCCTCCGCCGCAGCCATGTCGCGCTGGGCTCGCACCAGTGGCTGCAACGCTGGTGCTTCCGGATCGACATCTGCCGCATCGACCACGCCGAGCATCAGCGAGTTGTGGCCGTCGCCAAAGCCCTCGGTGAGCAGGTCGGCGGACTTACGCTGAGTCGAGCTGAGAGAAGAGGTGGAGTCATTGGGCAAGGAAAGCTCCAGGCGCAGCGCCGGGAGAGTCAACAAGCCGAGGCCAAGGATCACCACTGTGAGGACCAATGCCGGGACTTTCTGCACGAAAGTTACCCAAGCGTGGCCCTTGGACAGCCGGGTTCCGCGGCGCGGCTCCTCACCTGGGCGACGCGGATTGCCAGCCAGCCACGGGATCTTGGCTCCGAAAGCGTACTTACCCATCACGCCTAGCATCGCAGGAACCAGGGTCAGCGCCACCAACACTGCGATAAACACCGTCAACGCCGCCGAAAGGCCCATGTAAGTCAGGAAAGGAATTCGGACCAAGGAGAGTGAAATGAGGGCAATGATGACCGTCAGCCCTGCAAAAACCACTGCGGAACCAGCGGTGCCGACGGCAATGCCCGCGGCATCCGGACGCGGCGACTTGCGATACTCTGCCCGGTACCGCGCCAAGATGAATAACGCGTAGTCAATGCCCACAGCCAGGCCAAGCATTACCGCGAGTACCGGGGTGGTGTTATTCAGCGTGACAAAACGCGTGGCCAGGACAATGGACAGCGAACCGATACCAATACCCACCACAGCGGTGATCAGCGGCAGACCCGCAGCTGCGAGGGAGCCGAAGGTGAAGATCAGCACGATGAATGCCACGCCCAAGCCGATAATCTCTGAGGTGGTCTTAATCTCTAGCGGGTCGCCAAAGGCAGCACCGCCGCCCTCGACGATGAGATCTTGGGACCGGCCAATCTCCAGCGCTTCCCGGATTGTGGCACGGTGCTGTTCTGTGACATCGGTGGGGGAAGGTACGTCGATACCGAAAGTGGTGAAACCGATGCGCCCGTCCTCGGACATGAGAGTGAGGTTCGCGGCGTCGGCACGCGCGGTCTCCTCCGGTAGCCCCGAGGCAACCTCCTGATCGATGATGCCCTGCTGCAACTGCGGGTTGAGCTTGACCGGGTTACCGAAGCGCATCGTGTCATTCATGTCCGGGATGCCGGCTTCAATGTGTGCCACCACGTCGTCGATAGCAGCCACGTACTGCGGCTCTGAGAGACGGTGACCTTCGGGAGCGGCGAACACAATGTTGACACCCGCGTTGTCGAGGGGGTTCTTCTGCTCCGGGAAGTTCTTAATTAGCAGTTCAGCAGCTTCTTGGGAAAGCGTCCCTGGAATGGAGAACTTGTCTTCGAAGCCTTTCTGCAAACCCAACGCAGATCCGCCGACAGCTACCAGCACGACTAGCCAGATGGCGACCACTGACCATTTATGCAGGTAGGACCATCTGCCAATTCGAAACAAGAACTTCGCCATGCGGGTCTCCTATGGATCTGGATGCACTTTCGACCTTATAACGAAAACACCCCGGAAGAATCCGGGGTGAATTTCACTTTGGCGGTGGCGGCGGGATTTGAACCCGCGGTTGGGGGTTACCCAACACTCGCTTTCGAGGCGAGCACCTTCGGCCGCTCGGACACGCCACCGCGAATTAGATTAGCGGGTGCGCACTGCAGCGACCAAATCGCGTTTTAGTCGTCCTTCTTGAAAGCGCCAAGGATCTTGTCGCCGGCTTCCTTAGCAGCGCTCTTGATGTCGGACTTAGCTTGATCAGCGCGACCTTCGTTAGCCAGCTTCTCGTTTCCGGTTGCCTCGCCGATTTCTTCCTTGGCGTGGCCTGCTGCGTCTTCGAATTTGTTCTTGAAATCAGACACGATGGTCTCCTTTGCGTTGGGAACTGTCGAGCCTAACAGAAACGAAAAAGTCCGTCAGAAGTGTTGCGCACTCCTGTTCAAGAACACCGCCACGTACTTCAACTCTGTGCAGTTGGGCTGGCACGCGCAGGACGTCAATAAGAGAGCCGCACGCACCCGTCTTGGGTTCCCAGGAGCCAAAGACCAGGCTTTTCAGCCGCGCACCGAGCAGCGCACCGGCGCACATCGTGCAGGGTTCGAGCGTGACTGCGAGGGTGCAGCCGCTCAAGCGCCAGCCATCGCCATGCTTAGCGACGGCTGAACGAATTGCTAACACCTCCGCGTGCGCGGTCGGATCCTGGTCGGTTTCCCGGCGGTTCGTGGCATGAGCTAGCTCGTGGCCATTGGCGTCGAAAAGCACGGCCCCTACCGGCACATCGCCTGGGGGCGTGGTGCGGGCCACCTCGATGGCGCGGCGCATCATCTCCTCGGCCGCGAGCTCCGGCAGCGGTTTGGGCAAAACCATTAGTCCAGGTCGAGGGTGTCGGCGAATTCATCGCCGCAGCCGAGCTCGTCTGCGATGCGCTGCAGTTGCTCCGAGGCCCATGCTTCATCGTCATCGGCGATCACGGACATGACCTGCTCGGAGGCCCCCAGGTCTTCAAAGATGTCGAAGTCACCTTCTGGATAGGAGTCTTCCTCCTCAGCTGGGGTCTCTGCACCCACAAGTTCGAGGGCAGAGGCAGCGTAGTCATCATCCAGGGCAGCGGTCGCATCAGAAAGCAGCACCTTCACCCGTCCCGGAGTCGGGCGGACGATGATGAAATAGTCATCTTCCACACAGATCAACGCGAAGGCGGGTCCTTCTGCGCGCAGCTTGCGAACTGCAGAAACTGCATCGGCAACGTCTTGGAACTCATCGTCATACTCGGCGACGGTCCACGTGCCCTGAACCGAGGTGACAGTGACCGCAAAGCTCAGATCTTCATGGGTGCTCATAGCCTGTAACCGTAGTCGGTGTCACACGTTTTGTGCCACACTTGAGTGGTGACTAACGCGAAGATTTCCCGACCAGTATGTATCCTCGGCCTCGGACTTATCGGGGGCTCGCTGCTCCGCGACCTTTCCGCCGCCGGCGTTGAGGTCTTCGGCTTCAATCGTTCCCCCTCCGGCGCCACCGCCGCCGCGAAGGAAGGATACGACGTCACCTCCGACTTCATCCCAACCCTGCAACGAGCGGAGGCCACCGGTGCCCTCATTGTGATGGCCACCCCGATGCCCGCCATCGCCTCCCTACTCAGCGCCATCGCCGAACACGCCCCCAGCTGCGGGATCACCGATGTAGTCAGCGTCAAAGCTGAGGTATACAAGCAAGTCTGCGAAGCAGGCATGCAAGACCGCTACGTGGGCAGCCATCCTATGGCTGGCACCGCAGACTCCGGCTGGCCCGCCTCCATGACCGGGCTGTTTAAAAAGGCAGCATGGGTGGTCACCTTCGACCACGCCTACGATTCCCCCTCCGACAGCTGGGTCGAACTATGGCTCGATGTCGTCCAGATGGCGCTGCTCGTTGGGGCGGAAGTTATCCCGGCGCGGGTCACCGCACACGACCAAGCCGTAGCGCGTATCTCCCACCTGCCGCACATCTTCGCGGAAGTCCTCGCGATCACCGGCGACAACGGTGGCGCACTGGCGCTCTCCCTCGCCGCCGGGTCCTTCCGGGACTCCACCCGCGTTGCTGGCTCCACCCCGTCCCTGGTTCAGGCGATGTGCGAAACCAACCACGAGGCTCTCCTCCTGGCCCTTGATGAGGCGCTCGCTCTGCTTTCTGATGCGCGCGCCCACCTGGCTTCCCCGGAGGATGACCTCGGCATGCTTATCGACGCCGGGTACCGCTCCCGAATCCGCTTCGAAGCCCGTTCCGCATCCTCCGCAATCACTGGGATCTCGGGACGCCCAGTCCTCAGACTGCACCCTGGAGCCAAGGGGTGGATCTCACAGCTCGAGCAGGCCGAGAATCTGGGCGCCCGGATCGAGGTCTTTTAGAAAACAGCCGGAGACTACTCGGCGCTGCGGCTGGTGCCCATCTCGGCGTCGATACGCAGCAGTCCGGAACCGTCGTCGCCGACGATACGCAGGCGGTCCAGGATTTCCTTAACGGTGGCAACTTCTTCAACCTGCTCCGCAAGGAAGGAATCGATCAACGGGCGAGAATCATAGTCCTTGACCTCGAAGCCCAGCTCGGCCAGGTTGCGGATCTTGTCGGAGATTAGCTCCTCGTGTGCCAGTGCGGCTTCAAACACCTCAACAACGCTGGTAGCGGAGACCTGTGGCGCGTTGATGGTCTGGATCTGTGGCACTACGTCGCGGGCAGCCAGGTGATCCGCAAACATCTGGGCGTGGGTGTTTTCCTCGGCAGACTGTGCACGCAGCCAGTCACGGATGCCGGCCAAACCAAAGCCATCAACAACATAGGACAGCTGGAGGTAGACCAGGGCAGCTTCGAGTTCAGCAGTTACTTGTTCGTTGAGGGCCGCAGCCAATTTATCGTTGATTTTCATGTTCGCTAGGCTACACGAAAACTATCGCTTACAGCGAAAACGAAAAAACTCCGTGCCTGTGGCCGGAGTTTTCTTTTGGTGCGCCCGGAGGGATTCGAACCCCCAACCTTCTGATCCGTAGTCAGATGCTCTATCCGTTGAGCTACGGGCGCATGTTTTCAGCATTGCTGCTGTGCAACGAGAATTTACTCTACACACCGAGGTTAATTTTTGGCAAATTTGCAGGTGGCGGCTATTTTGCCTCGTAGCTTGAAAGCAGTAGCTCACTGCGCTTTTACTAAACCCAATGACCTCGAAGCCAGCTGATTCAAACTCTGAAGCCTTTTCAGTGATACATATCCCTCGAGAGACAATCAAAGTATTTGGTTAGCTGTCATTTAAGATCGTATTATTGATACGCGGCAAGCTTTCCGCCGAAATCTTCCCCGAAGGATACCTATGAAAAACACCATGACGTTTGCATTCGCTGGCATGTTTGCCGCGTTTATCCTTGCCTCAACCTTTGTTCCAGATTGGCTACTCATCGTTCCTGGAGTTCTCATTCTCTCCGAGATAGCACTGAAGACTCGTCAAGAGCGCACACAGCGCCGAGAGAGCTAAGGAAGCCTTAGCAAATAACAGAGACAACCAAGCTCGCGCACCTCATCGACGGCACGCCACATATCCCCCGCTTTGGATCGCCCAATAACGGGCAGCACGATCACGGCAACGTTTTGATTCCAGTGCAAGCCCCTCAAAAGCAAAGAAGTCTCGAGACATCGAATAGGAACGATGTCTCGAGACTTCACATGGTGCGCCCGGAGGGATTCGAACCCCCAACCTTCTGATCCGTAGTCAGATGCTCTATCCGTTGAGCTACGGGCGCAAAATTCCACCAGGCCCGGTGAAATCCCCTGTTTTTAAAAAAAACAAGGTGAGCGGAGATGACAGGATTTGAACCTGCGGTCCCAAGAAGGGACAACTCCTTAGCAGGGAGCCCCATTCGGCCACTCTGGCACATCTCCAGCAGTTATCACACGAGGTGCGAAAACCTTAAGCAATCCTACAGGGCACCTACGGGAACTTCCAAAACCCAGAGTAGGCTTATGTTCATGATCCGCGCTGACCTGTCCAAACTGCAGGCGTACAAGCCTGGCAAGAAGCTCCCCCACGCCCTGAAGCTCTCCAGCAATGAGGTGACCGCAGGCCCGTTGCCTGCAGCGCTGGCGACTATGCAGGAGGCGTTGGCGGAGTCGAACAGGTATCCAGACATGGGGTGCATGGCGCTGCGCGAGGCCTTGGCCACACATTTGAGCACTAGCGTGGCCCATATTGGCGTCGGCACTGGCTCTTCTGCCCTATGTCAGCAGTTGGTCCAGGCCACCGCACTGCCAGGCGATGAAGTGATGTATGCGTGGCGCAGCTTCGAGGCCTACCCACTCTTCGTGGCGATCACTGGAGCCACCTCGGTGCAGGTCCCGCTTGACGACGCCCACCGCCACGACTTTCCGGCGATGCTGCGCGCGATCACTGAGCGAACGCGGTTGATCTTTGTATGCAATCCGAATAATCCCACCGGTACCACCATTACTCATTCCGAATTCGTCGAGTTTATGGATCAGGTCCCAGCACAGGTCACCGTAGCTTTAGACGAGGCCTATTTCGAGTACAACCGGGGCGATGATCAGCCGGATGCTGCGCAGCTAGTGCAGCAGTATCCAAACTTGGTTGGCTTGCGCACTTTTTCTAAGGCCTACGGATTAGCTGGCGCGCGAGTTGGCTACGCCGTTGGCAACCCGGAGATCATTGCGGCGATGGCCAAGGTTGCGGTTCCGTTTGGAGTCAGCAGCGTCGCACAGGCGGGAGCCTTGGCCTCCCTGCAGGCGCGGGATGAGCTGCTGGCGCGCACCGATGACGTCGTCAAGCAGCGTGCTCGAGTGCAGGAACATGTAGCCGCGGTGCCCTCGGAGGCTAACTTCTTGTGGGTTCCACGCGTGGATGCCGAGCAGCTTGGCACAGAGCTTGCGGCTGCTGGCGCTGTGACGCGTGTGTTTCCCGGCGAAGGCGTGCGCATCACTGTGACCAATGAGGAAGAAATGTCCGAGTTTCTGCGCATTTGGGACAAAGTTGTGAATAAAACACAATAGGCGATCACCCCCTCGAACTGAACAGACCAGCACTTATAGCTGTTGAGCATGAATGACATTTGGGCTTGGAGGGGAAATGCTAACCAAAGAAATGTACGGTAAATCTGACCACTGATTTACTTAGGAGCAATAACCGTGCATTCCAAAATGTCAGCCCGACTCTTCGCAGAGTTCCTCGGCACCTTCGTCCTCGTCTTCGGCGGCTGCGGTTCCGCAGTCTTCGCGGCATCCGTCCTGACTGATGACAAAGCCGTCAACATGGGCATCGGCTTCGTGGGAGTCTCCCTCGCATTCGGTCTCACCGTCCTCACCATGGCCTACGCTGTCGGCCATATCTCCGGCGGCCACTTCAACCCGGCCGTGACCTTGGGTGCGGTGCTCGCTGGCCGTATCGAGCCGAAAGCAGTGCTGCCGTACTGGATCACTCAGCTCGTCGCTGGCGCTGCTGCCGGTGGCGTTCTCTACGCAATTGCTTCCGGCAAGGAAGGCTTCGACGCTGTCGCCTCCGGTTTTGCCACCAACGGCTACGGAGACCTCTCCCCTAATGGTTACTCTCTCGTGGCCGTCCTGATTGCAGAGCTCGTCCTGACCGCGATCTTCCTCTTTGTCATCTTGGGTGCCACCGATGATCGCGCACCAGAAGGCTTCGCGCCGATCGCGATTGGCCTTGCGCTGACCCTGATCCACCTGGTTTCCATTCCGATCTCCAACACCTCCGTGAACCCGGCCCGCTCCTTGGGTGTGGCGCTGTACGCTGGCTCCGAACCACTGACGCAGGTGTGGGCGTTCTTCGTTGCACCACTGATTGGCGCCGCAATCGCTGGTATCTCCTACAACATCGTCTTCCCTAGCGACTCTGATGACCTCCTAGAGAAGTAGCACAACAGATAAGCCTCTGCCCTGAACATGTTCTCAACGAGAAAGTCCAGGGCAGAGGCTATTTTTGACCCTTGCAGTTACCTAATGGTCACCTGACGGGACTTGATGTTCTCCAGTGCGCGTCGAGCATCCGCAGACAGTTCCTCATCGGAGTCCATGGAAGCGGCAATCTTCTTATCCAGCTTCTCTAGAATCGGGCCGTAGGTCTCATGGGAGACTCCGACCGGCAGGTCCCACACTGGGACGGCAACACCGTGGGTACGGAAAACACCGGCGAATTTGGTATCTTCACCGAGATTCAGGGCACCCGCTGCAGAGATGCGAGCAAGGGCGCGCAGGAGCTTTTCTTCCTCATCGGGCCGTACCCAACGAATGTGGGCCTTCTCGCCTGGATCAATCCACCACGCCACGCCGGCAAAGTCACCCTCTACCTGGTAGGACGGCATGATGGTGTCATTGGCGGCCTGCAGGGACTGGGCGGTACCTGGATCGAGCTGGGTGCCTTCTGGTAGCCACCAATTGAAGTCTTCACGCGCGGTTACGTCGAGTTCGCCCGCTGCATCGAGCAACGAGGTCAGCTCCGGCTGTGAACCGTCGTTTGCGGTGCTTTGCAAGGTGTCCCCTGGCTGCGCATCCTTCGCCCAGGCGATTGCGTATGCGAGGTCTCGGCCCGGATTGTGGGTGTGGGATTGGGTTTGCAGCGCCACATAGGCGGTGCCATCTTCCTGCACAATTGCGCCTGCGGCACCTGGGAGGACAGTGGCAACGTAGATGTCGCGCTCGCAGTCTTTAACCGGGAGCTTCGCAAATGCGGCCGGAACGAATTCCTGGAGAGCCACTAGGTCGGCCTCCATTGTCAGTCCGGCGTATGGGCGTGGGTCGCGTTCTAGGGCAGCACGCTCGGCGGCGCGGGCGGCGAGCTTTGCTTGACGACGGCTCATGCCCTCCGGCAACTGCTCTTCGTTCTTCTTCTTTTTAGCCATGCCCCTAAGATACCGTGCCCAGCGCCAATGCTGGGTAATTAGTTGCCATCATGTCGACACCGTGCTCGCGGGCCCAGATCATGTCCGCGGGATCATCAACGGTCCACAGATACATCCGCTGCGCTAGCTGCAAGTCCGCTGGGTTCGCTCGAGCAGCGTCAATAGAGATTCCGATGCCCATTGGTTGGCACCAGCGGGCGGCGGCGCGCCAGGTCAGCGAAGGGGTGTCCTCGCGCAGCAAGATCCGGTCCAGTTGTGGTGCTAAGCGCTCGAAGTTGCGGATTGCAAGCGGGCTGAAGGAGATTAGGTGGATGCGCGGATCTTCTAGAAGACCTGCATAGCGCAGCCGGTTGGCTACCTGTTCTTCAACCATCTTGCCGTAGCGGCTGGGGTGCTTAGTTTCTATGTACAGGTGCCGGTCAGGGTACTGGGTGACCAGCTTTAGCAGGTCGTCAAAAAGCAATGGTGGTTGCGGATACTGGGCGGTACCGAAGTTGAATTCGCATAACTCGTCATAGCTGAGGTTTTCCACTTTTCCGGTGCCGTCGGATACGCGCGCGATCGAAGAATCATGCACGCAGACCACAGCGCCGTCGCTGCTGAGGCGGACATCGCATTCAACGGCCGGGGCGCCCTGCAGCAAGGCCTGCTCAAACGCGATGTGGGTGAGTTCCGGGTAGGCGCCGGAATCTCCACGATGCGCAATGATCTGCATGTGTCCCGCCTTAGTCGTCCCAGGAATGGATGTGGCGCAGCAGCATCCGGTTCTTACGCTGTGAGCGTCCCAGACGGCGGCTGAGTTTATTCAGGATCTCGATCGCATCAGTGATGTGCGGCCCCTTGTTCAGCATCACGGACTCCGCCCGCAACGCGAACGCAGCGTCGGTCATCTCCGCGCGGGACGGCAGCCCATTCTTCGCCATATTTTCCAAGATCTGCGTACCCACGATCACCGGGATATGCGCAGCTTCGGCGATCACCATGAGCTGCCCAGGCACCTCAGTCATGCGGTCGAATCCCAGTTCAACCGCAAGGTCTCCGCGCGCAATCATGATTCCGAAGTTCGGATGGCGCATCCCTTCCAACAGGATTTCAGAAATGTTCTCGAAGGCCGGTACTGTCTCAATCTTCAAGACCACACCCAGCTGACGAACCCGCTCCCCCAGTTCCGGGGACTCCTCATCGAACTTGTTGGCAAGACGATCCATTACCTTCCACAAGTAATGCACGTCCGCGACGCTGCGGATGAAAGAAATAGCCGCGATGTCACCATGTCGGGCCACAAACTCAAGGTGTTCTTCATCCTCGGCGGTGATGCTCGGCAACGACAGCTGCGTATCCGGCAGGTTGATGCCCTTGTGAGCTGCCAGTTTCACGCCGCCCTCTTTGGCCCGAGTGATCTCCAAGACTGCTTCCTGGCCGCCGTTCGGGCTTTGCCTACGCTCTACCACTACGGCAGCAATGGAACCGTCGTCGAAAAGCACATTGTGCCCGACCTCCAGCGCAGCGACGGCTTCTGGCAGGCTGCAGGAAATCGTGGAGATTTTGCCGGGCGCGATCTCGCACACTACATCTTCACTGGTCAGAGCCAGTTTGTCCCCGACATGCATTCGCAGCGCCTGCACCACATGAGGAATCCCGTGGGCACGCGCACGCTCATAGTCGCATTCGAGCAGCGTCCCCTCAGCGATGTAGGCGTTCCGATCCCCTTCAGCTAAAACCGCACCCTCTCGCTTCTCGACGACCTGAAACTCCCGCTTAGAGCCCCGGCTGTCATGCAAGGAAATGATGCTGTCTACCTGCAGGCCTTCCAGCCATTCCTTCGCCACCTGCACGGGCAGCGCCGGACGCCCCTCGAATTCTGGCGCCTCCGGCCCATCCTCACCCACTGCGGTTAGCCACAGTTTGGACTTGCAGAGCACCTTGCCGGCATCATCACGGGTAACTCGAGCTCGCCCCACAGCAGGGCCCGGCGCGATTTCTCCCGTGCGGATCTTAGGTCCCGCCAGGTCCATATTGACGCGTACTTCACGTCCTGCGGCTGCCCCAGCACGGTGAACATTCGCGATCATGCGCTGCCACACCTCGGGTCCGTCATGAGCACAGTTGATGCGCGCAATGTCCATGCCGGAGTCAACAAAGGAAGCGACCATGTCAAAGTCCTCCGCTGCCTCCGTCGGCAGGGTCACCATGATGCGAGAGGGTGTGTTCTCATCGGTAGGGCCCAGTAGGCGTTCCGTGTGCTCTTCCAGGATTTCGTCGGCACGAGCGAAACTATCGGCGATCGTCTGAAAGTCATAGGGCGCTCCGCTGCCTTCCAGCATGCCGACCACATTGCGAGCCGCCTCCAGCTTGGCCTTCACCCCCACCTCAATGGTGGACATGCGAGTAACTCCTAAGTCCGACAAGTGCGCTTGTAGCCGTCGCAGATCCTGGGAACGCAGGTACTTGTAGTGCACGAGGTTGCGGGCACCTTCAGCGTGGGTTGGCGCTACCCGGTCGATCTCCGCCTTTCGATGCTCGGCGCATTCGCTGATTCCCTGCAGCAAAGAATCAATTTCCGGTACTAGCTGCTTCTTAGCCATTTAAAACTTCCCAACACTGCTGTAGCTGTTAAAACTTAATACCAATTATTCTGCCCTGAACCGCGCGGTTTGGCAGCACGAGACAGCTTTGACTCATTCGTGGCGAACGCCGTGGCCGTCGAAAAGCGCGGTTCCAGCCGGGCGGATCGCCGATCCAGCAACTGTCACATCATCTACTCGCATGAAACGCATACTGACCTGTGTGGCGGTGATTCGCACCAAGCTGTATCCGTGCGCATCTAAGTCCACATGTTTGACGTGGGGATTGGTGCGCAGCAGGTGAGCTTCCGCCTCAGTACTCACGGGGGAGTTCGCTGGCACGCCGAGTCCATCGTCAATGTTCGCGGCGGACACGGAAGTGCACACGAGCTCAGCGCCGACTCGCACCCCCTCATACTCCAACTCCGCTGCCCACTCGGAGTGGATGTCGCCCGCCAGAAAAACGGTGCTGACATCCGGGTGCTCGGTTTTACGGCGATGCAGGGACTGGAACAACCGCCGCCGGTCGGCCACATAGCCGTCCCACTGGTCGAGGTTATACGGAACCCCTTCACAACCCTCCCCGATCAGGTTCTGCACCGCATTTCCAATCGTCGAATCCATTTCGAGCAGGCTGATCGGAGTGAGCATCACGGAGGTGCCCACCACATTCCACGTAGTTTGGGGGTTCTCCAGCTTCCTTTGCAGCCACGCGAATTGTTCAGCCCCCATGATGGTGCGCTCTTCGGACAAGGACCGCTTGATGTTGAGCTTCTCGGGACGGTCACGATAGCTACGCAAATCGAGCATTGTCAGCTCTGCCAGAGTGCCAAAACGCAAGGAGCGGTAGATGTGCCCGCCTTGCGACGGCGCCTGCCCCCGCACCGGCAGCCATTCCAAATACGCCTGCATTGCCGCAGCCCGGCGCAGCTGCCAGTCCCCATTCCAACCGGTATGCCCCGGCGCGCCATGCTCCCAGGCATTGTTCGCAATCTCATGATCGTCCCACATCACTACCCAAGGCGCGGCTGCGTGGGCTGCTTGAAGTTCAGTGTCCCGCCGGTAGCGGCCGTAGCGAGTGCGATAGTCCGCCAAGCTCACGATCTCCCAGGTCGGTTCATGGCTCCGGACTACGCCATACTTACCGGCATGAGAACCAGAGGCATATTCATAAATGTAATCCCCTAAATGGACAACCACATCGATGGCATTATCCGCCGCGCGATGTGCGATATCCGAATAGGCAGAGAAATAGCCAGATTCAAAGTTGGCGCACGAGCATACCGCCACATTCAATTCCGTTGGGGTGTCTTCTGGGGCGGGAGCTGTTTTTGTGCGACCAATTCTGGAGTAAGTCCCATCGAAATCACCGCCCTCAATTCGAAATCGATAGAAGTATTCGGTTGCTGGCTGCAAATTCCACGGATCTACATGAACAGTGTGATCGTGTTTCGCCTCCGCAATTTCCACACCCGAAGAAACAATATCGGCGAATTCAAAGTCAAGTGCAACTTCCCAGCGCACTTTAACTGGCTCCCCCTTGCCAGAGCCTGGGACCGCCTCTAGGGACGGCGTCGCGCGCGTCCATAACACCACGCTGTTAGGCAGTGGATCCCCTGAGGCGACTCCGTGTAGAAATGGTCGAAACTCTGCAGGATTCAGTGGGTTAGGTTCATGTCGCTGCTGTAGGTCAAGATCAATGAGTTCGGCGAAGTTCCCTGCGTAGGCGGTATTGAGGGAACCGGGCAGCAAAGTCAGCGTGCTAACGCCTAGCGCGCCCCACAAAAAGCTTCTTCGAGATAACCGCGATTCCAGCCCCACTGCACGCGCAATTGCGCTCTTCAGGATCGCCATATCTAGAGATCATGGTCGCTTCGCCTAATGGTCGCGACCGCTAGGCCGCATTGTTGACAAGATTTCACGCCTCGTTCACTGCGAGTTTTCCAGCCTCGAACCCCCCGAACGCAAACAAAACCAATCTTGAAATATACTTTAATTAGGTTTATTATTGGAACGTATTTACCACCATTAAAGGAGAACATCATGGCACGTCGTGAAGTAATTCAGTTTTTTGATGATTTAGATAACTCCCCTCTCACCAAGGACGAGGTAAATGTTATCAAGTTTTCTGTAAACGGTAATAGCTACATTATGGATCTTTCGGAGCAGAATGCGAAGACCTTCCACGCAGCGTTAGCACCGTTTATCGAGGTCGCCCGAAAGGACACGAATACGGCCCGCAAAACCGCTAACAATCCAGATCCCAAGGCGGTTCGCGAGTGGGCGCAGTCCCAAGGCATTGAGGTAGCGGCGCGCGGCAAGCTCGCCAATGACATCATTGAGAAGTACCTCGCCGCGCACTAAAACCTAGAGATATCCCAGTTCGCGGGCCGCTGCCACAGCGGAGGTCCGCGAGCGAACCCCCAGCTTGTCGTAGATGTGCACTAGGTGAGACTTCACCGTTGCCTCCGAAAGCTCCAGGTCAAAACCGATGACACGGTTGGAATGCCCCTCGGCGACCAGCGTGAGGACCTGCAACTCGCGTGGCGTGAGCGCGCCCTGTGGTGCCTCCTCGCGAATCAACAGGCGATCCGCTACCACCGCCGACATCGCAGTATCACCGCAGGACGCAGAGCGAACCGCCGCAATCAGTTCTTTCGGTGGGGCGTCTTTCAGCAGATAGCCCACAGCGCCAGCCTCAATCGCGCCGAGAATGTCAGCATCGGTGTCATAGTTCGTCACCATCAGCACATGGGGTGGGTTTGGCACCGTCCGACGAATCTCCGCCGTCGCGTCCGCACCGGTAGCCACTTTTCGCCCTGTTTCCCCGGCACCGAAGCGCAAGTCCATCAAAATCAGGTCAATCCCCCCTGCCTGAGCAGCGGCAATGGCATCATCAGCGGTTGCAGCTTCCCCAACGATGGTGATGTCAGGTTCGGCCTCGAGTACGGCACGCAGGCCTAGGCGGACGATCTCATGGTCGTCGGCAAGCAAAATGCGAATCATTCGGATCCCTTCAAGTCAGCCTTGTTTGAGTCTACCGAGCGAATCGGAATCGCCACACTCACCGCCGTGCCAAGACCGGGTTCGGATTCCACCGATAGCGTCCCGCCCACTTCTTTGGCCCGTGAGCGCATCGCATCGAGACCAATATGCCCTAATCCGGCAGGGCGAGCCGCAACGTCTGCCGGCACGAAACCCACCCCATGGTCCACTACGTCAAGGCGGACTTCATCCGGCTCATACGTCAGCGTCAGCTTCGCTCGCGTTGCCTGAGAATGCTTTGCCACGTTCCCCATTGCTCCTTGTGCGATCCGCAACAGCGTAGCCTCCACCCGCATCGGTAGTGGCTGCACCGCCCCCTCCAGAGTGACCGCTACCTCGGGGATGCTGCAGGACTCGGCAATTCTTTGCAGCGCGTTCTCGAGGGAGCTTTCCGTCAGGCTCGCTGGTTGCAGCGCCGCGATCATGGCCCGCGCCTCAGAGAGATTCTCCGCTGCCGTGCCACGCGCCAATTCGATATGCCTGATGGCGTTCCCACTCGCCCCAGAGTTCACCTCCTGCTCCGCTACATGGAGCAACATTTGAATGCTCGACAGGCCCTGGGCAAGGGTGTCATGAATCTCATGCGCGATGCGTTGACGTTCCGCAACCATGCCAGCCTCGCGCTCCGTGGCAGCCAGCTGATGCCGGGTCTGCAAGAGCTCACGGAACAGCTGCTCCCGCTCCATGTGGGCCAGCCACATCCGTCGAAAGGAGAAGAAAATTGCGATGGTGACCAGCGCAGCCAACGTCGGCCCCACCACTGTGCCTGGGGTGAGAAGCGGCCACTGGGCGAAGATCGCCACCAAAGTGGCTCCCACTACCGCAGTGACACCCCGATAGTCGGGAAAGGCGTTCAAGTAGAGGAAGAACATCGGGAACACCAGGTACACAGCGAGTGGCTCAATGGGCAACAGCACCACCCAAAGCAGTGTGAGCACCAGGAGCCACACGAATATGGACCAGGTAGCGGCAGGGTCGAGGAAAAAGGATCCCCAATAGTAGAGCGCAGCGAAGCCAAAGAGTAACCCCAGCACGAGATAGGGCTGCTCGGAGCCCTCCGTGATGACGATTGCCCCAGCCATGACCAGGAGGGTGCCCAGCACAAAGTCGACGCTGCGCCTTAAAGTTTCCGCCCCAGGCATACCGCCCTCAGGGATAAGTTCCGTATCCATCACTTAACTACTTTAGGCTTAACACTATGAAGCGCCTCGTGTTCAGTCTTGTCATGCTCACCTTTCTCAGCGCTTGCGCTGGCAATGTCGAGGGCGGGAAGGGTGAAATCGCGAATTCACCTGTGGCGCAAAGCGGCGCACCGCTTGCGAGCTCTGACCAGGGCCTGCCTCCCAGCGCCCTTCCCGAAGTAATCGGTGGCCGGCAGCAGCTTCAGGAATGCCCTTATCTTGACTCCCAGTGGGTCGCAGACACCAACGGGCAACGCGTACTGGGAGCAGGCATTGACGAACGCTTTGATACTCCAGCCTGTGTCTTTTGGTCCTATGCTGAGGAGCCACAACTGACCGTTTTAGTGCGCCGGATGTCCACCGAGGCGGAAGCTGAAGAGGTAGTGAATTGGGCCGCGCCCATCGCAAGCACCGAACCAGCTGAGGAACCAGCGGGCTGGACCGGCGGCAGGATGGGCTCCCCCGGCCGGTCTCTCTATGCCGTCTATCGTGGCAATACTGCAGTGGTGACCATCAGTAATCAGGATCAATCGTTCAAAGCAGAACTGGTTGCTAAAGAAGTAATCAAGAACCTCGGGCTGTAGCACCCACTACACTGCTACTTCTTGATAGGGCATCAAGTCTGATACCTGCGGAAACACCACTTCCATCAGCAAGAAGAAGATGCCGACCACGATCGCCACCGCGATCAATATTTTCACCGGCAGTGGCCCCGGCAGGTGACGCCACAGGTATCCATACATGAGCTAGCCTTCCTTGAATTCTGCGGGACGATTGTCCCCGGTCTTCGGCTCCGAACGCACGAGCATCGCATGGACAATCATGCGCTCCGCGTTGGAGAACTGCGGGTGACAGGTAGTCATCGTCATGAGTGATCCCACCCCAGGGGCCGATGCAGCCGTGTCCTGCCCAGGGACCGGTTGGACCACCGCATAGTCGCCGGGAACAGTAATATGCCGACCCGCAACCCCCTGGTAGCGACCTTCGCTGAGCTCCGCGACGTGCTGCTGGTCAAAACACGAGGCCGCTTCGGCCCGGCGCGTAGCACCGCTGGCATCAATCGGCAGGACGCGATAGATGTGCCAGTCAGTGCGCGTCTCGACGACGATAGCGTCGCACTCCTGCAACTGGCCGAGGTCATTAAACGGCGCTCCCTTGCCTACGCGGTGACCCGCGACGGCGAAGTTCCCAGGCTCCCCAGGCAGCTGAGATTCCTCGTAATGACCGGGGCCAGTGAGGAGATCTGCGTCGCTAGTGCCCTCAACTATGGCGAATTGAAAATCCGAGCCGAAGGCCGGAATGTACATGCGGGCGAATGCTTCACCCAGCTCCGGCACTTTCTTTTCTCGCGGGTTCTTTTTCCATTCTGATTCCAACTGTTGGGCTGCCGCGTCTTGATTCTTGCCGGCTTCCACATTCGTCCAGTACGCCTCATAAAAGGCAAAGGAGAACAGCAACAGGCTGATGGTGATGAAGAGCTCACCGACTACCTGCACGGCAGAAACCTTCCGCTGCGTAGAAGTAGCCGTTGTGCTGCCCGAATGCCGTGCTGCGTTCATGCCGACAATCCTATCCACTTCGCATCTGTGTTGGCTATTTCCTTTCCTTGCTCGTGCACTAGAGTTGATTCGGTTGAAATATCCCCCTAGTGAAAGCCCACCCATGATCGAATTTATGATTTACCCGGTTTCGGCGATCATGAAGTTTTGGCATTACTTGCTGCACTCACTGCTTGGTGTCGACCCGGCTTTGTCCTGGCTTCTATCAATCTTCGCCTTGGTTGTCACTGTGCGTTCCATCATCGCCCCAACAACCTGGATCCAGATGAACAATGGGCGAGTAGCACAACTCCTTCGCCCGAAGTACCGGGAATTGCAGGAGGAATACGAGTCCCGCACCGACGCAGATGCTTACTCGTGGCACCAACAGCAGCGCAAAGACCTGCACAAAGAGAACTCCTACAGCCCGATGGCTGGTTGTGTGCCGGCCTTGATCCAGATCCCGGTATTCCTCGGACTGTACCAAGTGCTCCTACGCATGGCCCGCCCCGCGGAAGGCCTCGACGCTGCGCACCGCGCGATCGGCTTCTTAACACCAACCGATGTGAGCGAATTCCTGCAAGTTCGTTTCCTCGATGTGCCGCTACCGGCATACATCGCGATGTCAACAGAGAAGCTTGCTGAGCTAGGGACAACAAAGGAGATGACTGTCGGAGTTATTACTCCCTTGGTGCTCGCAACTTGTTTGTTTACCAGCGTGAACATGGCATTTTCCACCTGGCGTGGTTACCGCACCTTGGATTGGAGCCAGTCCTTTGGCGTTTGGCTGACCAAAATGCTGGGAGCTTTTGTCGTCCTCGTCCCAATCATGCTGTTGAGCTCAGCTTTCACCGCCCCGCTTCCACTTGCAATCATGCTCTATTGGTTCGGCGGGAACCTGTGGACCATGTCCCAATTCTTCATCATGACCTACCTGCTAGAACGCAAGAATCCCCTCACACCGGAGTTCCTCGCCTACCGGGAGGAAACCAAGGCGGCATACAAGGTGAAGAAGGCGGAAAAGAAGCGACACAAGCGATTCATCAACAAGCATCGCGCACTGATGCTGTTGCAGCCGCACAAGATTGGCGAGCACTACAAGACAATTATCGGCGCGAAAGCGGAGCGCCGCGAAGCAAAGCTCGCGCTCAATGCAGAAAAGAAGAACAACGCCGAGCTGCGCCGGAAGGCCCAACGTCAGCAGGCAAAGGAGCGTCGAGAAGCGCGGTTGGCGGCAAAAAGAGCCAAGGCTCCCAAGAATCAATCAGACGAGGATCAGATGGAGTAGTCCGCCGGTGGCGCAGAAATCAGCTCATCGGCGAGGTTGCGGCCAGTACGCAGCGGTTCCACGGAGAGCGTCAACGTACTGCCCACCAGGCCTCCCTCCAGGAAGATGAGGATCTGGTCCGCTAATGTATCGCCCGGAAAGCCGTTGAGCTGAGTCAGTAGCTGCGAAAGCGTGGCGTGGCACCAGCGGCGATGTTCCATGGCTGCAGCCACAATCTTCTTCTCGGTGTCCGTCTCCGCACGTGGATACTCAGTGGCCGCGTTGAGAAAGTGCGAGCCACGGAAGTTCTGCTTTGGCTCCGCCTCAATGCATTGGTCAAAAAACGCCAGGATCTTGTCTTTCGGTGAGGACATTCCCGCCGTGCGCTCCGACCACTCTGCCCGCCATGCGGCATCAAGCTGTTCCACATAGGCTACGACCAGCGCATCCTTGGAACCGAACAGAGAGTAGAGCGACGCCTTAGCCACGTCCGCCTCCCGCAGGATTCGGTCAATACCGATCACTCGGATGCCCTCGGTGGTGAACAGTTCAGTGGCGCTGGTGAGCAAACGCTCCCGGGGGCTCGGACGCCCCTTGCGCCGAGAGGATGCTTTTGATTTTGGTGCTGCCTGCTGCGCAGGTGAGTCAGCCGCCATCGCTATACAGTCCTTTCTACTGATTACGTCTCTGCCGAGTTTATACGAACAGACTGGTTCGTTTTAAGTTCTGTCCACTTAGCTAACATAACGCAGCCCGAAGACACAAAAAGCTGGGCCCCACAAGGGGACCCAGCTAGATGTAGACCTTTAGCGCTAACTTACTTGCGCTTGGTAACCAGTCCGACCAAGAACAGCAAGATACAAGCACCTACCAAGCAGGTCAGGAAGCTCATAATGAGCCCGGAGCCTTCCATAGACATGCCGAACAAGCCGAGCATCCAGCCACCAAGCAAGCCGCCAATTACGCCGACGATGATGTTAAGGAAGATGCCCTGCTGAGCATCGGTGCCCATGATCTTAGATGCGATCCAGCCTGCAATGCCGCCGATGATGATCCATGCGATGAAACCCATTGTCTTATTCTCCTTAAAATGTTTAACCGTCAACTTACATTCACTACGGTATGCGCTTTTCGGCCAAACAGCCACATTTGAGCACTAGTGCTACCCAATCCGTCACCATGCCGTTATAGAGCCGTAACCGTAGTTCTTGGACGTAAAAGACCCGCCTTCCACATTCAGACCGGAGGGCGGGTCTTGCTGAAACGTGCTTCGCGCTTAGGCGTCTTCGCTGGTAGGGCGAACAACCATCATCGGGCAAGGAGCAGACTGCAGCAGGGCACGCGAGGTGGAACCGAGCAGCATTCCCTTAAAGCCACCGCGACCGTGGGAGCCTACGACCAACAGCTGCGCGCCTTCCGAGGCATCGCACAATGCACGAACCGGGCGATCGCGAGTCACGATCTTCTTCACCACGACCTCGGGGAACTCAGACTGGTATCCGGCCAAGCGCTCCGAAAGCAGTGCGTGTTGCTCCTCCTCCACTACCTGCCATTGCTGCTGCGCTGCTGCCAGACCAGCAAGGGAAGCCTGCACCTGCATATCCATCCAGGTGTGCACAGCGTGCAATTCAGCACCGCGCGCCGAGGCCTCAGCAAAAGCGTAGCGAGTGGCCTTCTCCGATACTGCGGAGCCATCAATACCGACGACGATCGGGCCATACTTAGTCTTTTCGTCCACGGTGTTGTCCTCACGCACAACCACAACCGGGCAATCGGAGTGGCTGACCACCGCGGCAGAGACAGAACCCATGACCATGCCGGAAAGGCCGCCGAGCCCGCGGGAGCCCATGACAATCATGGTGACGTCCTTGGACATATCTAAGAGCAGGTCAATGGGGCTACCCTCGGCGATGGTGTGACCGATCTTGATGTCCGGCGCCATCTCGTGTGCAATGGCTCGGGCCTCTTCGATCTTCTCCATGGTTTCGGCCTGCAGGTCATCGTAGATTTCCTGTGGCGGAACCATGCCCTCTGCGTACAAAAACTGCGGCATAGCGTATGAAGAAGCCAGTCGAAGTGGAATTTCGCGCTTCATAGCCGTGTTCGCTGCCCAGCGAACGGCAACCTTGGAAGCATCGGAGCCATCGACGGCAACGACGACAATGTTCTCTCTCGGCATTTTGCTGATTCTCCTTCAGGGCGCTTGCGCGCTTGGTGTCACGACCTCTGACGCGAATCCAACAATAATCGTGCCCGCAGTCCTGGGTCGTTTTTGTTTTCAACTTCATTCTACGCCGTAAGAACCGGTTTCGGCAGTGGTTAGCACCACTGAATTTTTCACCCAGAAACAAAACGCCCCTGCAGCTCCGACCCTTCCGGGCCCGAGCACAGGGGCGACTGAGCTTTGTCTTAAGCTGGCAGCTCGACTGGATGAGCGGCGCCAGCATTTGATGGGTACATCACCTGATAAAACACGCGCATGACATTCGCAATGATTTCGCCAATGCCGTGGCTGAAGAACTCGACTGCCTGGGCCATGAGAGAATTGATATCCATGGGGAACAGACTAGTACACCGCAGGCCACCACTGCCCGTTCGTGACGGCCTCAACCCTTCTCGCGTCCGCTTTCCCGACGATGCCCCCGAGATGACCGCTTATGAGTTCCTCCGATTTCTCATCTCCACCCAGCGCCATCGACATCCCGAGGATAATGAGGCCGCGTTGCAGCAGCGCTTCGCCAACAACGAGGTGCGCAACCAGCGTGGCATCCCCTTCCAACCCGAGGACGCCATGAAGGCCGGGGTAGATATCTGGTTTTATCGCATTCCCGCGCCCGAGCCCGCTGTCCCCTATGAAATTGGGATCATCCACGAGGATGCGCACTTGTTGGTCGTCGATAAGCCACCCTTCTTGGCCACCTTCCCGCGCGGCAGCCACATCACGGAGTCGGTGCTGGTGCGGATGCGTCGCCAGACCGGCAACCAAGACCTTTCTCCCGCCCATCGCCTCGACCGGCTGACATCGGGCGTGCTGGTACTGACGAAGCAACCGGAGATACGCGGCGCCTACCAGGAGCTCTTCGCGGCCCGCGCCGTGGATAAGGTGTACGAGGCGATTGCCCACACGAACCCGGAGATCACCCCCGGAACAGTGTGGGAGCACCGGATGGAAAAGGAGCGCGGCGAATTCAAAACCAGGATCGTCGCCGGGCCAGTCAATGCACGCACGGTAGTCAATGCCACTACGCCTATCGACGCCACCGAGCACGCCCAACTGGAGGCCGCACACGGCCACCAAGAGCCGCTCACGCGTTATGAACTCCATCCCCTCACCGGCCGCACGCACCAGCTCCGGCTACACATGTTCTTGGCGGGATCCGCAATCCTGGGCGACCCAATCTACCCTGATGTCCTCCCCGTCGACGCAGAAGACTTCGGTGTACCAATGCACCTACTTTCCAGGCGCTTGAGTTTCAGGGACCCCTTGAGTGGGGAGCCACGGCAGTTCATCTCACAGTTGTAGCGGTTAGGGGAACTCTGCTAAGCAGTCTGTAGTTAACTAGAGTGACGTATGTTCCTAATCGGCGAGATAAGTAAAGGACCCATCCATGGCTGAAGTTGCCGCCAATGCGGTAGACCTGATCAAACAGTACGGTTCCGGCGAAGCCACCGTGCGTGCACTCGATGGCGTAACCATCACGTTTGAGAAGGGTAAGTTCACCGCCATCATGGGCCCATCAGGTTCCGGCAAGTCCACCCTCATGCACTGCATGGCGGGCCTGGATGCCCCTTCCGCCGGCCTGACTTTCATCGGAGATACCGAGCTCTCCAAGATGAAGGACAAAGAGCTGACCGCGCTTCGACGTGACCGCTTGGGCTTCGTCTTCCAGTCCTTCAACCTCGTGCCCACGCTAAACGCGCGGGAAAACATCACTTTGCCAGTGGATATCGCAGGCCGAAAGGTCGATGAGGAATGGTTCGAGGAGGTCACCAGCCGACTGGGCCTGACTGCCCGTTTGAACCACCGTCCGGCCGAGCTGTCCGGTGGCCAGCAACAGCGCGTCGCCGTGGCACGCGCACTCATTTCTCGCCCAGACATCATTTTTGGTGACGAACCCACCGGCAACCTGGATTCCAATTCCTCTGCCGAAGTCCTCGATATCCTGCGCACTTCGGTCACCGAGCTCGGGCAGACCGTGGTGATCGTTACGCACGACCCCAAGGCTGCTTCCTACGCGGATCGCGTGGTGTTCCTTGCTGACGGCAAACTCGTCGAAGAATTGCAGGACCCCACAACCGAATCCATCCTCGGTGTGATGGCCCGAATCGAGGACAACTAGTCGCATGGCCAAAAACGCAATGCGCACCATTTCTCTGCGCAACATCGCAGCCCATAAGGTTCGGCTCTTCCTCACCATCCTCTCGGTGGTACTCGGCACCGCCTTCATCGCCGGTTCCTCGATGATGACCACGAGCCTGCAAAGTAGCATGGACGAACTGCTCAGCACCGCGTTTGATGACGTCGATGTAGTGATCATGCCCGGCAAAGATGCCCCACTTGGCATGTCGATCGCGGATGTTACCGCGATCCGTGGCCGCGAGGACACCGCTACCGTCGATATTTCCGCGCAGCAGTCCGCCGTTGTGCTCACCGGCTCCGACGGCAAACCGCTCCAGACAGGCGCCTCCGCAGCCCAGGCCTTCGCGCTTGCTCCTGGCCAGGACTTCGCCACCGGAGCCTCGCTCGCTGAAGGCACGAAGCCGGCAACCGAAAATGAGGTTGCTCTGAACCGCGGCGCAATGTCGAAGGGCAACCTCAAGATTGGCGACAAAACTACAGTCGTCACCCCGATCGGCAAGAACGAGATGACCATCACCGGCATCTTTGACTCTGCTGCCGTCAACGATTCACAGGTGGGGGTTGCCTTCACCGAGCCAGACTTCCTCAAGCACTTCACTGATGGCACCCACGCCCAAATGGTTACCATCGCGCTGAAAGACGGTGTAGATGCGAACGTCGTCCGCGATCAGCTCGCAACCGAGTATCCAGGTTCTACTTTCAACACCGGCCAAGCCTTGGTGGAGCAAACCACTAAGGCGGTTAAAGAAGGACTGTCCTTCATCAACTACATCCTGTGGGCCTTTGCTGGTATCGCGCTGCTCGTAGGCACATTCATTATCTCCAATACCTTCGCCATGATCGTGGCCCAGCGTGGGCGGGAGCTCGCACTGTTGCGCGCCGTGGGCGCAGCCCGGAAGCAGATCACCAGCTCGGTTGTTTTCGAGGCCGTCGTGGTGGGCCTGATTGGTTCGGTGATCGGCATTTTCGCCGGCATGGGCATCGTCAAGGGGCTGTTCGCCCTCATGAACGCCAGCGGCATGAAGCTGCCCGATGGCGGACTCGGTCTTGATACCAAATCCATCCTCGTGCCGCTCATCGTCGGCGTGCTGATTACCGTGCTGTCCGCATGGGCACCCGCGAAACGCGCGGGCGCCACGCACCCTGTCCAGGCGATGCGCGCCGGCGATCAGTCGAGCAACAACTCACTGGCTGGCCGTTCACTCGGCGGTTCCATACTCATTGTGTTGGGCGTCATGGTGACCTTGATCGGCACTCTCGTGGACACCATGGGTGGAGTTGGGCTGCGGGCCGGCACGATCGGCGCGGGTGCAGTGCTCCTCATCGTTGGCCTGTGGCTGGCTGGCCCGGCGTTCGCAGGGCCACTGGTGGGTGGCTTAGGACGGGTCGTCGGCAAGCCCTTTGGCGCTGTCGGCAAGCTTGCCGCCACCAACTCGCGGCGCAACCCACGACGTACCGCGGCCACCGCTTTCGCGCTGACCTTGGGGCTGATGATGGTGTCCTCCATCGGCATGCTCGGCGCAACGATGCGCGACTCCATGTCGGACATGATTGATGATTCCATCAACGCCGACTACGTACTTTCCGGCTCCGCAGGCTCCGCTCTCGGTGTGCCTAAGGAAGTCCCAGAGAAGGTTGCGGGTGTTGAAGGCGTAGACTCCGTCACCACTACGTACACCGCCCCGCTCCTGCTCAATGGCCAGGTCATGAGCGACTCCATGGGGCAGCCGCATATGAAGGTACTGCGTGGCGACGTCACCAAGGCAATCAAAGCGAACCCCATTTCCGGATCCCTGGAGCTTCCAGAGAACGAACCGGGCGTTCTCATCGCCGAGTCCACCGCCAATAGTTTCGGCCTCAAGGTGGGCGATGAGGTCACCCTGAAGTCTCTCGCCGGCGGGGAGGCGAAGGCACCGGTCAAGGGAGTGTACGAACAAAACGCCACCCTAGGGCGCGCGATGGCCTCGTTCACCACCGCCACCCAGCTTGCCGACGCCCAAACGATCCAAATCGACAGCATCTTCGTCAACTCGGCGGAGGGGCAAACCCCCGAGATGCGCACCAAGCTGATCGACGCCACCGCAGAATTCCTAGTGGTTGCGGTCAAGGATAAGAATGAGTTCATCGGTGAGACCACCAACGTCATCACCCAGATGCTAAACATTCTGTACGGTCTGCTGGGTCTCTCCGTGATCGTTGCCATCCTTGGCATCGTGAACACTTTGGCGCTATCGGTGATCGAACGACGTCAAGAGGTGGGCATGCTACGCGCCGTCGGTACGCAGCGCGGACAGATTCGGCGCATGATCTACATCGAGTCCGCCGTCATCGCGTTTTATGGGGCGCTTCTCGGTGCCGTCATCGGGTTGGGCCTCGGCTGGGCATTCATCAATGTGCTCAGCGGCAAGGGCATGTCTGGGGCAATCGTGCCATGGGATCAGGTGGCGTACATGCTGCTGGCCTCCATCGTCGTGGGGATCATCGCAGCCGTGTGGCCAGCACACAAGGCTGCTGCGACGCGGCCGTTGGAGGCGATTACTGATTAGCGCTATCCAAAAGTCAGGGTTCCCCCTGATTTACCACTGATCTTTATTGCTAGGCACTGCTTAATGTGCTGCGCAGGGCGATACTGAGATTGATCACAGCAAAAGTCAATCAAGGAGTAACCATGCAGGTAGCAGCACGAGCAGTGAACCTCGTTAAGGAATACGGCGCCGGGACGAACGTTGTACACGCCCTCGACGACGTATCCGTGGAGTTCGCCCAAGGACAATTCACCGCCATCATGGGACCTTCGGGTTCCGGAAAATCAACACTGATGCATTGCATGGCGGGGTTAGACGCCATGACATCAGGCCAGGCGCTCATCGGAGAGACCGACCTGGCCACTCTCAAAGACAAAGAGCTGACTCGGCTGCGCCGCGATCGCCTCGGGTTTGTCTTCCAGTACTTCAACCTCGTGCCCACCTTGAACGCAGAGGAGAACATCACTCTCCCGCTCAGTATTGCGGGCAGAACCGCAGACCCATCGTGGTTCGAGGAAGTGACACATCGGCTCGGCTTGGTGGAGCGTTTGAAGCACCGCCCTGCCGAGCTTTCTGGTGGACAGCAACAGCGAGTCGCCATCGCCCGCGCCCTGATTTCGCGCCCCGATCTGATCTTTGGCGACGAACCGACCGGAAATCTGGACTCGAATGCGTCAAAAGAAGTCCTGGACATCCTGCGCGCTGCGGTGGATGACATGGGCCAGACCGTTGTGATTGTGACTCACGATGCCAAGGCTGCCTCCTATGCGGATCGCGTGATTTTCCTGGCAGACGGCAAGCTCGTCCAGGAACTGAACCACCCTACGACCGAGGATATTCTCCAGGTCATGGGCAACATGGAAGGCCTCTAAGCCATGAACAACGCAATGCGCACAATCTCGCTGCGCAACCTCGGTGCGCACAAACTCCGACTTGCGCTGACGTTGCTGGCCGTAGTGCTCGGCACCGCTTTCATCGCGGGCTCCAATATGCTCTCCGCCAGCATGTCCAATAGTTTTGAGGAAATCTCAAAGTCATCCTACGGATCCATCGACCTGCAAGCATCGCCGAAGGAACAAGCTTCTGCGGGCATTCCGATGTCTGTTCTGGAAGAAATTCGCAAAAATCAGCAGGTAGTTGCCGCCGAGGTAGGCGCGCAGAATCCGATGATCGTTGTCGCAGGTCCTGACAAGAAGATGATACAAACTGGTGGCGCGCCTTCCATTGCGTTGCCACAGGCAGCTGACGGGAAAGCAGTCGGCAACGTAGCAACGCTGAAAGAGGGGTCCTTGCCTACCGAGTCCGGCCAGGCAGCGATCAACATCACTGCTGCTGACAAAGCTGGCATCAAAATCGGTGATGAGGTCACGATGGTCTCCGCCACCAACCGCAGTACTTTCCACATCGTCGGCCTGTACGAAACTGAGATGGCAGTCGGCGGATTCATCGGCCTCCTCATCCCAGAAGCCGAGTACCTGGCCAACTTCACCGATGGCGAACACGTCGCCAACATTCCGATCGATATCAAGGGCGACGTGCCCGCTGCCCAGGCTGACCTCGAAGCACAATACCCAGAGCTGAAGTTCGAGACCGGCAAACAGCTTGCCGACGAAATGAACAAGTCAATCAAGGACTCGCTGGCCTTCATGAACTACTTCCTCTGGGCATTCGCTGCTATCGCGCTGCTCGTAGGATCCTTCATCATCTCCAACACCTTCAGCATGATCATCAACCAGCGCCTCCGCGAGTTTGCCCTGCTGCGCAGCCTCGGCGCCGCACGTAGCCAGATCACTCGCACAGTGGTGTTCGAGGCAATTGTGGTCGGCATCGTCGGATCGATTCTTGGCATTTTTGCTGGCATAGGAATCGTGAAGGCAATCTACGCAATGATGGAAGCACAGGGCGTCGGCATGCCGGATGCTGGACTATCGCTGGACACTGCCTCGATCGCTGCGCCACTCGTCGTGGGCATCGTAGTCACAGTGTTCTCAGCGTGGGCCCCAGCCCGACGAGCCGGGCGAGTCCACCCAGTACAGGCGATGCGCTCGGGCGATCAGTCCTCCGCGGATTCTCTAAAGGTTCGCACTGCGGTGGGTGTCCTGCTCATGGCTGCGGGTACCATCGCCGCAGTTGTCGGCGCGTCCTTTGAGAGCATTGGTGGCACCCAGCCGCGCGCCATCACCGTCGGCGTCGGTGCGTTTGCGCTGATCCTCGGACTATGGCTCGCAGGTCCCGCCCTCTCGATTCCGTTTGTGGGATCTATTGGTCGACTCGTGGGAGTGCCATTCGGTAACGTCGGCAAGCTGGCGGCTACCAACTCGCGCCGTAACCCCCGTCGTACTGCCGCCACCGCATTCGCGCTGATGCTAGGCCTGATGCTGGTATCTTCCATCGGCATGATGGGAGCGACGATGAAGGAGAACGTCAATGACCTGGTTGATAGCTCCTTCAGTGCCGACTACGTGGTCAAGAAGCCACAAAACCTACCGATGTCACTGCCGCAATCCGTAGTGGACAACGTGCGCAAGGTAGAAGGCGTCGAGTTAGCCACCCCACTGTATGTCGCGCCGATCGCACTCGGTGCCGCGCCAGATAACCCGATGATGGCGGACTTTTACGGCGCGATCGATGGCGATCTTTCAACATCGATGAATATAGAAATGACGTCGGGAAGCGCCGACCTTAGTGCGCGCGACGGCATCGTCGTAGACGAAAACGCAGCACGAGATCACAAGGTTGCAGTGGGCGATAACCTGAAGATTTTCTCCTTCACTGGCGAGGAGGTCGATGTTCCGGTGACAGGCATCTTCAAGCCGAACATGTCGATCGGCACGGGCGTGGTCTCAAAGCAGAGCGTGCTGAAGATCGTTCCAGAACAGCAACTGCAGCTGCTCAACGTCATGATCGATGCCAAAGAAGGCGCAGACCTAGCCAAGATGCGCACCGACCTGGAAAACGCGACCGCTGATGATTTGATCGCGGAAGTGCAGGACCGCGAAGATCTGAAGGGCGCCGTCGGGCAACAGATCACCATGATGCTCAACGTGCTCTATGCACTGCTCGCGCTCTCTGTGATCATCGCGGTGCTCGGCATCATGAACACCTTGGCGCTCTCGGTATCTGAGCGCCGCCAAGAGATCGGTATGCTGCGCGCCGTGGGCATGCAAAGATCCCAAGTCTCCCGCATGATCCATCTGGAAGCTATAGTGATTGCCCTCTACGGCGCAGTAATTGGCTCGCTAGTTGGCTTGGGCCTCGGTTGGGCATTCATCAAGTGCCTCTCCGAGCTCGGCCTCACCACGATCAGTGTCCCATGGCTGCAAGTTGGGGTTGTGGTCCTCGCCTCTGGGATAGTTGGGTTGATTGCCGCACTGCTCCCAGCGCGGGGTGCAGCCCGTACTCAACCCCTGGAGGCTATTGCAGAATAGCTCCTACTAGGAACCTGGGGCCGGTGGCGGTTATTTCCCACCGGCCCCTCGGCACGGCGCCCCGCCTCATGCGGCCGGCAGTTGGGCTCCTCTGCTTCTTCAGTGCAGGGCCTAGAACAACGCTCCAACGATGACGCTCGAAGCAATGAGATTATTTACGCCGTGGGCGATGATAGGTGCCCACAGATTCTTGTGCCACAAACGCAGCGCCCCGAAAAACACACCAATCGTAAATTGGAACGGGAAAACTGGGAACGCAAAATGGATCAAGGCAAAGAGCAACCCCACCCACGCCACCGCTGCGAGCACGCGATAACGACGGCGGAAGTAATGCAACACCAGTCCACGGAACCACAGCTCTTCCACGATAGGAACCAAAACGGTGTAGAACAGCAACAGGCACAGAATAGCCGCCTGCGGCGCCGACTCCGAGGACGCCCAGTCGTCATAAGCTGCAGGATCATTCGTGGTATCCGCTTTCATGCCGGTAATGAAATTGAATACTGCCAAGCACCCACCCTGGACCAGCGCCGCAGAGAAAACAACTACCGGTATCTGCCACAACAGGTGCCACATCTTTCTACCGGGAGCCACCAGTCCGAGGTTTAGCGCAGTCACGCCTTCGCTGCGTGCGAGCCGAAACAGTGCTAACAAACTCACTGTGTAGGCCAGCGCAGCTGAGACGGCAAGCCCTGGAACAACAACGTTCCAGCCAAGGTCCAGCGCCCACGCTGCCACACCAAAGGAGGCCATCGTAAGTACCGTGATGGCTCCGAAAGTCAAAATGGCCTTAAGCGCCGGCCCCCAAACTTTTGGCACAGCTTTCACTCGTACGGATTGTGCATGCCGATGTATTGCACGGAGGTGTACTCCTCAATGCCTTCGGCACCGCCCTCCCGGCCCATTCCAGACTGTTTCACGCCACCAAATGGCGCGGCTGCGTTGGAAATTACGCCTGAATTGAAGCCCACCAGACCGAATTCCAAGGCATCGCTCATTCGCCACAACCGGTCAGCATCTTTGGTGAACACATACGAAGCCAAGCCGTATTCGGTGTCATTAGCCAGTTCGATTGCCTCTGTTTCAGTGTCGAAGGTGAAGATTGGCGCGACGGGGCCGAAAATTTCTTCCCTAAAGGCGCGCGCATCGCGCGGCACGTTCGACAGCACCGTCGGTTCGAAGAAATAGCCAGGTCCTTCAACTACTGAACCGCCTACAATCACTTGAGCACCACGTGCTGTTGCATCGGCGACAATCTCCGCGGCATGGTCCACCGCATCCTGCTCAATCAAAGGGCCGCTAGTCACCTCGCTATCCAAGCCGTTACCGACCTTTAAGGCGCCAATCGCTGCAGCGAACTTTGCGGAGAACTCCTCCACGACAGAGCTGTGCACTAGGAAGCGGTTCGCGGCGGTGCATGCCTCGCCCATGTTGCGCATCTTGGCACCCATCGCGCCTTTAACTGCCTTTTCTAAATCGGCATCCTCAAAGACGATGAAAGGCGCATTCCCTCCGAGCTCCATTGACGTTCGAAGCACGTTGCCAGCAGCTTGCTCCAGTAGCTTCTTTCCGACAGCTGTTGATCCGGTAAAAGACACCTTGCGCAGGCGCGGATCCGCAAGGATCGCTGCGCTGATGGTGCTGGCAGACTTTCCAGAAACTATATTGAGTACGCCCTTCGGTAGTCCCGCATCCAGCATCGTCTGGCCAAAGTACTGTGCGGTGAGCGGAGTTAGGCGTGCAGA
Organism: Corynebacterium sp. H127; assembly: GCF_037482665.1. Taxonomy (NCBI): domain Bacteria; kingdom Bacillati; phylum Actinomycetota; class Actinomycetes; order Mycobacteriales; family Corynebacteriaceae; genus Corynebacterium; species Corynebacterium sp. H127. The sequence goes on from NZ_JBBHKY010000002.1 coordinate 272,722, forward strand.
CTTGAGCACCACGGTGCACCCTGCCGCCAGCGCTGGCGCTACTTTGCGGGTGGCCATCGCAAGGGGGAAGTTCCACGGCGTGATGAGAAAACAGGGCCCGACTGGTTTGCGACGGGTAAGAATTGGAAAGCCAGATTCAGGGGAGGTGTGGGTGCGACCATAGAGGCGCACGGCCTCCTCGGCGAACCAACGCAAGTATTCAGCACCATAAGTGACCTCGCCGCGAGCCTCGGCCAGCGGCTTGCCCATCTCTAGGCTCATGAGGCTAGCGAACTCTTCTTCGCGCTCCTTAAGCAATTCGAAGGCACTGCGCAGCAACTCAGATCTTTCGCGCGGAGAGGTTTTAGCCCAATCCTGCTGGGCTCCACAGGCAGCGTCGAGTGCTCTTTTCGCATCTATCTCTCCGGCAGACTGCAGGCATGCGATTACCTCTTCGGTTGCCGGATTAACTACTTCATAGGTTTCATTAGCCTCGGCATCGATCCAGGCGCCATCAATAAGCAATCCGGTGGGGACTTGAGCAACAAGAGCCTTGATGTCCACAGTCATGAAAAACGTCCTCTCGTTGTGAATGCTGATCCTGGTCCCCAAGATACCTGGCTAGGTATGACACTGGTGATGCACCTGCGAAGATGGCCAAATGGCTAAGGGCGGGAGCGACGTTGCCACTCCCGCCCTTAAGCGGCTCTCCAGTTTTTGTGGAGTATAGGAGAATCGAACTCCTGACCTCCTGCTTGCAAAGCAGGTGCTCTACCAATTGAGCTAATACCCCAAAACACACGAAAAACACGCCCCACACCCCACAACCGGGGCATGCGACGTGCTCAACGTGAACATATTTGATTTGTTTAAATTTTAAGGCCGGCGGTGACCTACTCTCCCACACCCTCCCAGGTGCAGTACCATCGGCGCAGAAGGGCTTAGCTTCCGGGTTCGGAATGGGACCGGGCGTTTCCCCAACGCTAACAACCACCGACACAATCAA
>NZ_JBBHKY010000003.1:0-265601 GCF_037482665.1 Corynebacterium sp. H127
AAAGTGATGACCGACAATCCGACGAGGAAAAACCCGCCACCACAAAAAGTTGAGTATTAAATGCTTACACAGACCCCTCCGGGCCTGCCGGCACCAACACACAACCAAAAAATCAAAAGATACAAAAAGTATCAAAATAAGTACTTGGCACACTATTGAGTTCTCAAACAACACACGCACACCAACCACAACCACCCACAACAGGCAATCACAATCAGAAGCAAGGAGTTTCGCCAACGACTCGTTTTCCTACCGCCGCACACCCAAAGGCGGGGCGTTGTCGGTCGCGCTGACTCACATAAAGTTACACACCCCCAACCAACAACACAAACCCCCAGGTAAAACGGCTAAAAGCTAGCTGGGGACGCGCTCAATCTTCGCCCCCAGTTCTGTCAGCAGCTCAACGAAACGCGGATATCCACGATCGATGTGGAACACGTCTTGGACTTCTGTAACGCCATCGGCACACAACGCAGCTAGCACTAGGCCAGCACCAGCGCGGATGTCAGAACTCCAGACCGAGGTAGAGGAAAGCTCATGAATGCCGCGGACAACCACGTGATGCCCATCGACGGTCGCATCGGCTCCGAGCCGCTGCATCTCATCTACAAAACGGAAGCGTGATTCAAAAACATTTTCTGTGATGACGGATACGCCTTCCGAGACAGCCGCTAGGCCAATCGCCATTGGCTGGAGATCCGTCGGAAAACCTGGAAAAGGCAAAGTTTGGTAGTCCACAGCCAATGGGCGGCCGTTCATGCGAACCCGAAATCCGCTTTCGTAAGTTTCTACCTCAGCACCGGCAAGACGCAGTTTTTGTAGTGGCAAATGCACATTTGCTGGGGAAATACCGCCCACAGTGATGTCGCCACCGGTCATCGCAGCGGCGTAAGCCCAGGTTCCCGCAACGATGCGGTCTCCGACTACTTCATGAGTTGTTGGCTGCAACTTCTCCACTCCCACGATGCGGATGGTTGAAGTGCCGGCACCTTCAATATTGGCGCCCATGGACTGCAACATTTTGCAAAGATCGACAATCTCCGGCTCGCGCGCAGCATTATCGAGGGTAGTCTCTCCGTCTGCCAGCACCGCCGCTGTGAGGATGTTTTCGGTCGCGCCAACAGAAGGAAAATCAAGAGCTATGTGCGCACCCTTCAAATGTTCTGCAGTGGCGACGACCGCGCCATGGCGGATCATTGTTTTCGCGCCAAGCTTTTCCAAGCCGGTTTGGTGCATATCAAGAGGCCGAGAACCAATGGCGTCGCCCCCCGGCAGCGCCACCACCGCCCTGCCACAACGCGAAGTGAGGGGCCCCAACACGCACACAGAGGCACGGAATTGACGAACCGCGTCAAAATCCGCATCGCTCTTAATCTGCGCAGGGGTAGTAATTCGGACAACGCTGCCGTCGATATCGACGCTGCACCCAAGCCCTTCAAGGACATCCTTCATGAGCGGCACATCGAGGATCTCCGGACAGTTCGTCAAGGTGGAGGTTCCTTCAGCTAGCAAGGCCGCCGCCATGAGCTTCAAAACACTGTTCTTTGCGCCGCTGACTTTCACAGCACCGCTGAGCCGATTGCCACCCGTGACCAAAAATTTGTCTTTCACGGCCTCAAGTCTAAACACAATTCCGATGTATGTCCCTCAGGGTTCCGATACCTTTGGAGGCATGGCTGTTCATTTGACAAAGATTTACACTCGTACCGGCGACGAAGGTACCACTGGTCTGTCGAATTTCGAGCGCGTCTCCAAAAACGACATCCGCCTCCACGCCTACGCCGACACCGAGGAAGCAAACGCCGCGCTCGGCCAAGTCTTGGCGATCGGAAAACCACGAGCGGACGTTGCTGCATCGCTGCGTAGGGTACAAAATGAGCTTTTCGACGCCGGTGCCGACCTAGCCACACCGATTGAACAAGACCCGAAGTATCCACCGCTACGGATCGAACCCGAGTACATCGAGCGCCTCGAGGCCGAGTGCGACGCCTATAACGAGGAACTCGAAGCGCTGAATTCCTTCATACTGCCTGGTGGAACTCCAACCTCAGCGTTGATTCACACCGCACGTACGATTACCCGTCGCGCTGAGCGAATAGCCTGGGCAGCTTTCGAACAGCACCCAGACACCACTTCTAAAATGCCGGCACAGTACTTGAACCGGCTCAGTGACCTGCTGTTTATTCTGGGGAGAATTGAAAACGCCGGGAACGACATCAAATGGGTTCCCGGCGGCGATCGTTAATAGTTCAGCTTTAAGGCAGTGCGCCGATCCGACGAGCTGCGTTTACCGCCTCGTATCGGGTGTGAGCTCCGAGTTTGCGCATGACTGAACGCAGGTAGCTCTTCACGGTCTCCGCTCCGATGCCCATCTCCTCGGCTGCCTCCACATTTGTGTGGCCGAGTGCGACGCAAGCAAGCACATCGAGTTCACGCGCGGAGAGTTTTGTGGTCTGCTTCATCCGAACTGGAGTGACCATCTGGTCGCAGAGTTCTTCGATCTCTTTGCGCAGGCTGTCATCGCCAACTCGGTTGGCCAGCATGCGGAGCTTGGAGTGTGTGGAGCGGATTTGTTCCCACTCTGCCCCATTCATCACGCGTCCTGATTTCACGGCTCCGCCCCGCGGGCTGTCGGTGCGTCGAAAAGCGGCGTTGATCGCCAAATCTTGTTCGAGCGCACGCGCGGTCATGGTGACTTCCTCAATAACCTTGTCGCCGAGACGCAACGAAGAATGCACGCCCACATATAGGACGCCGACGACTTCTCGGTGCACGATTACGGGAACGGCGACGATGGAATGGAGTCCTTCATCTTGAATCGCCTTGTCATATTCGTGAGAAATGACACTAGCGCGAGTGTAATCAGACACACCAACAGGCCGCTTCGTAGCCAAAACACGGCCACCGACTCCGGCACCGCCGTCAATGATGATATTTTGCAGCGCTGGTGTGCGAAGCCCCACCCAAGCGCTGATTTGTAATTTGTTTTCTCCGAAAACCGTTGCATACATCGTGACGGGAATGCCTGTTGCAGTCTTGAGAGAGGTGAGCGCGGCGCGGATTGCGTCGTCATCGTCCTTCAAAGCTTGCGTCTCCACCATGGGATCTCCTCCATACTCTCACCCGTGCAGGTACACCCGCCGGCGTGCTATTCACACAGTACCGTGGAGTATAACCACAAAGCGGGGGTACGCCAAAGCTGAGAATATTCAGAATATAGCAATTGAATTGCATACTATGCGCCAACCTTCAACCCGACCCACCCCTTCGCCAACGGCCAACTATTCTGCCAATTCAGCCGTGACCTGCAAGCATGCACCGTCGCGCTACCCCCGAAACCGTCAATGCATATGCAATCCACAACAGTCACACACACATTACCCTTCAATACAAGAGTTCCCGAAGGGGCATATGTCACATTTTTTAACCCAAAAATATCGGACTTCGTTGAACAATTTCAACACCAATAGACCGTAAGGTCTATTCGATACAAACTGACCGGACTACCTTTTTAGGTCGGTTAAGCGTACACTCTCGAAAAAGTACATCCACTGGAGAAAAGGACCCGAACATGGCCAAGATCTACAACAACGTTGTCGAAACTATTGGAAACACCCCGCTGATTCGTCTCAACCGCATAGTCGAGGGACTCGAAGCCGAGGTGCTCGTAAAGCTAGAGTTCTTTAATCCCGCTAACAGCGTCAAGGATCGAATCGGGCGCGCCATCATTGATGCTGCCGAAGCTTCGGGCGAGCTAAAGCCAGGTGGCACAATCGTTGAAGCTACCTCCGGCAATACCGGTATCGCCCTTGCGCTCGTGGGTGCCGCCCGAGGTTACAGCGTGGTACTTACCATGCCGGAAACAATGTCCACCGAGCGGCGAGTAATGCTCCGCGCATACGGAGCAGAGATTGTCCTCACCCCTGGCGCCGCGGGAATGCAAGGCGCAGTAGATAAGGCCGATGAGATTGTTGCCTCCCGCCCAGGATCCATCCTGGCTCGCCAGTTCAGCAACGAAGCCAACCCTCAGATCCACAAGGAGACCACTGCGGTTGAGATTTGGGAGGACACCGACGGCAAGATTGATGCCTTCGTTGCCGGTATCGGCACTGGCGGAACCGTCACTGGCGTCGGCAGTGTCCTTAAATCACACAATCCGGAGATCACCATCGTCGGCGTCGAGCCAGCAGATTCTCCGCTGCTCACCACTGGTAAAGCCGGTCCACACAAGATCCAAGGTCTGGGTGCGAATTTCATTCCAGACGTCTTAGATCGCAAGATCCTCGATGAAGTAATAACCGTTTCCAACGACGACGCGGTAGCAACCTCGCGCAAGCTTGGCGCAACAGAAGGCATTTTGGGTGGTATCTCCGCAGGAGCCAACGTAAAGGCAGCACTGGAACTTGCTTCTCGGCCGGAATTCAAAGGAAAGACGATTGTCACCGTCATCCCAGACTTCGGCGAACGCTATGTTTCGACGATTTTGTTTGAGGATATCCGCGACTAACTGATTTGCCGCGCTTATCGACGCCTAAGGGGCTGTTGAGAGCGCGGTTAAGCTGATAATATCGGCGTTTATGTACCAGCTTGTACGTATGATCCGTGAGGATCTACAAAACGCCCGCGAACACGACCCAGCTGCCCGCGGAGACCTTGAAAACGCCATTGTCTATTCCGGCTTGCATGCCATTTGGTCGCACCGCCTCAGTCACGCCCTTTGGATCCGCGGATTCAAAGGGCCAGCACGCGTTTTGGCGCAATTCACCCGCTTTCTCACTGGCATTGAGATCCACCCGGGAGCAACGATCGGACGTCGCTTCTTCATCGACCACGGCATGGGAATCGTCATCGGCGAGACCACTGAAATCGGTGAAGGAGTAATGCTCTACCACGGTGTTACCCTCGGAGGCCAAGTGCTGACCCAAACAAAGCGCCACCCGACGCTTGAGGACAATGTCACAGTCGGCGCCGGTGCCAAAGTACTAGGCCCCATCACGATCGGTGCTGGCAGCGCCATCGGCGCGAACGCCGTTGTGACCAAAGATGTCCCCGAGGATCACATTGCCATCGGTATCCCAGCCAAGAACCGGCCACGCCATCCAGATGAATGCATCAAGCTGGTCGACCCAGACGCTTATGTTTCGGGTCACAAGTCAGTGATTGAGGAATAACCTCGACATCCCCGGCCCGGACACCACCTTTCAAAGCGGAGTCCGGGCCAACAACTTTTTCTATGCCAGCAGGTCCTCATAGTCTGGGTTTTTCGCGATAAACCCAGACACTGCACTGCAGCTGGGCACTACTAGGAATCCCCCGTGCCGAGTGTCATTTAGAGCCTCCTGAATCAGTTGCTTGGACAAGCCCTGCCCCTGGTACGCAGCGTCCACCACGGTGTGGTGGAAGTCCCTAGTTGTCCCAGAGTTCTGATATTCCGCAAATCCCGCTACTTCTCCGTCAACGAGAATCTCGTAGCGGGATTTGATGTCGTTGTGGCGTACATCGGCCATTGGTGGACCTCCTAGAGTGCTTAACCAACGTCAGGTGCGCTCCAGCATGCCACAACTTTGTGTCTTTGCGCACAAAAAAGCCCTCGTTTTCACGAGGGCTTCGTTGTGGCCAGAGCCAGGATCGAACTGGCGACCCCACACTTTTCAGGCGTGTGCTCTACCGACTGAGCTATCTGGCCAAGGAACATCGCTAGGATACTCCAGCGACCCTGACGGGACTTGAACCCGCGACCTCCGCCGTGACAGGGCGGCGCGCTAACCAACTGCGCCACAGGGCCTTATGCCGTACCCGGAACTTACGTCCCTTGCACGAGGTAAGACTTTACACAGAATACGAGAAAATAGACAAATCAGCAGGTAAATAGGGGCGCGGAGATCATGATTATAAGAGTAAGCGCGCAAGAATTCGGCCACTCTTGACATCACCACTCACATGATCATGATCATGATCATGATCACCGAATCGCTAAGAAAACAAAAGCAGCGCGGGCCCCAAGGTGATTCCTCGAGACCCGCGCTACGAAAACGATATGGCGACCCTGACGGGACTTGAACCCGCGACCTCCGCCGTGACAGGGCGGCGCGCTAACCAACTGCGCCACAGGGCCATATCCATTTTTAAAGGCCCACTTAAAAGTGGACCTTGTACTCCCAACGGGATTCGAACCCGTGTCGCCGCCGTGAAAGGGCGGTGTCCTAGGCCCCTAGACGATGGGAGCGAGCCAGACAAGGGATTTCCCTTGCGACAGACGTTTAATATACGGGAATTTTCCTACATCACAAAATCCGCCCCTGACCAGTATCAATAGCGCGAAAAAGAGAACTGGCTCACGTTGGAGCGCTTGCCCCACAGGAGGATTTTCAAAAGGCCCCCACCGGCGACCGCGGCGCTCGCCCTCGCGAGCAACCTAAGGCCGTCGATAAGCAGGGCCCGCTTTAGACCTGTTCAGACACGTTAATGGACCAGGCCATGCCGAATTTGTCGGTGACGTGACCGTAAGTGTCGCCCCACATCTGCTTCTCAAAAGGCATGTTCACCTGGCCACCTTCGGACAGCTTCTCAAAGTAGGAGCGCCCCTCTACAACGTCATCACCCCAGAGGGACAGAGAGAGGTGGTTTCCAATCTCGTAAGGTTCCTGACCCATGAAGCCCTCGACATAGTCAGAACAAGCGAGTTCGATGGCGTCGCCAGCAAGGTGGCCGTGCGCGAGCAGCTCCGCCATGTCTTCCGGCAGGCTTGGATCGCCCATCTGGCCGAAAGTCATTACGTTCAGACCACCGCCAAAGATGGACTGATAGAACTCCATGGCCTCGCGGGCATTGCCAGCGAAAGCGTAGTAAGGGACGTTTTTGATTGTCATGGTCATCCTCACGACCGATGGTTTGCTCCGAGCTTAAAGGCCCGCACACAGATCCGCTTGCCGACGGCAAAGTCAATGTGATTCCCAAGGCCCCAGGCACCATCAGCACAAATAAAAGAACCGCCGTGACAGCAAAAGCTACACGGCGGCTCTCAAAAGTGGGCCCTGCGGGGGCTAATCTGTAGGTTTTCTCTTTACCCCCGCCACCTGGCGATTAACCTTGTGACCAGCATAAAGGCTAAATTAGGGGTAAGTCAACACACGACAGAAAACGGCTTTAAACGATATTCAGGGTGCACGAAACGTGCACGCGCACCCGAAAGGAAACGAACATGGCGAAGAAGACTGACGAGCAAATTCGGTCTGAGTGGACGCGCAAGGGAACCTTTGGAACCGTGCGCCTACTTCAGAGCGGACGCTTTCAAGCCTTCTTTCGCAAGGACGGTGTAACCCACAAAGCCCCGCGCACGTTCGCCTTTGATTACGTGGACGCACGCCGCCGCAACGGAGACGGAGCACGCGAAGCAGAGAATTGGATCAACGACCAGATCGACACGATTCATGCCGCCGAACTTTCGGGCACCAAATGGATAGCACCGACAGACAAAGCGAAAGCTCAAATGACCGTCAAGGAGTTAGTAGAAGATTGGCTTTCCAAGAGCACCGCCATCAAGAAGGAATCAACCCGGCAAAGCCACCGCAGAAAACTAGACACGCGGGTGCTGCGCGACTCTTTCCCCGGCTTCGATTCCCTGGCAAATATTCCTGTGGTGGACGTAGACCGAAACCGCATACGTGTGTGGTGGTCTCAAGTTCAAGAGCAATGGCCCGATGAAGGCAACACGAACGCTTACGCTTACAAGCGATTGAAGACAGCTTTTGGTCATGCGGTTAATGAGCTGGAGATCATCACTACAAACCCGGTCAACATCAAAGGCGCTGGCACTCCCCCGCGCTCGGACAACAAGGACAAAGAGCTTTTAACCCTCGCGGAAGCAGCCGCAATGGTTGAGCAAGCACACAAGAAGCTCAAAGCCCCGCTCGTTGTCCTGCAATGGTGCGGACTGCGATTAGGCGAATTGCTGGAACTACGCCGCAAAGACTTTATCGACAACGGCGACACCTTAACTATTCGAGTGCGCCGCAACGTGCAGCGGATCAAAGACGAGGTGACCGGCAAGCAAGTGTTGCTAGTGATGGACACGCCCAAGACGGACGCAGGCAACCGCGATATTGTTGTACCCGCATCTAAGGCCGCAGTTGTTCGCGCTCACCTCAAAACCTATGTTGGCAAGAGACAAAACGATCTTTTCATAACCAAAGAAGACGGCTCGCAGATGAAGGATACCGAGTTTCGCAAAGACTTTGCTCCTGTGAAGGAAGCAGCGGGGAGACCAGATATTACGCCCCACGACTTACGCCGCTTCTTTGGAACGATGCTGGTTAACCACTCTGGGATCTCGTTAGAGGAAGCCCGCCGCATTATGGGCCATGAGAAGATAGAGCAGCTCATGGAGTATCAGAGAGCCAGCGCCAACTACGAACACAAGGCCGCCGCAAACTTGGATAAGTTCATCACAGAGGAAGAAGCATGAGCATCAACACCGCAATGGGGCGTTACTTCCAGCTAGCGCCCGAACAGCTCAAGGCCGCAAAGGTTAACAGCCTGCGATGCCCCAAAGGCTGCGAATTAGCAAAAACGCTGGAATTCGACGGCCACCGCGCCATGCTTGTGTACGCCACAACACGCAACGTAGTTACGAAACTCACCCCAGACGGTGTGAACGCCACAGCACCTAGAACACACGGGATATCGCGCCGGGCAATCGAAGTAATGCCCCCTAGCCAAATGCTCGATGCCTTAGCTACCTCGCGGGTGCGGGAATCGGAGCTAGAACAGCTCTACAGGGAGTCTGGGCAACCACTAGGCAAGTTGGCATACCTAGCTACTCTTGATGATTTCGAAGCAGACTACAGCCCTAATCGTTTTGCAAGGTGCTCTCACATTTCGGGCTACCTGGATAAGACGCACTACTTCGCCACCGGGTACAAGATCACGATTGAATCTTTGCCACAGTAGTTGACAGCTGACGACTTTTAGTTTTACTCTGAGTCCAACCTTAATTTATTGCGGGCCGAACGCTTCAGGCTAAATTGAAGCTAGTAAGCAAATTTCCTTGCCGTGTCGCTACCGGCGAATAAGGAAAATTTGCCGTGTCCAAAAACACCACAGCAACCGCCCGTGAGAAGCACGTCACCCTCGATGTTGCCGCCGACTACTTCTCTGTAAGTCGCCGCACTCTGGAGCGCTTCATTGATTCCCAGAAGATCCCTGCATACCGCTTAGGCCGCTCTGTTCGTGTGCGCCTGTCTGAGCTTGAAGCCGCACTCACTCCCCTAGGTTCGGCTCGGTAATGTTGCCCGAAGTTGAATCGCTGAGTCACCGCCCTAGAGAGCCTAGCGGCCGCTTGGAGAGTTGGATTAACGCGTTTACCGCGCCGCTAACTGGCCTGCCGACTAAGGCGACCTTGGGTGAGACTTTCGCCGTGTTCGTGGCCAACGATGACCACTTCGTTCTGTTCCGCCGCTGTAGGAGCGAACGAGAAGCGCAAACTCTGGTCAAGGCCTATCGCGGTAGGTATTCGGACATTGTTGCAGTCCGTAGCTCCCTTGAGGCTATCCCGGCGCGCTAGCTGCCCGGCTCGCGGACCAACAGCAACACGGCGGGTGAGAGTGCCACTAGAGCAATTCGACGGCTTAAATAGCCCGTTTCCCGGCTAATCGCAATAGCTCAAAGTGAACTTTAGGTTAACTTTTTCCAAAGGCTTCAAGTTTGCCAAGTGTCGTTCCCGGCGCGGGACACGCGGTGGCTGCTCCGTACACGGCAGTTAACCTGTTGTTAACCTTGCGAAAACGCGAGAATAAGTGCAGCTCAACAACGTTATATTCAGTAGAAGGCTAATTTAATCATTTCAATCTCAGTAGAAAGAAGAACTTATGTTCAGCAAATATCAAAAAGCGGTCGAAAGGGATTGCGCCCTAGAGGCACTGGAAGGCCTCGTGTCGCTTCTTCCTGGAGTGCCAGTAGTGCAGGCGCGTCCACACCTTGAGCTCTTGCTCGTAAATCTGGGAGTTCCGCAATCGGATCAGAACGCTTGCTTGAGCGTATGGACCGATTATCTCGGAGCTCATGAAAACAGTGAAGCGACCAGAAGTAGCAGAAGTGCCACCCTAGCCGCTTAACCGCGCCAATTAAACCGGCACCAGCAAAACCGAACACTTATTCGGTCACTATTCATTATACATCCATGAAAAAAGCCAGCGTGACCAGCGCTGGCTAGATCCCATACACAAGAAAGAGAATTAGATGTTATGAACGATTCTAGCACGATTCAGTACGCAGTCAACCTGTACAAAAAGCGCGGTTGGCTTGAAGTTCTGCCACTCAAACAGGGTGAGAAAAACCCGCCGTTGGTCCCCCGTGGTCAAGGTTGGTTCGGCAACTCACCGGCGAAGACGAAAGAGCAAACCTTAGAGCTCATGGCAGGACACGAAGGCAACCTGGCTTTGCGTATGCCCGATAACGTGATGTGCCTTGACGTGGATCTCCACGACAAAACCAAGAACGGCCCCGCTACGCTCGCTTTGCTCGAAGATGAGCTAGGCAAGCTCCCTGAAGGCCCGTACAGCACGCGCCATGGAGCAGGCAACGATCAGCGTCATGTGTTCTACCGCGTTGAGTCTGGGGTCAAGTGGGCTTCCACGGCAGGACCTGGTATCGACCTAAGACAGCACACGGTTTCTTATTGCGTGGCGTGGCCGTCTACCTATAAAGAGACCGCCTACAAATGGTACGCAGCAGACCACCGCAAACTAGACGTGCCGCCTTGCGTTTCAGAGCTCCCAGAATTGCCTACCGCCTGGCAAAAACACCTCAAAGCCGGTCTGGCTAAAGACTCACTCAAGCGCGGCCCTTCGGAAGACCTTTATCTAGATACGGCCCTGGAGTGGCTGGAGACGGTCGCGCCGGGCTATTCGGAAGAACCGGCTGAGCACATGAGCATGAAGGCCAAAGAGTTCGCGGAAGCTATGGACAACGATGCTCACGGTTCTTTGCTCAAGGCTCAGAGGTGGGCTTTGCGCCGTGGTGCTTTGGAGGGTGAAAAGGGCGTGAAGCAGATTCTCGATTTTCTTCGTGAAGCTTTCGCCCGCGCCCGCGCTTCTCGCTCACGAGATGAACACGTACACGCAGAGTTTGACCGCGCTCTAGCCGGGGAGATCAACAACCTTCGTGGTGACGTAGAACACGGCAAAGCCAGGCTGTACGTCGAAAAGTTCGGTAGCTTCGATCCGAAGGAGCTCACGAATCTAGACGGCGCGGCGTGCGCCGAAGAGCGCGCCGGGGAGCTCATAGAAGCTGCCGCGTACTTGGTAGCTAACTATCAGGGAGATAAGCTACGTGCCCGCCTGTTTGCGTTGGCGAACGAAGGGGTGATTGTGGTGCAGGGTAAGAGCTCGAACATGGATGTGAAGCAATGGCTGTACGACACCTACACTGGGGAGTTGGTCTCCGTTGGCGCGGCGCTGGAGATGTCCGATAACGTCACCCCGCTACTTAAATCTCTGCTCTCAGCCCTAGATTCTGAAGACGAAGACGACAGAGCTGAAGTCAAGTTCCTTAACGGCGTGTTGAACCAGCTCAGCACCACAGCGGGGGCCCGCAATATGATTGAGCCGTTGAAGGGCTACCTGAAGGCCGAAGGCCGCTTTAGGTTTGCCGATGAGTTTGACGCTAACCCGCATGTCCTACTCCTTCGTGACGGCCAAATTCTCGACCTGAAGCAGGCCGAAAAGGGTAAGCCCTTATCTGAATGTGTGCGCCCGCGTAGTGTTCAAGATCTGCTTTCCGGGGATTTTGTTATGGGGCTTTCTGGTTCTGATATTGCTCGCTTTGCTGGTTCTGGCAGTACCAAAATCGCGGATCTCCTGGAGCTCATTTACCCCGACACAGAGGTGCGAGGGTGGGTCTACCGCGCTTTGGCGTACGGCCTGCTTGGAGACAACCCACACCGCCTGTTCTGGGGCTTGCTGGGAGAGACTGCCACCGGCAAGGGCACTACCACCACGGCTTATACGCGTTTACTCGGTTCCTATGCAGCGCCGGTTTCAATGGCAGATCTCACACAAAATGGTGGCAACAATTCGGCGCTCGCTAAAGCTCTCAAGGCCCGGTTTGCTTATATGGCTGAGTTGTCCGCGAAGACGAAGGGTGACGCGAACGTGCTTAAGTCGATTTCTGGCAACGACCGTATGACCGTGACCGATAAGTTCCGCGCGTCCGAAGATGTGAAGTCTGGTGTGACCCTGTTCTTTGAAACCAACCATGTCCCGCATATCCCCGGCGCGGATCGCGCCCTCAGAGATCGCCTTATGGTGGTGCCGATGGAAGGTGACCGTGAGCAGATTCAAGCCTGGCTAAAGCAGAGCAATAATGTTCACCTCAAGCCTGAGGCTCTGGTTGGTTTCCTCGCTGAGCTGATTCAGGTCTACCCTGAAGCTCTTTGTGACGGCTTCCGCGATGGGGATATGCCAGAGCGTATGCGAGAGCTTGCAGACCAGTTCATAGCCAGCGCGGATGAAGTGGGGCAATGGGTAGGAGACCGTTTTGAGCTCGCGCCTGAAGGCAAGCTCGCTAACTCTGAGCTACGCACGGCCCTTGAGACCGCGATAGTCTATAAGGAGCTGGAGCCTACGGTGTCTATTTCCGATCTGACTTCGGCGCTTATTGATTTGGGGGCTCGACGTACAAAGTCGCCTTCTATCCGTGCGGGTTCAAAGAAGGAGCGCGGCGTGCTAGGTGTAAAGCTCAAAGCCGCCGCGTAGGTTCCGCCCACCCTTGCCATAGCTTCCGCGCTGGGGTGGGTTTTGTTTTGCAGGCTGAAAAGTGTCGACACTGTCGACACCATGTCGACGCTTTGTCTACACTTGTCGACACCTCAAAAAGACCTTGTGAACTGGGGTTATATGTACTTTGTCTACATTGTCTACACTAATTTCTAACTCTCTAAAACTTTTTATATTTATATCCACAATGTGTAGAAGTTCTATAGAAAACAGAGTGGCAAAAAAGTGTCGACAATGTAGACAAAAGTCCTAAAACCACACAATGACCAGCGCGGATGCATGTCTACACACTGTCGACAAAATGTAGACAACCGTCGACGAATGTCGACACTCTAACCCCGGTCCAGTCTGAGAGGTGAGATAATCAGTAGATGAACCTTGCTCAAGCCGCCACGACCGTAACGCAAACGGTTCAGCAGACCGTAACGGCCACAGTTACGCAGACCCCTAGCGCGGTAGTAGTCCCCGTGCAGTCTCCAGCTCCAGCTCCAGCCGTGGAGCAAGGGGTTAGCTGGTCTTTGTGGATCTCTCTCTTCGCACTCGCGGTTGCCTTTGGCTCTCTGTTGTGGCAGGTCTACACTCATCGAAGCAACGGTGCAAAGCTGAAGGTTAGACTTAATACCGGATTTGTTTCAGATCGAAACGAGTCGGTCGATGCTGTTGGGGTAATAATCGAAAATGCGGGACGGCTCACAACTACAATCAATGCATTAAAGTTTCCCTATCGACAAGCTGGGATTAAAAAGTTCATTCACTTTGATTCGAGTTCATTTGTGTATGGTTGTGAGCTTCCTCAATCGCTTGCACCTGGTGAACGGGTGACCTACTTGCTGAAAGATAGAGTGCTAATTGAAACTTTGAGGCGCTGTAATGTCGACGCGCATCAACTCTCACTCGTGGTTTCAACTGGACATGCAGACATTGACACGCAGATACCTGACAAGGTGCTTGCCTATATTGATGAGCTCATGCGTCTCTAGCCAGTGTGCGTGACCCCACCCCGGGTACCCTCTCCCCGGGTTAGGTTAACCTTCCCTTCGGTGCTGCACTTTGTCGAGTATATGTTCGAAATCTCACTTTGATATTCTATGTTGCGAGAGTATATGGGGGGTGGGGGAACCTCCCCCGGGGCCTTTTTCGAACGTTCCTTCGGTGCTGCGGAATATCGTCCCCGCACTTTTTAACGAAAAAGTGGGATTACCGTCTCATAACGTGAGAAAACCCTCATGTTAGCGTCAAATTAGCTTTTCGAAGGCCCTTTTAAGGACTTGAACATCTCAGGCTATCTATTTGTATGGGCTTGTCCGGTTCTCTAGCCAGCCGTACAGCTGGACTACCTCTAGCCCTTCACGCCGGATATTAGCCTCGATAACAGCACGCGGATGAATTTAACATTCCTTGATCCCTGCTCTGGTTGCCGTGCCTGGATGCGTCCCCGGCCTTTCAAGCTCCTATCGGCACAGTGCCCCGCTCTCCTTTTAGCTGCCGAGACTAGCCCCTTGAACTTGATCTCCTGCACAGGTGAAGCCCCACTTTCCAATGTGAATGAACACATGATCTGACCTGTATTAACTGGGCTGGTGGGGTGCTGTTGTTCTCGGCCTGCTCTAGGGGGCTTGATGCGCCTAGCCCCTTATTTAGCTGCCGCACTTAGCTCCTCGAATTCAGCCCCCAGCGCGGATGAAAACCCAGTCTACCTGCACGAACAACCCGATCAGGCTTTGTTGATGTTCTATTTCAATACGCCACTGGGGTGTAGCTGGCTTGACCCTACGCCGGTTCTATGGCATGCCCCCGCTTAGGTTTTGTTTGCGCAGGTCTACGCCTTGAGCAAAGACGCGGTTGCAATGCGAAGAAAAGTGTGTTTGCAGGTAAAAGGGGGTAAAAAGAAGTATGATATGATAAATATAACGAAAGATTGACAAAGAGGTCAATTGCAGACTATAGGAGGTTCGATCATGCAGATCGATTACCTGACGCTACGAGAGGTAGCAGACCTACTGGGAGTGAGCGTGCCGACCGCAGCCAAAATGCGTGACGCTGGGGAGCTGCCAGAGTCGGTGCGCCTCGGTAGGCGCGAGGTGTTCCCTCGGCACCGGATGATCGTCTGGTTGGAGTCAAACGGACTGGTCGAAAGCGAGGCCGCGTGAACTACGTAGAAGACCTGCTAGGCGGTATAGACCTAGATCAGATCGACAACCGCCGCGAACAAGACCATGACGCAATCCCGGCCGACGAAGTAGACCAATTCCTGAAGGAGATCAGCAGATGACCACCGCAACAGAGATCACACTGAAGAGCCGCGCCATCGCCTCGCTCGATTCAGTACCTACGCAGCTTCACGCAGCCGTTGAGGACAACGGAGCACTGGTGCTCAAGTTGGCTAGTGAAGACCGGGACAATCGAAGCTGGGAGCGTGTAGCGCTGGAGCGTGCATTGCGGCCGCTGGCAGATAAGGGTTGGCTGCTACAGCCCGGCGCGTGGAACGTCCAAGAGGGGGAAAGCTTCGAATATGTCTTAACCCCACCCGCGAAGTTGATCGACCTTAGGAAGCTGCCACTTGTGCAGCAGATCCAGATCGAGACGCGGGGGCGTATTGGAACCGGCGTTATGGACTTGCTGAAGCTGCTCGATCTAGCAGGCGACGCTACGTCGTTCAGCGTGGACAGTAGGACCCTTGATAACCATATGACCAACGTTGCTAGCGATGTGATCCAGCGCCTTAATGCTGCAGGGTGGACCGTCTATAAGACTCAGTTCTTCGGCACATCATCCTGGAGCGCCGAAGCAAAGCCGCCTGCTGGGTCCAAATTCATCCCAGCAACCTACTTGGGATAGCAGTGTGAGCTTCTACCGCGTCCACACGCACTACGGGAAAGTAGTTATCGGAGTGGAGACTGTCGAACAACTAACAGAAGCCCTGGGAGCGATAGCAACGGCAATTGCTATTGAGCCACTCTCAGGACTTCATCAAGATTAAGGATTCAAGATGAACATTACCATCACAACTACCCACTTGGACAGCCGGAATGAAGGCTTGAATGAGTGGTCTGCAACCTACGCCACCCGGACCGAGCTGGAGCGCGAGCTACTGCAGCCCCTCAAGGAAGGTGTGCCGTTCGTCACCATTGACAGCCACGGAGACAGAGAGGTCTTGCTGCTCAGTTCCTCGCAGATTGTCAGCATCGAGACCGACAGGTAATTCCCTACCCTTCACGCCCCGGCTTCGAAGTGAAGGCCGGGGTTTTCTGCTGGTAAAACAGCCACAAAAACTACCCCTGCGTGCACGGATTATGCACGGGCAAATAAAAAACCCCGTCTACCTGCGTAAACGGGGTTAAAAGTGGGCCCTGCGGGGCTCGAACCCGCGACCTGCGGATTAAAAGTCCGTAGCTCTACCAACTGAGCTAAAGGCCCGACCAACGATCAGCGATGATCGCTAGAACACACTTTAGACGTTGCCAAAAGCTGATTCAAAACTGGGGCACCATAAGCGGGAGTTTGGGAAGGCAACCCCCACCAAAGAGAAGAGATCTGTACCCCCAACAGTGCACATAGCCCCGAATTGGGTCAGAAATGGTGTGATGGGAACCTCGAAGGCTTTCCCCCCGACTAATCAAGAGGAGACTATGTAAATAGGACTACTTTTCCGACTTGGAGGTGTCGCGTATGGACATCGTTGATGTCTCACGCTGGCAATTCGGCATTACGACCGTCTATCATTTTATTTTTGTCCCTTTGACCATTGGTCTCGCTCCCCTTGTTGCCGCAATGCAAACCGCATGGCATGTGACCGGCAAAGATCACTGGTATCGGGCGACCCGATTTTTCGGCACACTATTCCTAGTGAATTTCGCCATGGGTGTGGTCACAGGCATCGTGCAAGAGTTCCAGTTTGGTATGAACTGGAGCGAATACTCCCGATTCGTCGGAGATGTCTTTGGCGCTCCCCTAGCACTTGAAGGCCTCGCGGCGTTCTTTATTGAATCCACATTTCTAGGGCTGTGGATTTTTGGTTGGGGCAGACTACCCAAATGGGCGCATCTCGCCTCCATTTGGCTAGTCGCTATCGCAGTGAATCTTTCCGCTTACTTCATCATTGTGGCGAACTCCTTTATGCAGCATCCTGTCGGTGCAGTATTCAACCCGGAAACGGGTCGCGCCGAACTCACCGACATCGGAGCGCTGCTGAGTAACCCCACCGCCCTTGCGGCCTGGCCTCACACCGCAGCTGGTTCGCTGCTCACTTCGGGCACTTTTGTAGCGGGAATTTGCGCTTGGTGGATCGTGCGGGACCGCCGCGCACGGGCCAACGCCACCGAAAATCAGCGGGCGGAAACCCTATGGCGACCAGTGATGCGCCTGGGTCTCTGGACCACCGCGATATCTAGCGTGCTGCTGGCTGCCACCGGAGATATCCAGGCCAAGTTGATGTTCGTCCAGCAACCGATGAAGATGGCTTCTGCCGAATCGCTATGTGAGACCCAGCTGGATCCATACTTCTCTGTACTTACTGTGGGCACGCACAACAACTGTGAGTCGGTTCGGCACTGGATCGAGGTCCCCTGGGTTTTGAGCTTCCTATCGGAAACCAAGTTTTCCGGCGTCACCCTGCAGGGTGTGAACCAACTACAGGAAAAATACGAGACCCTATACGGTCCTGGTAATTACACCCCGAACCTCTTCATCACGTACTGGTCTTTCCGTATGATGATCGGGCTCATGGTCGGCTCGTTGGTACTGTGTGTCCTTGGTTTTTGGTTCTCCCGTAAGGGACGCTTGCCTGATCAGAAGTGGTTTGGCACCCTAGCCCTCTGGATGATTCCCTTCCCCTTCCTGGCGAACTCTGCCGGGTGGGTGTTCACCGAGATGGGTCGTCAACCGTGGATTGTGCACCCGAATCCCTCATTCGGCCCAGGTAGCCCAAACGGGGAAGATCAAATTCGCCTCATTGTAGACTTCGGTGTATCCAACCACCAACCGTGGGTGGTGTGGGTATCCCTCATTGGTTTTACACTCGTGTACGGCGCGTTAGCCGTTATGTGGTTCTGGCTGATCCGCAAAAAGGTGGTCGAAGGACCACTCCCTCTTGGTGCTAGCGCACACGCTGCTGACGGTTACTATCCACCGGATGCGCCGATTGAGCCGTTGCATTTTGGAACCTCCCAGACGGCCGAATCCGCTACTACAGCTAAAGGTGGGAATAGCTAATGGATCTTCAAACAATCTGGTTCCTGTTAGTAGCGGTACTTTTCTCCGGCTACTTTGTTCTGGAAGGCTTCGATTTCGGTGTCGGAATGATTCTGCCGTGGTTGAAGAAGGAACAACGAACCGCAGCGATCAAAACGATCGGCCCGGTCTGGGATGGAAATGAAGTTTGGCTCATCACAGCAGGTGGCGCGCTGTTCGCCGCCTTCCCGGAGTGGTATGCCACCATGTTCTCCGGCTTTTACCTGCCACTTTTCTTGATCCTCCTTGGGCTGATCCTGCGTGGGGTTGGCTTAGAGTGGCGCAGCAAAGTAGAAACCCAAACATGGCGCGATCGCTGCGATATCGGAATCATCATCGGTAGTTGGCTAGCGGCAATCCTGTGGGGCGTAGCCTTTGGCAATATTGTCCGCGGCGTAGCCATAGACGCCAATCGCCAAATCGAATCCGGCTTCGATGGTTTCATTGCACTGCTCAACCCATTCGGACTGCTCGGCGGCGTAACCTTTGTGCTCGTCTTCCTTATTCATGGCCTGCTCTTTTTAGGGCTCAAAGCCGAGGAACCATTAAGAGGCGTGGCTCATGGTTTTGCCAAGAAGCTGATTGTCCCCACGATCCTAGTGGCAGCAGCATTCCTGATCTGGACCCAACTTGCTTATGGACGCACGCTGACGTGGCTTCCCCTCGGCCTGTTGGTTTTGTGCGCGTTAGCCGCGACGCTGACACTGTTCAAATCCCGTGATGGCTGGGCTTTCGCGTGCTGGGCCAGCGTGATTATCTTGTGTTCCGCCCAGCTTTTCGGGTCGCTCTTCCCAAACCTCATGCCGACGACGCTAGCTGACGGAGTCACCCTCGATATCTATAACTCCTCCGGCAGCCACTACACGTTGCGGGTCATGTCTTGGGCAGCATTCATACTCACCCCACTAGTTCTGCTCTACCAGGGCTGGACCTACTGGGTCTTCCGCAAGCGGGTAAGCGTCTAGATGACTTCACCCCTAAATAAGCGCCTCCTAGCAGCAGCACCAGCAGCTAGGAGGCACTTACTGATTAGTGGCATCGCTCAGGCCACGCAAACCATGCTTATCGTGGCTCGCGCAGTGCTCATCGGTGTCCTCGCTGCCACTCTCATCGAAGATCACACCGCCAAGTGGGGGTTGCTGTGGGTGTTGCTAGCCGTGGTGATCGCACAGGCTGTCACAGCATATGCTGCGAAGCGATGGGCGTCGCATAGCATTGGCACAGCGGTTGACCAGTTACGCGAGGCCGCTTTAACAACCTTGTCCCGGCGCGACCCACGGGAAGTGGAGGCAGACGCAGCGCAGTGGCGCACCACGCTCACCGAGGGGCTAAGTGGCGTGCGACCGTATCTCTCGGATTATGTACCTGCGCTCGTCGCGAGCTGTATTTCGACGCCCCTAGCCCTCGCGGTGATGTTGTACTTCGACCTGCCCTCGGGAATTCTGGCGGCCGCCACGATCCCACTTATTCCACTTTTCATGGTTCTAATCGGCACACTCACCCGCTCACACACGCAGCGACGGCTTCGCGTGGCAAGCGCACTCTCCGGGCAGCTTGCGGATTTGCTTCAGGGGGCACCAACTCTCCGGGCGCTTGGCGCCACGAAGGCGCCACATGAACAGCTGATTCGTACCGGTCGCAGCCATGCCGATGCCACGATGTCAGTACTTAAGCTCGCTTTCCTGTCTGCCTTCGCCTTGGAGTTCTTAGCTACGCTCTCTGTTGCGCTGGTGGCGGTAGGGATCGGGCTGCGGCTTGTGGCCGGAGATATGACGCTGCTTGCTGGCCTAGTGGCACTCATCATCGCCCCTGAGGTCTACGGGCCGCTTCGCCAAGTCGGTGCAAGCTTCCACGCCGCATCCGATGGCATGTCGGCTGCTGAACAGGTCTTCGATCTGTTGGATTCCGATGAAGAGCTCACTGCCCACTATCGCACCGTGCAAGACGCAGGTGTGTCCGTGCATGACTTGAGTGTCTCTGGACGCGATGGCGTGCGGCCCCAACATCTGACTTTCAACGCTCAGCCCGGCGAGATCACTGTGCTGCGCGGTGCCAACGGTAGCGGCAAGTCAACGGCACTCCTGGCAATCCTCGGTATGCTACCGGATCGCTCGCTAAGCGGGGAGATCTCCGCTCCCGATCTGCAAGACATCGCTTTCCTGCCCGCACATCCTGCCTTCATCGGCGGCACTGTGGCGGATAACCTGGAGTTGTTCGGCTCGCCCCCAGATACGCGGGCGCAGGTCGCGTTCGGATTCGAAGTACCGCTGGCGCAACGAGTTCTCCCCAACGGTGCTGGCATTTCCGCAGGTCAAGGCCAGCGTCTAGCGCTTGCCCGCTCGGTTTCGGACTCCGAGAAGAGCACCCTGCTTTTCGACGAGCCGAGTGCACACCTCAGCCCGGAATACGTTGAGCTACTGGGGGCCGAGTTGCGGCGTCAGGCGCAGGCGGGCAAAACGCTGGTGATCTGCAGTCACGATGACCGACTCGCCAAGCTCGCGGATCAGGTGATCGACCTGTGAGTGATCTCGTCCTTATGCTCCGGCTGGCCCAGGTTCGCGCTCGCAGCCTGGTATTAGCCATCTTCGTGGGAGCTTTAACGCTCCTCGCCGCTCTGACATTGACGGTTCTATCCGGCTGGCTGATAACCCGCGCTTGGCAAATGCCTCCGATCTTGGATCTCGGCATCGCTATCACCGCTGTGCGCGGACTCGGCATTTCCCGCGCAGTGTTTCGCTACCTTGACCGACTCGTGGGGCATCGGGTCGCCCTGGATGCAACCACACGCCTGCGCGCGGCGCTTTTCGACGCCATCGCTAGCGATAACACCGGCGCTGCGCACAGCTTATCCCGGGGCGCCGGCCTAGCTCGATTAGGAAGCGATGCTGATCGCGTCGCCGACTTTATTGTTCGTTCACTCATTCCGGCGGGCATCGCGCTCGTGGTTTCGCTGATTTCAGTTGGCGCGGCAATTGCCTTGCACTTTTGGACGGGTGTGATTCTGCTCGTGGGCTTTACTATCACCGGTGGACTTGTCCCTTATTTAGCGGCGATGTCTTACCGGCGCTGCCAGGCAGCCCTGAGCACCGACGAGTTGGGAATCGCGCTCGATGACCAGCTCTTGCATCGCGTTGAGTTCGCCGTCGCAGGTCTATCCAGGCATCAAATCGACCGCACCGTTGCGGCCTCTAGACGCAATAGTGCTGAGATTGTGGCGGCAGAAAGGCCGCTAGCCATCGCAGCCGGGCTCACCGAGCTGGGTATGGGCCTGTCCACGGTGTTAATCGTGGCGGTGGGACTAGCTAGCTACCAGGGCTCAGCGACGTGGCTCGGCATGCTGGTCCTACTCCCGTTAGCTGCCTTCGAATCGCATGGGCCCCTGGGTGCTGCGGCAACCCATGCGGTAGATGCCAAGGACGCAGCAGCCCGGCTTCGCAAGCTCATTGGTAGTCCTGCTCAAACTCGCTCAAAACAGCCCACTAGCTACGATATTGATGCCACTGATCTTGCCTTGGCTCATGGCACCGGAACATGGACATTAGTGGCGCCTTTCGGTTCTCGCCATCGCATCACAGGCCCTAGCGGCATTGGAAAGACCACCTTTCTGCTGACGCTAGCAGGCCTCATTCCCGCCGCTGGTGGCCGACTTGAGATAGCTGGCGTGCCTATGAGTGAGATCAATCAGGATTGGTTGCGTACACACATCCATGCCCATCCTGAAGATGAGTGGATCTTCGCCACCACCATCCGTGACAACCTGCTCGTCGCTGCCCCATCCGCTACCGATGCCATCATGGCGGATGCACTGTCCGCGGTGGGGTTAACTGACTTCAGTCTCGGCGACGTGTTGACTGCCGGAGCTGACTCTCTCTCCAGTGGACAACGTCGCCGGCTGTTACTCGCCCGCGCACTGTGTTCCACTGCCCCTGTCCTGTTGCTCGATGAACCAACCGAGCACATTGCCAGCGAAGATGCATCGCGGCTATTAAAGATGCTGCTGGAAGAGCCATTGCCTGGCGCACTGCGGGAGCGGACTGTGGTCGTCGTAACGCATGCGCATTGACCAGCGGCCCGAGCGCAAGCTTCGGCAGCAGAAAGCCCGGCCACCACTCGAACTGGAGGCCGGGCATTTCAGACTAAAACCGTGCTACTTCTGCATCGTTCCGGTTTCAAGGAAACGCTGGTGGAAGGAGAACGCGGTGGCCAGGTCATGCGGCGTCTGCATGATGCCCTTCTCCTGGGCGATCTTCAGGGCACGGTCGTAGTACTCCTCGAGCAGCGGACGGTAATCCGGGTGCGCCAGGGCAATGATCTTCTGAACGCGCTGACGCGGAGCCAGGCCGCGCAGGTCGGCGTAGCCGTACTCGGAGATCAGGACCTTGACGTCCTGCTCGGTGTGGTCAATGTGGGAGCAGAACGGAACGAACGCAGAGATAGCGCCGCCCTTGGCCACGGACGGGGTGATGAAGGAGGAGACGAAACCATTACGGGTGAAGTCTGCGGAACCGCCAACACCATTCATCATCCGGGAGCCGGAGACGTTGGTGGAGTTCACGTTGCCGTAAATGTCTGCCTCGATCAGGCCATTGGTGGCAATCAGGCCGAGTCGGCGGACAACCTCTGGGTGGTTGGAGATCTGCTGTGGACGCAGGATGATGGTCTCGCGGTACTTGGCAGCATCGCGGTTCATGTTCTCTGCGTACTCAGGGGACAGAGAGAAGGAGGTGGCGGAAGCAACAGTCATCTTGCCGGCGTCGATGAGGTCGACCATGCCATCCTGGATGACCTCGGTGTAGGCCTTGATGTTCTCGAACTTGGATTCCAGCAGGCCGGCCATAACAGCGTTCGGGACGTTGCCCACGCCGGACTGCATGATGTAGCCGTCATAAGTCAGACGGCCGGCGGCTACTTCGCCCTCGAGGAAGTCGAGGAAGTGGCCGGCGATCTGCTTGGAAGCCTCGTCGATCGGAGCGAACGGGGCGTTGCGGTCTGGCGCGTTGGTTTCTACAACTGCTACGACCTTGGACATGTCAATGTCGATGTAGGTGTTACCGATGCGCTGGCCCGGCTCAGTAATCGGGATCGGCTGGCGATTCGGCAGGCGGTTGATGCGGTAGACGTCGGCCATGCCCTCAAGGTTTTCGGACTGCCAGGAGTTGACCTCGATGATGATCTTCTCGGCGTTGTCTAGGTACTCTACGTTGTTGCCGACGGAGGATGACGGCACCAAGTGGCCCTCTTCGGTAATGCGGACGGCCTCGACGATGGCTACGTTCATCTGACCGAAGAAGCCCTGCTCGACGTACAGGCCAGATTCGGAAAGGTGGTAATCGGCGTAGAGGGTGATGCCCTCGTTGATCTTCTTACGCATGATTGGGTCGGACTGGTACGGGGCGCGGAAGCGGACGGCATCCGCCTCGGCGAGCACACCGTCACAGTCAGGTGCGGTGGACGCGCCGGTGAACAGATCGATCATGTACTCGTCACCCTTGGCGTGAGCGGCCTTTGCTCGCTCGGCGATCGCGGTAGGCAGAGCCTTGGGATAACCAGCACCAGTGAAGCCGGAAACGCCGACCTTATCACCGTGGTTCACAAACTGTGCGGCCTCTTCAGCCGTCATTACCTTGCCGCGAAGCTGGGCATTCGCAATACGATCAGACATTCATTCCTCCTAGGAGACTGAGCAGAACCCAGTAATTAATTAGTGACATAAGTCCCAAGTCACTGTGACTGTGGATACACAATGTACACGATAGCTTTGCACTCCACACTAGTTGACTCCCCCACTTCACACCCGGCGTTCACAAAACTTTGCTTCCCCGCTCGCCCGTTTTCCACCCGCTCTAGGGTGACGCGAAGTTCATTTGTAGTCTCCCGGCAAAAGCAGGACAATAAAGCACGTGTCATTGCAAATAGGTTCCCTGCGTCTGAATTCTCCCGTGGTACTAGCCCCCATGGCTGGCGTTACTAACATGCCCTTCCGGGTGCTGTGCCGAGAACAAGAACTGGAAAAGATGGGCTCCGTCTCCGGCCTCTACGTCTGCGAGATGGTGACGGCACGCGCCCTGGTAGAACGCAACGAGAAGACGTTGCATATGACAACCTTTGCCCCAAGCGAACAGCCTCGCTCGCTGCAGCTGTACACGACGGATCCCGAGTACACCTATCGAGCAGCGAAGATGATTGTCGATGAAAACCTAGCGGACCACATCGACATGAACTTTGGCTGCCCAGTCCCTAAGGTCACTAGGCGCGGTGGCGGCTCCGCCTTGCCTTATAAGCGACGCCTCTTTGGCAATATCGTGGCCGCCGCTGTTAAAGCCACCGCAGACTCAGACGTCCCGGTCACGGTGAAAATGCGCATTGGCATCGATGAAGAGCACCACACGCATCTCGACGCCGGCAGGATTGCCGTCGAAGAAGGCGCAGCTGCAGTCGCGCTACACGGGCGAACTGCCGCGCAGCGGTATTCCGGTAGCGCGAACTACGAAGAGATTCGCCGCTTGAAAGAGCACCTAGCTCACACCGGAGTACCGGTCCTCGGCAACGGCGACATCTTCGCGGCTTCCGATGCCAGCCGCATGATGAGGGAAACCGGCTGTGATGGCGTGGTCATCGGCCGCGGTTGCCTGGGCCGACCGTGGCTCTTCGCCGAGTTGTCTGCAGAACTCCAGGGCGTCGATAAGCCTGCTCCGCCAACACTGGGCGAGGTCACCGCCATCATTTATCGTCACGCGGAACTGTTAGCTGAACACAACGGCGAAGAACACGGACTTCGCGAGCTCCGTAAGCATATGGGTTGGTACATGCGAGGTTTCCCCGTCGGCGGCGAACTGCGAGCCGATCTCGCACGGATTTCGAGCCTCGCAGAGTTGCAGGCACTGTTGGCACCGCTGGCGGATTCGGCGGCGCTTGCCGACGACGCTGAGGGGCCACGGGGACGCCAAGGATCTCCCGGAAAGGTTGTCCTCCCAGAAGGCTGGCTCGATGATCCGGAGGATGAAACTGTTCCACTGGGAGCAGACATCATGCACTCCGGCGGTTAAAATCATGCCCCGAAGTGCAACAATTTGATTGAGGACGCGACAAGAACCGCAGGAACACCTATAGTTTATATTCATGCGGACCGCTTATAGACAACATTTGGACGCCTTCGCCCATGACCTGATCGTGTTATGTGGCACTGTCCAGACGGTCATGGACAAAAGCCTGCAAGCTTTGCTGGAAACTGACTTGCAAGCTGCAGAAGATGCCCTCTCAATGACCGAAGAGCTAGAGGAGATTCAGCAGCGCTGCGAGCAGCGCGCGGTGGAGCTACTCGCCACGGAGGGGCCGCTAGCGCGCGATCTACGTCAGGTCATCTCTTCGATCTACATCGTCGATGATCTCGCCCGGATGGGGGCCTTGGCGCAACACGTGGCTAAATCTGCCCGGCGTCGCCACCCAGCGAGCGCCGTGCCACAGCCACTGCTGCCGTATTTCGCGGAAATGGCCCGCTTAATCTCCGAGATGGGCGAGAAGGTTCATTACCTGTTGGAGAACCCAGATGCGGACATCGCGATGGTGCTCGTCACTGATGATGACTTGGTGGATGACATTCACGGCCACTTGATGATTATGTTGACTCGACGTGAGTGGCCTTACTCCACCGTCGAAGCGGTGGATGTCGCGCTATTGGGACGCTTCTTAGAACGCTATGCGGACCACTCCGTGAACGTTTCGGAGCGCATCGTCTATCTGACTACCGGGCTGACGCCGACCGAATATCAGGAGCGCCGGAGCCAAGAGAAGGAAGAATCAGATTGGGCGAAGCGCTTCACCGAGCTGGAGGCTCGCTTCAACTCCGATTCTCCCCGCTAAACCGCGGCCACACGAATAGATAGGGTGACTCCACAAAAATCGGAAGTCACCCTATCTGTATTTCGTGCTCTAAGGATCCTGCACGTTGCCCGGTGCTGCGTCTTCAGGCAGCGCCACACTGCCGATACAACACCGAACAAGATTATGGAGAGAAGGCCGGGGCCCTCCCAAGGCTATGAGGCACCCAGGGAAAACTTGGGTGCGGTGGCGAAGAACTATCCGAATCGACCCGAGATGTAGTCTTCGGTTTCCTTCTGATCTGGATTCTCGAAGATCTTCTTGGTCGGGCCAACCTCCACGAGCCGGCCAGGCTTACCAGTAGCTTCGAGCGAGTAGAAGGCCGTCTGGTCCGATACGCGAGCAGCCTGCTGCATGTTGTGAGTAACGATCACAATGGTGAAGTCTTCCTTCAGCTCATGGATCAGGTCCTCAACCGCGAGAGTGGAAATCGGGTCCAGCGCGGAGCATGGCTCGTCCATGAGCAGCACCTCAGGCTCAACAGCAATCGCGCGAGCGATGCACAAGCGCTGCTGCTGGCCGCCAGAAAGGCCGCCACCTGGCTTATCCAGGCGATCCTTCACTTCTTCCCATAGGTTGGCTCCGCGGAGGGAACGCTCAGCTACTTCCTTCAGCTTGGCTTTGTTCTTTTCGCCAGATAGCTTCAAACCGGCAACAACGTTCTCTTCGATGGACATCGTTGGGAATGGATTCGGCTTCTGGAACACCATGCCGATGGTGTTGCGCACGGATACTGGGTCCACCTTTGGGCCATAGATGTTCTCGCCATCGAGCAGGATTTCGCCAGTAACGTGAGCGCCCGGGGTGACCTCGTGCATCCGGTTGAGAGTACGCAGCACGGTAGATTTGCCACAGCCGGAAGGCCCGATGAATGCAGTAACGGACTTTGGTGGCACGTGCAGGTCTACATCCTGAACTGCGTGGAAATCGCCGTAGTAAATGTTGACGTTCTTCAGATCGAGGCTCTTAGCCATCGGTGTCTCCTTGAAAGTTTTGAATGTTTTCGAAAGCGAGGGGAAGAAGTTACTGCTTAACCGAGAACTTCGCGGAAATGATGCGTGCACCGATGTTGAGCACGGCGATGATGACGACCAGGGTGAAGGCGGCTCCCCACATTTTGTCCATGACTGGCTGAGTGGAACCGGCCTTGTACATGTCCAGCATCATCAGCGGGAGTGAGGACTGCGGAGCCTTCATTGGGTTCCAGTTGATGGCCTGAGTGGACCCCACCAGAATGAGCACTGGAGCGGACTCACCCATCACACGGGCGATGGCGAGCATGACACCAGTGACAATGCCGGAAAGTGCGGTCGGCAATACGATCTTGGCAATGGTCTTCCACTTTGGTACGCCGAGGGCATAGGAAGCCTCGCGTAAATCCTGTGGCACCACCCGAAGCATTTCTTCCGTATTGCGGACAATCACGGGAACCATCAACAGCACCAAAGCCAGCGCAACTGCGATACCGGAGCGTTCGAAACCGAAGAGGACGATCCACACCGAGTAAATAAACAATGCGGAAACGATGGATGGAACACCGGACAGAATATCAACCATAAAAGTGGTGATCCGGCCCAGTCGGTTGCCATTGGAGTATTCCACCAAGTAGATAGCGGTAAAAATTCCAATCGGAATGGAGACGATTGAGGTGATACCTGCCTGAACGAAGGTGCCGATAATCGCGTGAGCAGCACCACCGCCAGGGAGGGTGTAAAGGACACCCTTTTGAGACTTCGCCCACCAGTCAGCATTGAGAACGGGGCCAAAGCCCTTGGAGATCACTTCATACAGCACCCATACCAACGGGATGAATGCCAGGAACATGGCAAAGTAGATAATGCCTGCTGCGATCGCATTGGTCGTTTTGCGCCTCGAGGAGATGTGCGTGAACGCAGACTTCTGGCCCAAAGGTGCGTCTGCAGTCTGAGTGTCTACAGCGTGTGACATATTCAGTTACCTAACTCTTCTTCTTAACAACGGCACGGGCTGCAGCGTTCACAAGGAACGTCAGGAAGAACAGGACCAAGCCTGCGGCGATGTATGCGCCGGCTTTCATGTCGTTGTTGAACTCAGGTGCAGCGTTAGCAATGACGGTTGCGAAGGTCGTGCCGCCGTCGAAAAGCGAAGCACGGAACGCGGAGGACGGGGAAACAACGAGGTACAGCGCCATCGTCTCACCGAGCGCGCGGCCAAGGCCGAGCATACTGCCGGAGATGTAACCTGACAGGCCGAATGGCAACACCGTGAGCTTGACGACTTCCCAACGGGTGGCACCCAAAGCGAGAGCGGATTCGATGTGCCCCTTCGGGGTCTGCACGAATACTTCGCGGGCCGTCGCAGCGATGATCGGCAGGATCATGACTGCGAGCACTATGCCACCAGTGAGCATGTTTCGCGAGGTAGCGAAAGAAGGAGAATTGGCGTAATGAGCAAACAGGAAGAAACCGTTACCCCAGCTATTGATCCACTCGAAGAATCCCGAGAGCGCCGGGCCGAGAATCTTGGCGCCCCAGAGGCCGTAAACGATCGAGGGAACTGCGGCAAGGAGATCAACCAAGAATCCGAGCGGCTTCACTAGGCGCTTCGGTGCGTAGTTCGAGAGGAAGATGGCAATTCCAAGCGCAACCGGCATCGCGATAATGAGCGCCACGATCGAGACCGTGAATGTCACCGCTAGCAGGTTTGGGATACCGAAGTACATCGCGGAGGTGTCCGCAGTGTTCCAGTCGCCGGAGTAGGTGAAGAAGCCACCGATACCGTTAGCGTTATTGGCCATTGACGGGACAGCGCGCCACAAGAGGAACACACCGACGGCGCCGATAATGATCGAAATGGTAAATGCGGAAGCGGTGGAGAGGAATTCAAAGATTCGATCCCCAGGTCGCTTCACCGAACCAGAGTTGGTTGCTACGGGAGCAGGAGGCTTAGCGTGGCCTGCACCAGTAGTGGTTGCGATGACATCGTCACCGCGGTCCTCTCTGATGAGGTCTGCGCTCTGGCCAGCAAGTTGTTCAGCCATGCGGGAGAATTTCCTTAGAGCTCTAGTGATGTGGGTGTTACCGGTGAGGATCAACAACCTGAGAGTGGCGATCGGACCTATTTTCTTCAGATCCGAGTTTCTTTTGGCTGTGCTACTGATACCCACCAAAGTGCCCCCGTTGGATTGATGCTCAACGGGGGCAGTGGTGCCCCAGCAATTGTTGGGACATTCGGGAAGTGGTCTCAGTTGAGGTCGATCACTCCCCAATGCAAGTTAGTTACTTGATTGCGTCGACAGCTGCGGTCAGCTTGTCCTTGAACTCACCGGAGACTGGGATATACCCCAGAGCCTCGAGGTCGGAGCTCTGGTTAGCCAGGGCAACCTTCAGGAAGTCCTTAACTCGGCCGGAGGTCTCAGCGTCGTAGCCAGCGGAGCAAACGATTTCGTAAGTGGTGAGTACGAGTGGGTACGCACCAGCTTCCTTCATTTCGAAGAGCTTGGTGGAATCCACAACCATGTTGTGGCCCTCGCCCTTGTACTCCACCTTTGCCAGCGCCTTATTGACGGTCTCAGAGTTGAGCTCAACTGGGCCATTGCCGAAGTCTAGGTCGGCGATACCAAGCTCAGCGTCCTTAGCAAAGCCGGACTCTACGTAAGTAATGGCACCTTCGGTGGCCTTTACTTCACCAACAACACCCGTGGAGCCGTTAGCACCTGCACCGGTAGCTGCTGGGAAGGACTTGCCTGTGGTCTCCCACACGCCATTGGAGGTGGCCTTCAGGAACTTCTGGAAGTTATCGGTGGTGCCGGACTCCTCGGAACGGTAGACAACCTTGATGGAGGTGTCCGGGAGCTTCGCGTCCTTATTAACCTCAGCAATTGCAGGATCGTTCCACTTGGTGATTTCGCCCTTGAAGATCTTGGCGGTCAGCTCTGGGGTGAGCACTACCTTGTCAACGCCTGGCAGGTTGTAGGCAACTGCAACTGGGCCGACAACCATTGGCAGGTGCCAAGCGTCATTGCCACCACAGCGCTGCTTAGCAGCCTCTACCTGATCGTCCTTCAGTGCAGAGTCGGAGCCACCGAACGCAACCTGGCCAGCGATGAACTGCTTCTGGCCGGAGCCGGAACCAGATGGGGTGTAAGCGAAGGTAGCGCCGGAAACTGCTTCAGAGTACTTGACACCGAAAAGGTCAACAGCCTTCTGCTGAGAAGAAGCACCCTCAGCTACCAGCTGACCGGTGGTGCCGGACAGGCCCTCGACTTTGGTACCAGCATCGGTACCTTCTGAGCTTTCAGAGCAAGCGGTCAGGGCGATAGAACCAGCGGCGACGGCGCCTAGAACAGCGACGGTGCGCTTGAAGTTGCGAATCACGGGATTTCCTCCGGTGCAGTAATTTGGATTTTTTGGACAACGCCCTGACTGTCGGCGCGGACCGACTGCCTCACGATGCAGGAATCCTGCGTGACGTTGCTTCGCTTAGCAACCTAAGGGTTTCAAGTTTCTAAAAGGAACCGGCAAGGTTAACTTTTGGTGAATTTGAGTTTCGCCCAGGGAACTTTGCACACTTAAGTCCCTTAGTTTCAGCCCCTTCCCTGTGCGCAAAACCGGTACACGGCGTGGGTTTCTGCCAGGAAAAACCCAAGCTTTTCATAGGCAGTCACGGCTGCGAGATTGTCCGCCTCGA
The DNA here is from genome assembly GCF_037482665.1 of Corynebacterium sp. H127. Lineage (NCBI taxonomy): Bacteria > Bacillati > Actinomycetota > Actinomycetes > Mycobacteriales > Corynebacteriaceae > Corynebacterium > Corynebacterium sp. H127. Next base: position 30,549 of record NZ_JBBHKY010000003.1, read on the forward strand.
CATACAAAATTACCTGTTCAGAACAGTTTTCCTGCAAGAAATTAATGCCCGCCAGGATGATTGCTTTGCCCAGCCCCTTGCCGCGTACAGCATCAGCTAGTCCAACCACATAAACTTCACCCGGAGTTTCCCCCACATTTACCTGTTGTGACTTAACGCACTTAGTCCAATGAAAACCCACCAACTGTGGGGAGTTCTCCCCCGTTTGCCCCTTTCCGAGTACCCCCGGTAGACCCCACAACAAGAACACGCCATCGGGATCAAACCACTCCACCTCTTGCGCCCGCTGCCAACGCGAAGGCTCCCAATTACCTTGCTCGGGATGCCAAGCGAAAGCTTCATTATTTACGCGGAGCAGCTCCGAATCAGCGAAAGCCCCGAAACGCTCCCGGGAAGCATTGAGCGTCAGCAACTCGAAACCTGGAGGGATGTGCGCAGAGGCAACGTGCTCCTCCAACCGCATCACCAACAATTCTCGCGTTTTTTCTGCGGAGAACTTCTGCGCAAAATCTATTGCTGCCTGCAGGTTTCCATGTGCCCAAAGATCAACCCGCCGCCATCGGCCCATCGCCGCGCGCAGCAATTCAGTTGCGATGGCTTGGCGCCGCCACCCCGGATCCACCACGAGTTCAGCTACCGCCCCTTCTGGAGTCACCTCAGCCGCCAGCAGACCGACGGGCTTCCCTTCGACACTGAGCACTAGGTGTTGCTGGCCGATTCTTGCGTCGCTAAGTCCAAGCAAGAACTGCTCGGAAAGCGGAGCCACCTGATCGTTCGCCTCCGCCCGGGCGATCAGCTCCGTGACCCCTTCCGCCATTTCGGGTTGTTCGGAAAGGCTAGTTAATACCGGTGTTTCAGCAGTCATACCCACCGAGGGTAACGCATCCGGTAAGAATAAAGACGTGAAGATTTCCTCCCGGTTCGCCACAGCCCTCGGCATCGTTGCTGTCCTGCTGGCACTGTTGTGGGTCGCAGACAACGCACTCGCCATGCGCGCGGAGCGAACCATTGCCAAAGACGCACAGGCCCACTCGCGGCTCAGCGTCGCCCCGCGCATCTATGTGGGCGGCTTTCCCTACTTTGCCAATATTTGGCGGGAGGCAACACCGACCCTGACTGCGGAAATGCTAGACGTCGACGTCCCTGGGTTTGGAATGGTGAACGCACGCACCGAGGTCACGGATCTTGAAATGGACCGTAAAGAGATTTTTAGCGGCAAGCTCAGCGAGGTGCCCGCAAAATTGGTTGCCCGCAACCTGCGCCTCGATGGAGTAGCGATGGGCCAGCAATTAGGGATCACAGACCTCGACATCTCCAACCCCTATGACATCTCGCCTTCTGGCGGCCCCTCCTCGGAGGTGCAGCTCACAGGCACTCCGGCAGGCTTTGAGAAGCCGATCACGGTCGTCGCAAAGCTGCGGATTTCTGACACCACCATCGCGATGTCACCGGACCGCTACCTCAACGTCCCTCCCGGCCGGGAAAAGGATGCCCAGGATGCGTTCAGTTGGACCATCGACAGCCGCACACTACCGCTGCCCTCGTTGACTAACCGCGTGTACTGCAGCGGCGGTTCCATCTACTTTGAGACGGAACAGCGCAACACCACCATCGACGCCAGTAATCTCTCCCCAATCTCTAAGCCTGCTACATATCTGCCTTAGCAACGGACCCCACCGCACCGCTAGGCTATTAGTCATGAGTGAAACCCCAGAGAACAAATTGAGCGGTTCTGACGCGGTAAACCTTGCGGCTGAGCAATCCAAGCAGACTGCGGATCGCAACATTCCCGGCCTTGGCGAGCTGCCAATTCCGGATGACACCGCAAATCTGCGCCACGGCCCAAACCTGCACGATGGACTGCTGGCGCTACTACCTCTGATCGGGGTCTGGCGCGGCGAAGGTCAAGCAGACACCGCCGTGGACGGGCAATACAGCTTCGGTCAAGAAATCACTTTTGCACACGACGGCGAGAACTACATTGCCTACAATTCTCGGCAGTGGAAGCTGGACGAGGACGGCAATGCCGCCGGACCAGATATGCGTGAGACGGGTTTCTTGCGTATTGATCTCAACGATGAGATTGAGTACATCGTGTGCCATTCCACCGGCGTAGTAGAGATCTTCTATGGCAATCCACTCAACGAGCGCGCGTGGCAGCTGGAGAGCGCCTCCACCATGGTGACGGCGTCGGGACCGTCTTCGCTTGGTCCGGGTAAGCGTCTTTATGGGCTGCTGCCTACCAACGAGCTGGGCTGGGTCGACGAGCGCATGGTCGCTGGGGAGCTGCGCCCTCGGATGTCTGCACAGCTCAAGCGTGTGATCGGCTAGCTAGCACTTCTCGAGCGCGCGCTGCAGCATCCGGCGCGCAGCTTCGAGGTCACCCGCCGGCTTGAGTTTGTGTTCGTCTAACTGCGTCACAAGGACTGCACCGCGTGTTGACGACACCAGCCACACACTCTCAGACTTGAGCAAGTCCGAAACCTCTAGATCTTTGGTCTTCGCAGTCCACCCTTTCTTGACCGCGTACTCAAAGATCCCTGCCTGGGTAGTGCCCGCGAGGATCTCTCCACCCGGGGTCGGGGTGCGCAGTTTTGTACCTCGCACGCTGATGATGGTGGAGGTGGCACCTTCTAGGACGCGGTCCCCATCCCGAAAGATGACGTCATCAAAGCCCTGCTGGCGGGCGTACCGCAACGCGGCCATGTTCTCCACGTATCCCAGGGTTTTGGCTCCCGCGACACTCCATGGCGCGGATTCGGTGAGTTGGTAGCCTCGTGGCCCGGTGAGTACTTTCACCCCTTCCTTACGCTGTCGATAGATTTCATCTGACAGCGGTTTAACCACTAGCCAAGTCGTAGGAAGATCCGGCCGGCTCGCGCGCCCTCGTGACATGGTCCAGGTACAGGCGCCCTCGAGAGGGCCGTTCTTTTCTGCCCACTGTGCTGCAGCTTCCTCGGTCGCATGGATCCAGTGCTGGCTATCAGGCACAGGGAGCCCCAAAATGGCCGCTGACCTAGCGAACCTCTCCGCATGCTTGTGCAAGTTCTTTGCTTTTCCATCGATAATGCGGATGGACTCAAAAACGCCATCGCCACGGGTGACAGCAGCGTCATCCCAAAAAATCATCGGCAGGGCCAAGCTGTGTTCGCGGGTTGACCCGCCGAAGGGCTCCAGAATGTAGATCAGAGGGGCAACAGCATGTGTGCTCATGCCTCCTAGGCTACGCTGCTTTGACTCGCGCTAACATCGTTTGTGTGGCTAACCTAAACTCGCAATTGTTGTCCCGTCCGCACGCCGCAGCGCTGCAGGAGCCATCGCCAGTGGATCACGAGGGGGTCGCGTGGCACTACGGTGCCCCGCTGGTGGAACAGCGCGTGATCGAAACCGGAACAGGCGTGGTAGATCGTTCCCAGCGCAGCATCATTTCTGTTGCCGGCCCAGACGCTCCGACTTTCCTCAACAACTTGCTCTCCCAGAAGCTCGACGATGTCCTGCCGGGCTTCTCCGCGCAGGCACTCGACTTGGACGGTCAGGGGCGCGTTCTGCATCATGCGGACATCACGCGTACCGAGGACACCTTTTACCTTGATGTTCCTCGGGCGCAAGCAGCCTCACTGATGAGCTACCTGCAGAAAATGGTGTTTTGGTCCGAGGTGACGATCAGCGAGACGAACCTCGCACTGCTGACGCTCCTCGGCGCCCCCATCCCGCTACCCGACTGCGCATTCTCCCGCGAGGTGAATTGGGCGGGCCCACGCCGTGTTGATCTCGCCGTCGACCGCACGCTTATCGACGCCACTGTTTCCCAACTCGAGGCAGCAGGCGCAACTCTTATCGGCCTGATGGCCTTCACCGCGGAACGCGTGAAAGCGCTGGAACCTGAGCTAGCCGCTGACCTCGACGACAAGTCAATCCCCCACGAAGTCCCCAACTTCATCGGCTCAGAAAGCAATCCTGCAGCGGTACACCTGGCCAAAGGCTGCTACCGAGGACAAGAAACCGTCAGCCGCGTCCATAACCTCGGGCGCTCCCCCCGGGTACTCGTGCTCGTCCATCTCGATGGCTCCGCCCCAACCCTGCCAACCACTGGCGCTGAGATCACTGCGGGTGGCCGCAAGGTAGGCAGACTGGGAACTGTGATCGATGACTGCGACCTCGGGCCCATCGCCCTTGCATTAATTAAGCGCTCCGCCCTAAGCAGCGAGCTACTGATTGGTGACGTCTCCGCTGCCGTCGATTCAGCTTCGCTGCCTACCGATGACACCACGGAAAGACCCGGACGCGCAGCCATCAACCGACTACGAGGCCAGTCCTAATTACTCCCGCCGTGGGGGTAGCAACGCTTTCGAGGCCTGTTTTAACAAAAAAGCAGTCATGACCAGAACAGGACCCAGGAAAATGCCCAACATCCCGGCCGGTCATAGCCCCGTTTGAGCATTTTTCGTCACTACCCGCTATTGTGTCTTACAGGAATACACACATATAGATATTAAGCCCTGGGGAGACGAATTTCGTCTGCCCCGTTTACTCCAAGGGGGTCAGGCCATGGGTCGCGGCCGTGCCAAGGCTAAGCAAGCCAAGGTTGCTCGTCAGCTAAAGTACAACACGCCGGATATGGATTTGGACTCGCTGCAACGCGAGTTGTCGGGAAAGGCTAGCCAGGATACCTCCTACAGCCAGCCCGATGACTACGAGGATCCATACTCCGAGTGGGTAGAAGACGAATGGGAAGATACTCCTGAATCTGGGCGCAAATAAGCGCTCAATAACTCTCAAAGCGTGTAACGAGGTAAGAGAAAAACTCTCTTACCTCGTTTTCTCGTGTTCACTGCGCCTGTTCTGCCTACACACGCGTCCCAGTTGTGCTTTGGAATGCCGATCGGAGGGCTTTCGAGGGTTCGTGCGCCGACGTCGAATTTCTCACACCGGAAGGTCGCAAATCAGCGAAAAACCTCCACACCGAATGACAAATTCCACATAGCGCGCCCAAACCCCCGAAAAGCATCAAACCCACCCCTCGCAGCCTGGATCAGGAAGCAAAAGGTGGGTTCTCAAAAAAGAGTGCTTAGGCGTCTGGGTGAGAATCCTTCAGGATCGCCCGCTCGGTCTCGCCTTCGGCGGCCGCACGCACGGTGCCTAGCTCCCAGGCATCGATGTGGCGAGCTGTGAGCATCGCCAAGGCGCGATCACGATCGGCTGCTGCGACTACTGCGACCATACCGACACCCATGTTGAAGGTCTTTTCCATCTCTTCCCGAGGCACCTGCCCGAGCTTTTCGATGGTGCGGAAAATTGGGCCCGGGGTCCAGGTGCTGCGGGACATTTCTGCAACCATGCCTTCGGGAATGATGCGAACCATATTTCCTTCGAGTCCGCCACCCGTGACGTGGCAGAAAGTGTGCACTTCGCATTCGGCAGCCAGTGCTAGGCAGTCCAAGGCGTAGATCTTGGTTGGCTCGAGCAGCTCTTCGCCGAGCGTGCGTCCGAGTTCTTCCATGTGCCCGTCGAGAGGCAGGGCGGCCTTTTCTAGCAGCACGTGGCGAGCCAAGGAGTAACCATTAGAGTGCAGGCCAGAGGACTTCATTGCGATCAAAACGTCGCCGGCACGGACACGGTCTGGGCCGAGTACATCTTCCGCCTCGACGACGCCGACTGCGGTTGCGGAGACATCGTAATGTGAAGGTTCCATTACGCCAGGATGCTCTGCAGTTTCACCGCCGAGGAGAGCACAACCTGCCTGCACGCAGCCTTCTGCGATTCCGGAAACGATTTGCGCAACATGCTCTGGCACAACTTTGCCGATGGCAATGTAGTCCTGCAGGAATAGTGGCTCGGCGCCACAGACCACCAGGTCATCCACGCACATTGCTACCAGGTCGATGCCGATGGTGTCGTGTTTGTCCATGGCCTGAGCGACTGCGAGCTTGGTGCCCACACCGTCGGAGCCTGCTGCGAGCAATGGCTCCTTGTATTTGCCCAGCGCGAACAACCCGGCAAACCCACCTAGGCTTCCCCGAACCTCAGGGCGGGTGGCTCGCTTAGCCAATGGCGCGAACAGCTCGACTGCGCGGTCGCCAGCTTCGATGTCGACGCCAGCCGCAGCGTACGAGGTTACTTGTTCGTTGGATTCGGTCATTGGGAAGTTCACTTCTCCTGGATGTGGTGGGTAAAGAGTATTAGTTGTCAGCCTGCATGGTCTTGACGAGCTCCGCATTTGCGTTGCCTTCCGGCAAGCCCAGCGGGTAATTGCCATCGAAGCAAGCGCAGCACAGATTGCTGCGCTCTTGTTCGGTCGCTCCCACCATGCCTTCGACGGAAACGTAGCCGAGCGAATCAGCTCCGAGGGCAACGCGCACGGAATCAACCATGGCGGCCTCGTCATTGCTATCTACGTTATTCGCAATGAGCTCGCCCGGCGAGGCGAAGTCGATGCCGTAGAAGCATGGCCACTTCACAGGTGGCGACGCAATGCGAACATGCACCTCGGCAGCGCCAGCTTCACGAAGCATCCGGATCAGGGCGCGCTGGGTATTGCCGCGCACGATGGAATCATCCACAACAACGAGCTTCTTACCAGCAATTTCTGCTTTAAGCGGGTTCAGCTTCAACCGGATACCCAACTGACGAATCGTCTGGGTTGGCTGGATGAAGGTACGGCCCACGTAGGCGTTCTTCACCAATCCGAGGCCAAAAGGGATCCCCGAAGCTTGCGCGTATCCGACAGCTGCCGGGGTACCGGAGTCCGGTGTCGGCATGACCATGTCGGCCTCTGCCGGCCATTCCGCCGCTAATCGACGGCCAATCTCAACGCGACTCGCATGGACGGAGCGTCCCGCAATCACCGAGTCTGGACGGGCCAGATAGACGTGTTCAAAAACGCACAGCTTGCGCTTGGGTTCTGCGAAGCGGACTGAATGGATGCCGGCGGCGTCGATACGCAGCAGCTCACCTGGCTCAACATCGCGCACGAAGGAAGCTCCGACAATGTCGAGTGCGCAGGTTTCGGAAGCCACGACCCAGCCAGAGTCGAGGCGCCCGATGGACAGCGGGCGGACGCCGTGCGGATCCCGGGCTGCGTAGAGGCTGTTGCCATCCATGAAGGTCAGGCAGAATGCACCCTCGATACGCGGAAGCAATTCTTTAGCTGACTCAAAGATGGTTTTGCCGTCGCGCGCATTGTGCGCCAGCAGGGCGGTCATGATGTCCGAATCAGAAGGCTGCGTCGCCTTCTTAACCAGGCCAAGTTCGGCAGCCTCATCCAATAGCTCAAGGTAGTTCACCAAGTTGCCGTTGTGCCCCAGGGCTACGTCAACGTCGTTCGGGGTGACGCGGTACATCGGCTGGGAATTCTCCCAGGACACACCGCCGGCAGTTGAGTAGCGGGTGTGCCCCACTGCCAGATTTCCCTTGAGGGCGCTGAGAGACTGCTCGTCAAAGACCTGCGAAACTAAACCAAGATCTTTGAATACGACAATGGAGTCGCCGTCACCTACCGCAATGCCCGCCGCTTCCTGACCGCGGTGTTGCAAAGCGTATAGGCCGTAATAGGTGAGTTTTGCGACATCTTCGCCCGGAGCCCACACGCCGAATACGCCACACTCTTCACGAGGGGCGTTCTCACCGTGGTCATCAAGATCCGGACGGATAAAAGTACCGTTGTCTACCACGGTGTTCATCGTAGCCTGTCTAGCCCTCAACTACCATAACGCCCAGCCGACCCCCGAAAACAGGCTCCGCGTTGAGCGCCGCTAGGCCACCGAAACGCCGAATAGCCAGCCGATCACATAGGTAATTACCAGCGCCAATGCGCCGCCGACGAGCAGCCTGGTAATTGAACGAGACTTGCTGGATTCAGAGACCTTCGCAGATAGACCACCGGTGATGGACAACGCCAAAAGCGTGCCAACCAAAATCACCCACACCTTCACGCCAGCCGGAGCAAACATCCCGCACAGGAATGGGATCAACGCGCCGACCACAAAGCTAATCGCACTGGAACCGGCGGCCACCCACGGATCAGTAAAGTCCTCGGCATCCATGCCAAGTTCCATATCCAGATGAGCAGCCAGCGCATCGTGTTCTTCCATTTCAGTGGCCGCCGCCTCAGCGGTCTGGTAGGACATACCCTTTTCCTCGAGAATCCCAACCAACTCTGCGTGCTCTTGCGCCGGGAATCTACTCAACTCCCAGCGCTCCTTTGCCACCAATTGCTGCTCGGTGTCTCGCTGCGCGGAAACAGAGACGTATTCGCCCAACGCCATCGAAACAGCACCGGAGACAACCGCCGCCATGCCAGCCGTCATCAGCTCCTTAGAGCCCGCTCCGGACGCAGCCACACCCATCAGCAACCCGGCCACAGAGACGATGCCGTCGTTGGCGCCGAGCACCCCGGCGCGCAGCCAATTCAACTTGGAATTGACGTTTGTCGCGTGTGGTTCAAAATACTCGACCGTCTGATCTAGCATCGCTATCCCTACCCTTTTGTGAATTTGTCAACCACACAAAGGATAGATGGTATTTCCGCAGGTCACAACGAAGTTTAGGCTACTCAAACTAAGGGTAGCCAGTGCGAAATCTCATTCGCGCGGGTACCGGAGGCCTCGATATGGCCGTCGCTAAGCGCCTGCTCAAAGGTCACCGCACCAGCAGCCAGGCGCAGCCAAATCTCTGGCCGCATCTCAACAACGTTGGGCGGAGTGCCCCTTGTGTGCCGCGGGCCCGCTATGCATTGGACAGCGACGAACGGTGGCACCCGGACTTCGACGCTATGCCCAGGGGCCACATGCTCCAGGGTGCGTGCAGTCAGGCGCACAGCTAGCGCAAGTTCTGCGCGACTGGGTAACGGCTGCATGTCTGGATCGTCAATCCAGGCACGCACTCTCTGGACCGCTTCCCTAGTTTCCCCTGGCTCTGGGGCCGATCGCTTCAACAATTTCTTCCCTTAAACTTGTACCCACTCATCCCAGCGAGGGTACCTAGAGTTAACATGTTTATGTTCAATTGCGCAGTACACAACCGCCACGTCCCCACAGGAAGCCCACAACATTGTCAAATAGAAATCCAGCCGTCACCCTTCGATTCATGGCAGCGCCAACCGACGTCCTCATGGCCGGAAACCACGGAGTCAATGGTGGTCGCGTGCTGGAATGGATCGACAAGGCTGCCTATGCCTGCGCCACCTCCTGGGCCGGCACCTACTGTGTCACTGCCTACGTGGGCCACATTCACTTCTTCCGCCCGATTCCCTCTGGCCACATGGTGGAAGTGCGATCCCGCATCTCCATGACCGGCCGATCCTCCATGCACATTGTCAACGAGGTCTACTCCGCCGATCCACGCGAAGGCATCTACACCCGTGCTTGTGATTGCCTCGTCATCTTCGTCGCCAAAGACACCGAGACCGGCAAAGCTGTCGAGGTGCCAAAGTACGAACCACAAACCGAGGAAGAACAACGCGTCTACGAGGCGGCCCTCTCTCGAATCGAGTTGCGCAAAGCGATTGAGGAGGAGATGGAAAAGCAGACCTACGACGGCCCTTCCGACGCGCCTCGCCTGATCACCCGTTTCCTGGCAAAGCCTACCGACGTCAACTGGGGCGGAAAAGTGCATGGCGGCACCGCCATGGAGTGGATCGACGAAGCAGGAGCTGCCTGCACGATGGAATGGTCCGGCGAGCACACCGTTGCTGTTTACGCCGGTGGTATCCGCTTCTACCGCCCCATCCAGATCGGCGACCTCATTGAAGTCGATGCCCGCCTGATGCGAACTGATTCCCGCGGCATGCAAATGTCGATTCACGTACGCTCCGGTGCCCCTCGTGGTGGCCGCTCCGCCCTACAGACCGCGATCCACGCAACCGTGTCCTACGTGGGCGTGGATATCGATGGTGTGCCGCTGCCTGCTCGCCAGTTTGTACCAAAAACAGAGGAGGATCTTCGCCTCTACGAGCACGCAGCCAAGCTACGCGCGTTGCGGGGCGAATACTCGCCTAAGCCGCTTACTGAACAGAAGTCAGTGCTTCACGTGGATTAGTGTGCACCAAAATTTGCCCCGCCCTAGTCAAGGCGGGGCAAATTTTTTTCTGGCTAGAACAAGATCCTCTTCCACCATTGCATATACATCAGATTTCCCAGCCAACCAAAATTACACCCAGTTGGGGGGCGTTAATTAATTTCTCCAGAATCCTTGCCCACATAGTTAGGCAAGGTTAACCTACAGTCACCGCCCTATCAAAAGAACTTAATGTTCAATATTGGGCAGATTGCATCCCCCTAGGCGTGTCAGATAAATCATCCCAAATTGTGCGACTCAATCCTCTGATCGATTTAGGGAGAACAGTCGCAACGATCGAGACCTTGGGAATGTGGTCTCGATGCACGGTTTCACATTGACACTCCGCCAATCCCCCACCACACACCAGAAGGAGAGTTTCCCATGACCGTACGACTCAACTCGCAGCTGAGAAAACTCACTATTGGCGCCGCCATCGCCACAATCAGCGCCATGACAGCGCTCGGAAGTGCAGGCTTTGCTGGCGCCACAGGAGACCAAGCACTACCCGAGAACACAACCGAATGGGGAAGCGAAGTCGCAGATGACAACGCAGGCATTGTGCAACCACGTGCAACAGACCATCCGGAAGGAGGAACGTGGAACTACGGCACTACCGGCCCTAATGGCGGTGGAGTCGTGTACTCAGATTTTCTCCATGACTCTCGACCACACGGCTCATCAGTCACCAACGCACACGGCGAAACAGATCGAAGCGCCGTATTCACGGGTGGCGCTTGGTCTCACGCAGAACTACCAGCCGTTGAAAACGAAGTTGATCAATCTTTTTACTGGTTTGCTGACTAGTTAGTCCCAAAGATTGTTCATCTGAAACTACTGCAGGCGAGAAGAGCGTCCCAAACAGGAAACAGTTTTTCTCGCCTGCACAAACATACTCTGAAAGCCGAAATGCACTGGTTGTTACGCTTAGCACTTCTTTTCAACATCGCAATTGCTGTGACACTTGCCGGCCAGTTTTCCCTAAAAGTTGAAGAGAATCATCCCTTTGGGGCCGATGGGCAAATGTCCGTGATGGATTCTGGTACGTCAGATATCGAAACGCTAGTAAGCCTTGCCAACCAGCATCAGGTGCAGCTGGCAAAGGTGTCCTACACGAACGAAACAGGTGCCCCACATCGCGTGATCGCGGTGCTGAATCCTAAGACCCGCCTACCGGCCGGAGAGACTGCACCATCCCCAGATTCCGCATATGCTGAGTATGGCTTTTCCACCACCGACGTACAACACATGCCCGCCGAATATGCCTCCCCCTTAGGAAAATGGACGTTGTACGGGGCCAGCAGTGACGTCAGTACATTCATCACGACTGCAGAAGAATACTTCTCAGTAAGTGCGGACAGCTCAACCGTAGCTGCATCATTGCTTTCCAAGGAATATTTTTCCGATCCGCTCTGGTTTCTACAGGTCGGCGGCGTGCTTGCCGTGTTTGTTGCTGCACTAGTGTCGGCTTCGACAACCTCCCGCGTCAGAGCCGTCAAGTCTCTACACGGGGCACAGCCACTCACAATTACAGCAACCGAATCTGCCCGCTACCTGCTGTTTGGGCTATTGACAGTCCTCCTAGGTTGGGGAGCGTGGGCTATCGTCGGACTCCTTGGGTGGGGAGGCACCCAGCTTTTCGCTTTCCCCGGCCTAGTGTTCGCTTTGATAGTGGCAATCGTCGGAGCACTCGCAGGTTGTGCAACTTCAGCAGCAGTGGGGATTGTTGTTACCGCAGTGCCGCGTGTTCTGGACCAGGTTAAAGGCAAGCGTCCGTTGGGAATCGTGTTCCTGGCATCCACAATCACACTTGCGCTAGTACTCAGCAGTGCCTTCATCGGACTCGGCTACTCTGAGTCAGCGTTGCGTCAGGCCCACTCTGCGAAACAGGCGGCCGCCTATACGAACGAGGGGCCCGACGCTTTTGAGATTGCGCTTTGGGGCACCAAAGAGTCAGAGGTGCGCACCGCACTACCTGCATGGCGCTCGTTCGTTGATGCAGCCGACAGCGATAACCGCCTATTTCTGAGCGCACTAGACCTACCAGGCCGGTCTCCTTACATCACCGCACCACGACCATGCATCGTTCTTAACCCCACGTCTGCTCAGCACCTGGGGCTGCTCGATACCCCGCTCCCATCGAACAGTGCTCGCATTCTCGTGCCACCATCTCAAAAAGATCAAACTGAGACATTGAAATCCGAGGTACGAGACAGACTTCAGTTTGAGCGGCAGCTAGACTCACGCCACGGCATCTCGACGACAATCCCGCTGGCAGACGTTGAAGCTCAAGAATATGACGCTGACTCACCTATTTCGATATTTGCCACCGGAAACCGCACTCTCCCACCCGGACCGGTATTCGACCCCATAATTCTGATCATTCCCACAGGAGCTCTTTCCTCCTACTCCCACATTTCATTAACCTCTAGTGGTGCCGAACTCTTTGCGTTTGAGAAGGAAGAACTTCTACATAAATTGAGAGAAAACGCTGCTCACAGCTTAGTGGCATGGTTCGAACAACCTCAAGATTCCGCTCGTGCACAATTAGTCGAAGCTCAACAAAGAATTGTGCATCATGCAATTTCTACCAGTATTCTCACGCTTATCACTGCGAGCATTGGGGCGCTGCTCGCTGCAGTCTATGCAGAACGACGACGTCAGCCACTATTCGTCCAACACATACATGGTGCCCCATTATGGCGACGATACGGATCCTTCTTCCTATTGACTCTGCCCCTTACAGCTATCGCTTTCACGCTGGGGCCGGCATCCACACTCATCGGTTGGTGTGCACGAATCGTGGTGCTTTGCCTATCTCTTGCTGCGGGAGGCCTTGCCCTTAGAAGGCGAGAACAAACTCTCAGCCTCGAAATGATCAAGCACCCCTAGCAACTGACAAAGGTATTCAAAACTCATTATGCATAACTCAGACCTATTCGCGGATCTTCGGCCCGCTTCTGCTCCACTGCATGGACGTTCGCTTTGCAAAGACATCGGCAAGAGAGCACTTTGGCACGATCTCGACCTCACCATGCAACCCGGAACGATTACTGCCATCACGGGTCGCAGTGGCGCTGGCAAGACCACCTTGTTGAACACGCTCGGATTGCTTGAGCCACTCACCTCCGGAACCGTTGTTTATGGAGACCAAACGTGGAGCGACTTCTCCCGAAGCCGAGTCCGAAAGCTCTATCGCAACACCGTAGGCTTCCTTTTCCAGAACTTCGCACTGGTGGAAAACTGGAGCATCGAGAAGAACCTCAACCTTGCGCTAGCGTCCTCTGGCACACCTCGACGGGATCGCCCGCAATCTCTCGACTCTGCGTTGTCCGCAGTCAATCTCACATGCGGCTTGGACACCCCGGTTTACACTCTCAGCGGTGGTGAGCAACAACGGGTAGCTATCGCGCGCCTCTTACTCCATCGACCACAAGTGGTTTTTGCAGATGAGCCTACTTCCGCGCTGGATACTGACAACGCCACCAACGTGACCGAGCTACTCCGCAGGTTCGCCGACAACGGCGCCATAGTTGTAATCAGCACCCACAATCCAGACACTGCGCGAGCATCCGACCAACTTATCCATCTAGGCTAGCCGGCAGCATAGAAGGGCTACCACTTCCTCAGCTACGCAGCCACCACAACTATCATCCAGATAGCCACAAGGTGAACCACCGCTGCAATGATGGTGGCGGCGTGGAAGTGCTCGTGATAGCCGATAATGCGCGCGTTGCGGCCAGGCCACTTAAAGCCATAAACCAGCGCCCCAAGCGAGTAAACAACCCCACCAACGAATATCAACCAAACTACCGCTGGCCCGGCACTTCTCCATAGTTGCGGAACAAGTGGCACGATAATCCAACCAAGGGTGAGGTAAACCACCACATCTAGCCAGCGGGGATGCCTGATCCACACCACATTGAGTATCACTCCAGCCAAGGCCCCCAGCCAGGCGATGCCCAAAATCCATGAGGCAGTAACCCGATCAAAGGACAATAGACATAGTGGTGTGTAGGTAGCTGCAATGAAAATGGCGATTGTTGCATGATCGGCACGGCGCCACCACTGCACCGTGTGACTGCTTTGCCACGGGCCTAGATGATAAGCGGCCGAAATCCCAAAGAGCAGAAAACATCCGACGGCGTAGACCGTCACGCCCACAGCCTCGAGGTGAGGAAGCATGAGCCACGCATAGGTGGCAAGCACCGTACCCGAGACCAAGCTGAGCACGCTCGCTATGAAATGAAACCATCCTCTAGTTTTCGGTCGCGGGCCGCGATCAAGTCGCTGGCGAACCGTTTCAGTTAAGGACATACTGGCCTATCTTACGTTTCGGTAAATTTCTGTGCCCTATTTGTTTCTAGCCGATACCGCCCTAGCAGGGACTAGCGCCGATTTTCTCACCCCGCGAGGAAGGATCCGCACGATTTTGAACTCTCCGAAGTGACAAAATCGGCATGTACACCTAAACCGGCAAGTTTTCCTCAATCATCTCCACGATTGCATCATCTTCCGGTTCGGTGCGAGGACGAAACCTGCCGATTACTTCCCCGGACGGCGAAATGAGGAACTTCTCAAAGTTCCACTGCACATCTCCGGCTTCTCCCTCAGCGTCTGAGGTTTGCTTCAGGATTTGATAGAGCGGATGCGTATTGTCACCGTTGACGTCGGCCTTTGTCAGCATCGGGAACGTCACGCCATAGTTGCGGGAGCAGAAGGTTGCGATTTCCTCGTTCTTGCCGGGTTCTTGTTCACCGAACTGGTTGCATGGCATTCCGAGGACGAAGAAGCCTCGCATTGCGTATTCGTCAAAGAGCTGCTGTAGCCCCTCGTACTGGCCGGTGAGTCCACATTCGCTGGCGGTATTGACCACCATGATGAGGTGACCTGCCCAGTCCTGGAGAGTGGTGGTGCGGCCGTCGATAAGCGTTACTGGCGTGTCATAGATCGAAGTCATGCCCCTACGCTAGCGGAAGTCGCGGTAGTCCCGCGGCGCTATGTCCAGCTCGAGAGCTCGATCCACGGCGACTTTGAAGTCCTTTACCGTCTTCTTGTCCGACAGGTTGCGCGCGGAAATCGACAGACGCACGGTCCGCCCTTTGGCTGCGTTGCGTTCCACGGCGCGGATGATGTTGCGGCGCCACCATTTAGCAGCGCCGTAGCCCTCACCGAAGGATAGATTTCGCGTTTGGGTAAAGTCTCCGGTCTCCAGGTGATGAATGCCGCGTGTCGATGACACCAACGTGAAGCCGAATTCCGGCAAGACCTGCAGGGTACCTTCTGACAGGCGCCAGCGCGGTGGTGCAAACAAATCGAGGTCAAAACCCATCTTCGACATTTGCCGAGTAGCGCCAGCCAGCCGCAGACGAGCTTCGTGAGACTCGAGGTTTGCGAATTCCGCGCGTCGGCCCTGAACTGCCTGATCAAATCCATTGAGAATCAGAGCGCGGTCCTGCTGTTGTTGCGCTATGAGCCAGGAGCGGGTGCCTTCATCTTTTGCAAGGTGCCAATTGCCGTCGATATGCGGCGCCACCAGCAAGGACACGGGGACACAACGGTCATCAAGGTGATCGATCAGCGATTTTGCGTCTCCACATGTGGCATCAAAGATACTCGAGATTGAAACCAACAGTGTGCCACGCATGCAGGATATTATCCCACGGCTTTATCAGTTTGTCTCGGCAAGTAGAAAGCGAAAAGCGCCCTCCGAAGAGAGCGCTTTAGGTCGGGGAAAGTCACTAGTGCTTGTATGCGTCCAAGTCCACCTGAGGAGTCGGCTGCAGGTTCAGGTTCGGAGAGTTCTCTACCTCTGGGTTGCGAAGGTCAACGTGGGTATCGTCCGGCGCAGCCATGTAAGGAACTTTTCCGTCAAGAACATCGTGGACACGCTGTTTATCGATGGTCTTGGTCCAGGTGCCGACCAGCAAGGTGGCTACAGAGTTACCAGCGAAGTTGGTCAGTGCACGGGCCTCGGACATGAATTTGTCGATGCCCATGATGACGTCCACACCACCCAACAATGCGGGAGAGTGTGACTGCAAACCGGCAGCCAAGGTAGCGATACCCGCACCAGAAACGCCAGCGGCACCCTTAGATGCAATGATCATGAACACCAGCAGTCCGATTTGCTCGCCAAGACTCATCGGCATATGCATCGCATCCGCGATGAAGATGGCAGACATCGTCAGGTAAATCGCGGTGCCGTCCAAGTTGAAGGAATAGCCAGTGGGAACGACGATACCGACGGTAGACTTGTCCACACCTGCATGCTCCATCTTACGCATGAGGTTGGGCAGCGCAGATTCTGAGGAAGAAGTCGCCACGATGAGGAGAAACTCACGGCCGAGGTACTTGCACAATTTGAAGATGTTGAAGCCACCAAACACCTTGAGCACCAGGCCAAGAACCACGAACACAAACAGGAAACAGGTGATGTAGAAGGCCAACATCAATACTGCAAGTTCTTTCACAGCTGCCATACCTGAGCCGCCAACAACGCCCGCCATTGCACCGAACGCACCAATCGGTGCCAACCACAGAATCATGTTCAGAATCTTGAACACAACCTTTTGCAGATGCGCGACAAATCCCAAAATCGGCTCACCCGCGCGGCCCATGGACTGCACTGCAAAACCGAACAGCAGGGCGATGAACAATACTTGGAGAACAGAGCCCTCCGTGAATGCGGAGAACATGGTTTTCGGAATAATCGACTGAATGAAGCCGACCATTCCGGTTGCCTTTTCAGGGTCCGGTACGGACTTGGGGTTATCCGTTGGGGCGATATTCAGATTTGAGCCCGGCTCAATGTAATTACCGACCAAAAGCCCCACTGCCAAAGCAAAGGTGGACATCGTAACGAAATAAGCCAGCGCAATACCACCAGCTTTTCCAACGGTTGCAGCGGAGCGAACCGAACCAATGCCCAACACGATAGTGCAAAAGATCACGGGAGGAATGATCATCGTAATCAGTTGGATAAACATCTTGCCGACGATTCGCCAGGACTCAGCCCGTTCGGGAGCAACGAGACCAAAGGTGATTCCGGCAATAATGGCAACAACCACCATGATGTACAGCCAGTGAGTACGGTCTTTGCGCGGCTTGTTTGGTTCCGCGATCTTTGGCAGTGCTGTGGCACCGGTACCGGTTACTACCGGCTGCGCGATCTTGTCTTGATCAGACATGGTTGTGTTGGATCCTTCTACGAACGACCGCCGAAACTTCCGTTACAAAATTCCAGTAGTCACTAATGAGTGTTTCGCATGGAGGTTGACGCACCGCAGCCCAATTTTGTGAAAGCCGAACTATACTTCGCGAAATGTAGTCTGACGCACATCAGTCCTTAGCGGAACTGTAGTTGCCATACTTTCTTTAAAGCAACGTCGTTTCTGCTCAACAATCCCCTCCCCACAACCGGAGGGGATATTTTCAAAAATGTCACATTTTTCCGCCTGCATGTTTCTGCAGCACAGGGACGATATTCTTGCCCCATTCCACCCTTTCGGCATGCAGTTTGCCACTTTGTGAAATAAGTCACACTCCCTATTCTGTGTGCCCTGCAATTTGGTTAAGTAACCACGCCAATTCAAATGCAGCCTGATGCCACCGTTCATAGCGCCCAGATACGCCACCATGCCCCGCCGCCATTTCTGTTTTCAGCAAGAACTCTCCCCCAACAGCGGTGTCTCGCAGCTTCGCGATCCACTTTGCCGGCTCTACGTACAGCACACGGGTGTCATTGAGTGAGGTGACCGCCATGATGTTCGGATATTGCAGCGCCGCGACATTCTCGTAAGGCGCGTAAGAGGCCATGTAGTCGTACACCTCTTTGTTGTGCAATGGGTCGCCCCATTCTTCCCACTCCATCACCGTCAACGGCAGCTCAGGCATAAGAATTGAGGTTAAAGGATCGACGAAGGGCACCTTGGCAGATATCGCCGCGAACCGATCCGGAGCCATGTTGGCAACGGCCCCCATGAGCAGGCCGCCAGCCGAGCCTCCCTCAGCGCCTAGCATCTCGGGCGCTGTAATCCCCGCAGCAATGAGATCATCTGCGACATCGATGAAGTCGGTGAAGGTGTTCTTCTTGGCGAGCATCTTGCCGTCGTCGTACCAGCGTCGCCCCATTTCGCCGCCGCCACGTACGTGAGCCACCGCAAAGATGACCTCACGGTCATATACCGAAATCTGCAAATTTGAAAAGTCCGGATCGATGGAGTGCTCGTAGGAGCCGTAGCCGTACAGAATCGTCGGATTCGGCTTGCTCATGTCTAGGTCCGCACGATGAACGAGCGACACCGGCACCTTCGCACCATCGCGGGCAGTTACCCATCGGCGTGTGGCAACGTAGTCCGCCGGGTTGTAGCCGCCCAACACCTCCTGTTGTTTCAACAGCGTGCGCTGTTGCGTGGCGACGTCCAACAAGCTCACACTCGCAGGCTGGGTGAAACTCACATAGGTGTACCGGAACACTGGGGTGTCCCACTCTGGGTTCCCGCCGGAGCCCACGGAGTAGAGCTCTTCCTCAAAACTCATCTCTGTGAAATTGGTGTACCCCGGGTCCAGTTTCATCAAGGCAACCCGCCCGATTGCGTCGCGGCGATAGCCCAGCACCAGGTGCCCCGCGAAAGGATCGATACATTCCAGCCTGACATCGGAGCGATGCGGGACGAGGACGTTGAGATCTTCGATCACAAAGGCAGTCGCCGGGCACTCACCGATCTCAAAGTTTGGACCAGCGGCATTGTGGATGACCAGCCAGCGGTCTTCGCCGTCGATAACCGCGTGGTCGATGCCGTATTCCAGCCCTTCCTGACGCGGGAGCTGGCAGCGAAACTCGCCGGTAGGGTTGTCTAGTTCCAAGACCCAGATCTCGGAGGTCAGCTTGGAGCTTGCCTCGATGAGCAGGAATTTATCCGAACGAGTGGTGCCCACGCCCACCCAGAACTTCTCATCGGGTTCTTGGAACACCAGCACGTCTTCGGAAGCTGGGGTACCTACCCGGTGCCGCCACACCGAATCTGGGCGCCACGCATCATCGACGCGCTGGTAGAACAGGTACTCTTCCCCCGCCCAGGTAGCACCTGCAAAGATACCCTCGATGCGATCTTCCAACAGTTCGCCGGTGCGCAAGTCTTTGATGTACAGGTCATAACGTTCGTCTCCGGTCACATCCACGGAGTAGGCAACGAAATTGCCCGACAGCGTCACCGTCGAGGCACCCACGGAGAAAAAGTCATGGCCTGCAGCGAGTTCATTGAAATCGAGCAGTACTTGCTCTTCTGCCGGAGGTTCCTCCGCGATGGTTGGTGGCAACCAGGCATCTTGCCCCGCGACGACGGGGACACGGCAGGACCGACCGTAGCTCTTGCCTTCTTCGGTTCTGCCGAAATACCAGTAGTCGCCTTGGCGCACGGGAACGGACATGTCCGTCTCTTTGATTCGACCCTTGAGCTCTTGGAACAGGTTGTCTTCGAGTGTGCCCAGATGCGCGGTCTGCTCCGCCGTGTACGCGTTTTCAGCTTCTAGGTAGGCGATCGTGTCGGCGGAGCCTTTGTCCCGTAACCACTCGTAGTTATCCACGAAATTGATGCCGTGGTGGGTGCGAGTGCTGGGACGTTTGTCGGCGATGGGATACATGGGTACCGATGGTACCCATTTAGCACGGCAAGACTACCGGGACCCCGTCATCTTCTAGAATGCGCGCATTGATTCCGTACACACTATCCAAAAGCTCGGGGCAGATAACCTCTCTGGGGGTTCCTTGCGCGATCACTCTGCCCTGCTTCATCACTACCAGCTCCTCGCAGAAGCGAGTGGCTAGGTTGATGTCATGAATCGCCACCAAGGCGACCGCACCACTGAAGCGCACCCGTTCCCGGACCAAGTCGAGCAGGAAGATCTGTCGGTTGAGATCGAGCGCCGAAGTTGGCTCATCGAGCAGCATGACGGAAGGATCCCCGACCAGCATTTGGGCCACCGCCACTAGTTGCCGCTGCCCTCCGGAGAGCTCTGCGAGATTGGTTCCGGCAAACCCTCCAATTCCCATCGCACCCATCGTATCCGCAGCTACATGCTCCGGACTGGTGGCCCGCGTGCGACGAGCGGCAATCAGCACTGCTTCAAACGCCGTAATACTCGCTGAGCTCGGCAGCTCTTGAGGCACGTACCCCATGTGCGCACGCAGTTCTTTTCCCTGCACGCCCTGCCCATCGACGCTGAGCTCGACCGAGCCACCTCGCACCCGATTGATGCCTGCCAAAGTCTTAATCAAGGTTGATTTGCCTGAGGCGTTGGGGCCGAGCACGCCGGTGAGGTGCCCGCCGTCGATAGGCATGGTGCTCAGCCCATCGAGGATGGCACGCTTACCATACCCGGCGCGCAGGTCATTGATCTCTAAAGAGATACTCACCAAATCACTCGCTTTCTGCTCAAGATGATGAGCATGAAACATGGAACGCCCAACAGCGCGGTGATGATGCCAATGGGGATTGCGATGCCCGGAATGATGAGCAAGCTGGCAGCATGGGCGCCGCTCATGATGAGCGCACCGGCGGCCATAGACGCTGGCAGGAAATAGCGCTGGTCTTCGCCAACGAAGATGCGCGCCACATGCGGGCCGACGAGGCCTACAAAACCGATGATTCCAGCGAAAGCCACCGCCGTGGCAGAGAGCAATGCCACCACAATGAGCATGACCATGCGGAGCCTATTGACGTTCACGCCCATGGCTTGAGCCCGGGCGTCGCCAAGCCGCAATGCGGTGAGCTGCCAGGATGCTGCAATCATGATGGGCAGAGACAACAACAGTGCCAGCCCAATCATGGCATTACCGCCCCACGTCGCGCGCGTCATAGACCCCATAGACCAGAACACAATCTGCTGCAGCGATTCAGTGGTGGCACGATATTGCATCAGCGCAAGCAATGCCTGAAACAAGAACACCATTCCGATGCCCAGCAGAATCATCGTTTCCGCGCTCGCGCCTCGCACCACTGCTGCCACCAAAATCACACCGGTGGCCAGCATCGCAGACAGCCAAGCCATCGCAGCCAGGTTCGTCTGTGCGTTACCTGTTGCGGCCCAGCCCATCACGATCGCAGACGCACCACCGAAAGCCGCCGCGGCCGAGATCCCCAAAGTGAAGGGCTCAGCAAGCGGATTGTTCAGAATCGTTTGCATCTGCGCACCCGCAGCAGCCAAGCTCATGCCCACCAGCACCGCCATCACGGACATGGGCAACCGGAGTCGCCACAGAACAGTCCGCGCTGTGTCATCGAGGTTGTTCGGTGCAATTAGCCCCCGCAATACTTCGCCGGGACTGAGAATAACCGGACCAACCATCGCGCTGATCACAAACGCGATGAAGGCGCCCACGCTGAGTGCGAGGATGATCCTGCGCCGCTTGCGCACCACGCCCCGGTGCTCAGCGAGAATGTGCTCCGTTACGGTTGCTGTCACCGCTGCTCCGAGAAGAAGGTACCGCTGGCCGCGAAGGGCAGGTACTCCTCGTGGACGCTCTGCAGGTGCTTATCGACGTCCACATCCGCGAACTCTTCTGGATGCTGCCACTTAGCAAACTGCTCGACTGCAAGGAAGTTCAGCGGTGAGTCATAGTACTGGTGCCAGACGCCGTAGAGTCGCCCTTCATTCGCAGCCGTGACCTGCTCAAAGCCTGGCGTTTTAGTCAAACCGTTGAGGGTATCCTTAGCGGTGGCTTCATCAGTGGCGTAGCCCAAGTTTGCATGTGGGATCGCTGCCGGCTTCTTCGGGTCCTTGGCCCAGGATCCGCCGGTTGCAATGATCATGTCTGGCTGCTCAGCGATAAGCTTTTCCGCGGTCACGTCGCCCGATTCCGTGCTGAGAATGTGATCGCCGATGTTATCTCCGCCTGCAACGTTGACAAATTCGCCAAGGTTGGAATCCTTCACTGTGGAGCAGCAGTCCTTCAGGCCGGCTGCACGCCACAAGAAGACGCTCGGCTTCTTTTCGATCTTGCCGGCACGCTCCTTCACAGAATCAACAGTCTGAGTCCATTCCGTATTGAACTTGGTGGCTTGCTCCTTTTTGCCAAAGACCGTTCCGAGGATATCCATCGAGGCCGTGGTGTTGGTGAGCGGGTGCTGCCGGAAGTCGGTGACCACATATTTAATGCCGGCTTGATCCATCTTTTCTGGCATTCCGATCGCCTGCAGAGCGTCGTAGTTGTCAGCAGACAGCACCATGAGGTCCGGCTGGTAGCTCAGCAGGTTCTCCACCGACACGTCGCCTTTAGAAAGGCTACCGATGGTAGGCACGGACTGTACCTCCGGTCGAGCCTTGACCAGGGCATCAAAGTAGGACGGCGCCGCAGTTTTGAGGTCCTCTCCCATCGCGACAACCTTATCTACTGGCTGGTCCTTGTTCAGGATCGAAGTAGCGAAGACTCCGCGACCTTCGCCCAAGATGATTCGTTCTGGCATCTTGTCCAGCGTGACGGTGCGCCCCTTGATGTCAGTGACGCTTAGCGGGGCTTCCGCCTGCTGCGTCGCGGCATCGGGCCCCGCGCACGCAGCGAGAATGCCTAGAGTAGCGAATGCGCCGAGTGATGCTACTACGGCACGAAATGGTTTCATGGAGAGACTCCTTGGATCGGAAAATGAAAAGACAAACCGATCCTGAACTATAGTTAGGCGATGCTTACTTAGGCAAGGCTGGCCTTATTGCGGGGCTGGGAAGTGACACTCCCACAATCCCGAAATGGCTCCCCCAGCCGATTTTGGCTATGCCACCAATCCCCAAACCGCGAAAACCCGCCCCCACCAATGGCGGAGACGGGAAACTACTATCCGAGCTGAATCAACAGCCTGCAACCTTGGTTACACGCAACAACCAATCCACTCCGAGAACTTCTTCCCGGAGATCTTCTCATAGGCCTCGATGTAGCGCTCACGAGTGGCTTCGACCACGGAACCAGGCAATGCTGGCGGCGGCGTCTGGGATGCCTTATTCCAACCAGACTTTGGCCCAGTCAACCAGTTACGCACGTACTGCTTATCAAAAGAAGGCTGCACTCGACCCTCTTCATAGCCATCTGCGGGCCAGTAGCGGGAGGAATCCGGCGTCAAAACCTCATCCGCCAACACCAGTCGGCCCTCGGAATCCAGACCGAACTCGAACTTCGTATCCGCGAGGATGACACCCTTCTCCAGTGCCATCTCAGCGGCCTGACGGTAGATCGACAGCGTCGCATCCCGCAGCTCTTCTGCACGAGCCTGCCCCAGCTTTTCGACGACCACGTCAAAGCTCACGTTTTCATCGTGATCCCCCAGGTCAGCCTTCGTAGCAGGGGTGAAAATCGGCTCTGGAAGCTTGGAGGCCTCACGGAGGCCTTCTGGTAGCTCTACGCCACACACGGTGCCGCTTTCCTGGTACTCGGCCAAACCGGAGCCAGTCAGGTAACCACGGGCGACACACTCGAATGGCAGCATCTCCAGCTTCTTGCAAACGAGTGCACGGCCCAACACTTCTTCGGGAATCCGCGGATCATCTACTGGGCCGGCGAGATGGTTCGGAAAATCGATGTTGTCAAAGAAGTGAACCGTCATTGCGGTCAGCACACGGCCCTTGTCAGGGATCTCCGTGTCGAGGATGTAATCATAAGCCGAAATTCGATCGGACACCACCATGAGGAGGCTCTCGTCATCAATTTCGTAGATTTCGCGTACTTTGCCTGCAGAGAGGTGATTGTACGAGGAAAGTTCAGGACGCATAGTGAAGCAGTGTAGCCCTGCCCCCACCGAATTTCCATGCGGCCATGGTGGCGCAGACAGGGCGACGAACAATTCCCTAGGGTTAGAGAATCTCTCCAGGCTGGTAGCTAGCAGCTTCTGGATAACGCCCAACGACGTCCTGAATCCGAGCCAAGACTCGCCCGACCTGGGATTCCGCTGCTCCGATGAATGCGTGACGGTCTGCGAGCGCCGCTTCCAAATCAGCTGCTGACAGCGTCATGCGTGGGTCTGCTGCCAGGCGCTCAATGAGGTCTTGATCACCACCGTTTTCACGCATGTTCAGTGCAACTGCCACCGCATTTTCCTTGATCACTTCGTGCGCGGTCTCACGTCCCATTCCGGAACGCACCGCAGCCATGAGGATGCGTGTGGTGGCCAGGAACGGCAGGTAACGCTCGAGTTCGCGATCGAGCATTGCTGGGAACGCCCCAAACTCGTCGAGCACCGTGAGAAATGTCTCAAACATGCCGTCGATAGTGAAGAAGGCATCCGGCAGGGCAACGCGGCGCACGACAGAACAGAATACATCGCCTTCGTTCCACTGCTGACCGGAAAGGTCTGCCACCATCGTCAGGTAGCCGCGCAAAATCACTTGCATACCGCCAACGCGCTCACAAGACCGAGCATTCATTTTGTGCGGCATTGCGGAAGATCCAACCTGGCCTTCCTTGAAACCCTCCGTGACGGTTTCGTTGCCGGCCATCAGACGAATGGTGTGCGCCAATGAAGAGGGACCGGCGCCGAGTTGGACCAAGGTCGAAACCGCGTCGAAGTCGAGGGAGCGCGGATATACCTGCCCCACTGAATCAAACACCCGGTGGAAGCCGAGGTGGTCCGCGATACGAGTCTCCAGGGAAGCCAGCTTTGTCTCGTTGCCGCCCATGAGGTCCAACATGTCCTGAGCAGTACCCATTGGCCCCTTGATGCCACGCAATGGGTAGTGCGCAATCATTGACTCCGCACGCTCAATGGCGACCAGGAGTTCGTCGGCAGCGGAAGCAAATCGCTTGCCCAGGGTGGTGGCCTGCGCAGCAACGTTATGGGAGCGGCCTGCCATCACCAGGTTTTGAAATTCTGCGGCCCGCTGACCAATTCGCGTCAACACTGCCACAGACTTACCCAAGATAAGTTCGAGGGAACGGTGGATCTGCAGTTGCTCAACGTTCTCCGTGAGGTCACGGCTGGTCATGCCTTTGTGGATATGTTCGTATCCAGCCAGCGCGTTGAACTCTTCGATGCGCGCTTTCACGTCGTGGCGAGTAACTTTCTCCCGCTCCGCGATGGAAGCCAAGTCCACTTGCTCGATCACGGCTTCATACGCAGTGATGGCCTCGGCCGGGATGTCTACGCCGAGGTCCTTTTGTGCCTTCATCACTGCAATCCAAAGCTCACGCTCCAGAACAATCTTGGTTTCGGCGCTCCAGAGGTTAGACAGCTCTGCGGACGCGTATCGGTTGGAAAGGACGTTTGAAATCTTCTTTTTGTCAGCCACGCCTCTAGATTATTCCACGCTTAGCGCGAAGGGATAGCCTGCTCGCTGTTAACTAAGGCAGAACCGGTCCAATTCCTTCGCCGTACCTGCCGCAATAACCAAATCACCGGAGCGGATGACATAGCCCGACTCGGGGACTGTGAACCGGCCTTCAGCCGGACGCACGCCCACAATGGTGATGCCTGGCGGGACCTCACTGACCATTCGGCCGTGCATAGTCACTGGTGGGGCGAGCTTGGCGATAGCAAAGTCAGGGTCAAACTCGACGTAATCCTGCAGGTGCCCGGCAATCAGGTGCGCTACTCGACGCCCTGTGTCACGCTCCGGGCGCACCACATGGTGCACCCCGATCTGAGTCAGGATTTTAGCGTGTTGATCATTGTCAGCCTTAGCCCACACATTCTTCACACCCAAGTCCATCACTGCGGAGGCGGTCAGCAGCGAGGCACCGAGATCTGATCCGATTCCGATCACCACTCGCTCGGCATCATCCACGCCCAGCTGACGCAGTGTGTCCGCATCGGTGGTCTCGGCAATCACTGCGTGCGTGAGCACAGAGGACGCTTTAACCACGGTGGCCTCATCCACATCGATGCCCAGGACTTCCACCCCGGCGCGAACAAGCTCATCGCCTAGGGCAATGCCGAATCGTCCGAGCCCAATAATTACCACGGGTGGGACAGTCTGCCGGGAAAATAGCTTAACCAATGAACGGCCTCTCAGTCGGATAGGTGTACAACCGTTTGCTATGTCGGGCCGCCAGCGCGGCGACGAGGGTGATCGGGCCAACACGACCCGCATACATGAGCATTACCAGCCACAATTGGGCGAACTCCGGCAGGCTCGGGGTGATGCCTGTGGTAAGACCCACGGTAGCGAAAGCGCTGATGCATTCAAAGACAATCTGGTGTGACGTGTATTGCGGCATGAGGATCTGCAATGTCAATACGGAGACCAACAACGCTAGAACAGTCATCGTGAAAACCGCCATTGCTTGTCGCACGATGCGGCCTGGCAGGCGACGCCCCGAAACCAATACTTGGTCATCGCCGCGGATTTCCGCCACCATGACGGCCACCAACACCGCCGTGGTGGTTACCTTCACTCCGCCGGCGGTGCCGCCGGAGCCACCTCCGATCAGCATCAGGATGTCCGTCATCATCATCGTGGAATCGTGGAGGTGGGCTAGATCAATGGAATTAAATCCTGCGGTACGAGTGGACACGCTATGGAAGAACGCCGCTAGCCAAGAAGTAGCAACATCCAGATCTTTGAGCGCGCCATTCCACTCAAACACCACTGTGCCGAGAGTTCCCGTGATCAACAAGATCGCGGTTCCCCACAGCGTGAAGCTCATAGTTAAGGAAATTGGGAGGCGGGATTTGGTCCGAAAGCGCTGCCGGATCTCCAACAGCACTGGAAAGCCCAGGCCACCGATAATCACGCCGAGGGCAATCGGCACAATGATGCCAAAATCCCCGACATAGGGCATGAGATTAGAGCTGGCCA
Organism: Corynebacterium sp. H127; assembly: GCF_037482665.1. Lineage (NCBI taxonomy): Bacteria > Bacillati > Actinomycetota > Actinomycetes > Mycobacteriales > Corynebacteriaceae > Corynebacterium > Corynebacterium sp. H127. The sequence goes on from NZ_JBBHKY010000003.1 coordinate 57,381, forward strand.
GACCAAATCCAGCGTTGTTAAATGCGGACACCGCGTGGAAAGAGCCTTCCCACAGACTGGCTGCTGGGCTCAGGTCATACGCGAAATAGAAACGCAAGGTCAGGAATATAGTGATCACTGCTTCAATAAACAGTGAGAAACCGATAGTCCCGAGGATGATTGACTTAACCTCACCCAAGTCCCTGCCGCGCATTTCTGCTGCGGCATTCAACCGCCCGCGGACCCCGAGCCGACCAACGAGCAGGTAGCTCGCGACCGTCGCTAGGGTCATAATTCCGAGTCCGCCGATTTGGATCAAGCTAATGATGACGGCTTGGCCGAAATGCGACCAGTAGGTGGCCGTATCCACCACGGTAAGCCCCGTCAGGCACACCGCCGACGTAGCGGTAAACAGCGCGGTGACAGCGTCTGGGCTCTGTGGCCCGCTACGGGAAAACGGCAGCAGCAACAAGGCTGTGCCCAGGAAGATCAGCAACAAGAAGCTACCCGACACGAGCTGCGCCGGGCTAAACCCCTTCTTGCGAGAATCAGAGTGTGAGAATTGCACCGGCACAGTGTATTCCAGTCACCCCTGATTAGATAGTGATGCGCCCTTCCACGGCAGGCAACGCAATGTCACTGCGGTAGTGGCTTCCTGCGAGCTCGATATCCTTGATCACGGCATATGCACTGTCACGGGCGTCGGCAAGCGTAGCGCCGGTGCCAATCACGTTGAGCACTCGGCCACCGGATGAAACTAGTTCACCGGCCTCATTTCGAGCCGTGCCGGCATGCAAAACCTGTGGCGAATCAGCGTTGTGGATAGCATCGCCCGTACGAGGATCCTCTGGGTAACCGTTAGCTGCCAAGACAATAGTCAAGGCGTAACCGTCCTCCCACTCTAGAGGCGGCTGCTCCGCAAGCGTGCCAGTGGCAACCGAGTTCAGGAGCTGCCCGAGCGGGGTCTTGAGCAGAGCGAGCACTGCCTGCGTCTCCGGGTCTCCGAAGCGACAGTTGAATTCCACCACGGAGATGCCGTCGCGGCCCCATGCGAGTCCTGCATAGAGCAGGCCAGAATACGGCGTGCCACGTTTCACCATTTCGGCGGCAACTGGGATGCAGACTTCGTCGACAATCCGCTGTACGCCATCCGCTGGCAACCATGGCAACGGGGTGTAGGCACCCATGCCGCCCGTGTTCGGCCCTTCGTCATTATCCAGGGCCCGTTTGTGGTCCTGTGCGGGCAGGAGAGGGACAACGGTTTCCCCATCAACGAGGCAGAACAGGGATACCTCGGGACCATCCAGGTAGCTTTCCAGCAAGACTGGGTTACCACCGTGGTGCACTGCCAGGACGTGCTCGCGTGCTGCGGCACGATCCTCGGTAACAACCACGCCTTTGCCTCCGGCTAGACCATCATCTTTGACTACCCAGATCGGACCAAAACGATCCAAGGCAGCGTCAATCTCGGACTCCGCAGCGCCTGGTGCAAGACTTTCTGCATGGGCAGTCTTTACGCCCGCGTCGGCCATAACCGCCTTAGCAAATGCTTTGGAGCCTTCGATCTGTGCAGCAGCAGCTGAGGGGCCGAACACCGCGATGCCGGCTTCACGCAAGGCGTCTGCGACGCCAGCAACCAACGGGATTTCCGGCCCAATCACAGCCAAATCCACCGCGAGTTTCGTGGCCAGCTGAGTCATCTCTGCGGGAGAATCAGCCTTCCCCTCGTGGACAGTTGCTAGGGCCGCCATGCCCGCGTTACCAGGTACGACGTGCAGGTCGGTGACGGATTGATCTTTAGACAATCCAAGGAGGAGGGCGTGCTCTCGGGCGCCCGAGCCGATTACCAGAATGCGCATGTACCACAGTCTACTTAAGGAACTCCCAGCGGTTAGTTATCCCCGAAGCTACTGTGGGGGATATGACTAGCGTATTCACCAAAATCATCAACGGCGAACTGCCGGGCCGCTTTGTTTACCGAGACGACAAGGTCGTTGCATTTCTAACCATTGAGCCACTCAATTATGGCCACACGCTGGTGGTTCCTATCGAAGAAGTAGACAAATGGACCGACTTAGACCCAGCTACGTGGTCGCACCTTTCTGAAGTCGCCCAGAAGATCGGGCAAGCCATCATCGCGGCTTTTGACTGTGAACGCGCCGGCTTCATCATCGCCGGCTTCGATGTTCCGCATACTCACATCCACGTCTTCCCCACCAACCACATGAACGAGTACGATTTCAAACGCGCCCTGCACATGGACGAAACTGACCCAGAAAAGATGGACGATGCCGCCGAGAATATCAAAGCTGCTCTGGCTGCCTCGTAGTGGCGTTCTCCCAACCCCCATCGAATCAGACGATGTCCCCATCGCCGTATTGCATGGCACGCTCAGCTCCCCCGGCAACTTCCAACGCGCAGCGGAAGCACTACAAGCACGTGGCCGACGGGTCGTAGGCCTCGAATACGGCGATCGTGGCACCGCCGATCTAGGGCGGTGTGCCCGCGAAGTCAGCGATTTCCTCGCCGAGTTCGAGCGCGTCGACGTACTCGCGCACTCATTGGGCGGTTTCTTGGCTCTCAAGGCAGCGCACGGGGACGCCCAGAACAGCATTCGTCACTTGGTGGGCCTCGGGGCGGCATGGCGTGGCGTGCCCAGAACTCGGTACAAGCGAATCTTGAAATGGGTCGCAGGTCCAGCTTTGGGGCAGATCATGGGGAATTTTCCTGCCGTGTTGCCACCGCAGGCACGGGTGGTATCCATCGTCTCCGACGCAGATACCGTGGTGCCACGAACTTCCAGTGAACTCGGCGAAGTCATCCGAGTCCACGGTGTCCATCATGCCCACATCCCGAAACAAATTCCCGCGATTTTTAGCGCTCTTCAACTAACCGAGGCAGACACACCTTAAACACGGTGCCCTCCCCCAGCGTGGACTCCACCTCAACGGTGCCGTTATGGGCCTCGACGAGAGACTTAACAATCGCCAGCCCCAAACCCGAGCCACCAGTAGCACGAGACCGCGAGGAGTCAGAACGATAGAACCGCTCAAAGACGTGCTCGGCTACCTCTGGGCTCATGCCGATTCCATTGTCACGAACGTTGAGGCACACAACTTTTTCATCGCTCGTGATCTCAATCGCGGCATCCGCGCCACCATGCACTAGCGCATTGTTTGCCAAATTAAGCGCCACACGATGCAACTTCTGCGGATCTCCCCATACCAGCGGCTCGTCCACTGATTGGTTGAACACCGCCACTTTGCGGCCAGGATGAGCTGCCCGCATCGACGCGACAACACTCACGGAGAGTTCGAAGATATCCACCTTGCGCATCTCCATCGGCGAACCCTCCGCGCGTGTGAGCGAAAGCAGATCCTCCACCAGGTAGCTCATGCGGCTCGCTTCATCGGAGATTTTGGTGATCACCTTGTCCGCATCCGGCATGGCTCCAGAGCGGTACAGCTCGGTATACCCGCGGACGGAGGTCAAAGGGGTGCGCAGCTCATGCGAGGCATCACCGACAAAGCGGCGCATTTGCTGCTCCTGGGATTGCGCTTCTTCCACGGAGTTTTGGAGACGGCCGAGCATCGCGTTGAGCGCACGCGACAGTCGCCCCACTTCCGTGGTGGGAGGTAGCGGCGGGATACGTCGATCCAGGTCACCGCCTGCGATGGCAACTGCGGTCTTTTCCACATCGCGCAACGGTCTGAGCGCAGCGCGCACCACAAAGTAGGCAATGAGTGCGAGGATCACCAAGACCAGGACACCAATGGTGAGTTGGGTAAAGATGAGCTGCTCGATGATACGGTCTTCGCGGTTCAGATTCAGGGCTACTACCGTCGATACGCCGTCGCGGTAGGTCGCCATCACCCGCCAACGCGCCTCCCCCTCGGAATCGGCAGCAGGGCCGACGGTGACCGGACCCGAGTTCAAATGCACCGCGGATAGATCCGGGGCGCTTTCGGAATCATTAACAATGATGCGCGAGCCGTCTGAATACATCTTCTGGACGTAGAAGTCGCTCGGGGGCCGGGCGCTCGAGGGGTCTGGCCGCAGGAAATCGTTGCGCGCGGCCCAACCGTCGGAAGCCTTCTGCAGGTCCTGGTCGACGCGTCCGACAGTGAAATCTCGCATGATGCTGCTGACCACCACGGCGCTGGCGCTGAGACCACACCCGGAGATCACCACCACAATGAGTACGAGCCACGTTCGCAGCGAGATGTGGCGGGACAAGCGTTTCATTACTAAGGCTTAGGAAGCTTGGCGTGGTTTGCGCAGCACATAGCCGACGCCGCGAACAGTCTGGATCAGCGGCGTATCACCGGTATCGATCTTGCGGCGCAAATAAGAAATGTAGGATTCCACCACATTGCCATCGCCACCGAAATCGTAGTGCCACACGTTGTCTAAAATCTTTGCCTTCGACAGCACCACTTCGGCGTTGAGCATGAGGTAACGCAACAAATTGAACTCGGTTGGCGAAAGCTCCACGATCTCGCCCGCCTTGGTCACTTCGTGAGTGTCATCGTTGAGAACGAGGTCTGCGTAGCTCAACACGGAGCTGGATTCGGCGTCTTCAGACACTACGGAACCCCGGCGCAGGATTACGCGCAGGCGGGTAATGACCTCTTCAAGGGAAAACGGCTTGGTGACGTAATCGTCCGCACCGATCGTCAGGCCATGGATGCGATTTTCTACCGCGTCCTTAGCTGTCAGGTACAGCACGGGGCCGTCGAAACCTTCCGCGCGTAGCTTTGACAGAAGCTCAAAGCCGTCGATGCCCGGCAGCATGACGTCGAGGATGAAGGCTTCCGGTTGAAATTCCCGTGCCACCCGGAGGGCATCGGTACCAGAGGTTGCCGATGCCACATCGAATCCTTGGAACTTCAGGCTAACCGTTAGCAGTTCAACAATATTTGGCTCGTCGTCGACGACGAGGACTTTCACGCTTGGCTCACTCATGACTGTTTCCTTTGTTTAGTGTCTAGCTTCCTAGTAAAGGCTATCGGCCTCGACACTGTCTGCACAGTCGCTGAACGTTTGCTGTGAGCATTTTCGCGCTGTCTAGCGCCACTCAACCGCGCTGAGGTCCACGCCTTCGAGCTCCGCCTGCTTCTCGACGATCCGAAGCAGGAATTCCTGTCGCCCCGCATAGGCCGCATGGAAGCGCTCGTCAGCGAGGAACATTCTGGCCAAGCAGACTTGCTTTTCTGCGGTGCACTCATACCATTGCGCAACCTGCGTGCGATGCCGATAGACCAGCTTCTTTGCTTCCGCAGTCCCCGGAGCAACGCCAGCATCTTCTGCTGCGGCCAGCGCGATTGCAAAGGACTCCATTTCCTCCTTTGCTTTCGCCCAGTCTCCTGCTGTCATGGCCTGTTGTTTTTCCTGGGATTGCTCCCATTCCGGGGTGTCTCCCCAACGAGCCTCGGCTTCTTCGGCGTACTCAGCCCACGAAGTGCCCATCGCCTGTATTTTCTCAGTCATGGTCAGATCCCTTTCTAGGATGGTGGTGACTGCGTCATGCATCTGACGCAGGCGAGCGAGCTGTTGTTTCAGGTGCTGCTGCTGGTTCCGAAGCCGCACGAGACTCGATTCTCCGCCGTTGACGATCTCTGCGATCTCCTTCAGCGGCATTCCCGTTTCCCGATACACCAGGATTTCAAGCGCTACGTCTAGGTCATCCTCGGTATACAACCGGTAATCACCCCAGCTACGAAAGCTCGGCTGCAGTAGGCCGATCTCGTCCCAGTGCCGCAGCGTTCGCTTAGAAATTCCCAGCAGCTGCGCTGCCTGTCCAATGGTCAATTCGCTCACAAGAGTCACCCTCCACCTTTCCGCTGCGTCAAGGTCAAATTCAGCCTACGTTTCCCGCCCCGCTGCAGCCCACCCGTGGCGGGGCTAAGGTTTTGCTATGCCTATCGACGCCACCGCGCACGCGGACTCTCAGCGCACCGACAAAGTCACTGTTCTGGCATGGTCCGCATGGGACTGGGGATCCGCGGCCTTTAACGCCGTCTTGTTGACCTTCGTGTTTTCCGTCTATCTGACGGATTCGGTGGGCAAGAACATCACTAACGCGACCGGTAAATTCAGTTTCGCAATGGCAGCTGCAGGTGTGGCCATCGCGCTCTTCGCTCCGATTCAGGGAAGAATGAGCGACATCAAAGGCACGCGTCGCCGCAGCGTGCGCGTGTGGACCTGTGTCACATTTCTGCTCATGACCAGCCTATTCTTCGTCCGCAACGATGCGAACCACTATTTTTGGATCGGTGTGGCCATCATGGCGATCGCCTCGCTGACTTTTCAGTTTGCGGAGGTCCCCTACTTCGCGATGCTGCGCCAGGTATCAGCTGCGGACAGCGTGGGAAGGGTCTCCGGTTTCGGCTGGGCTGCCGGCTATTTCGGCGGCATTGTGTTGCTTTTGATCTGCTACTTGGGGTTCATCGCTGGAGAAGGCGAGACTCGTGGTGCCCTCGGCATAGCTACTGCAGGTGGGCTCAATATCCGGCTGGTTGCAGTGCTGGCAGCCGTATGGTTCCTCACCTTCGGATTGCCGGTAATGTTTCGCGTACCTGAGATCCAGCCTGATCTTTCCACGGCGCCCGCGGGGTTGTTGGGCGCTTATCGGCAACTGTTCGCGGAGGTCAAGGAACTCTGGCATGCGGATCGACGCGCGGTCCGTTTTCTCATTGCCGCAGCCGTTTTCCGCGATGGCCTGGCGGGAGTGTTTACCTTCGGCGCGATCTTGGCGGTGAAGGTTTACGAAATCAGTCCCGGCGCGGTACTGCTCTTCGGGGTGGCCGCGAACGTGGTGAGCGCACTCGGCGCCTTGGCGGCGGGCTTTCTTGATGACGCAATTGGCCCCAAGCCGGTCATTTTGGTCTCACTCGCTTGTATGATCCTCGATGCCGTGATCCTGTACTTTGTGTCGGGTCCCCGAAATTTCTGGATCTTCGGACTTATCCTCTGCCTGTTTGTCGGCCCAGCCCAGTCTGCTGCGCGAACTTTTCTCTCCCGCGTTTCCCCGCTCGGCCGGGAGGGCCAAATGTTCGGACTGTATGCCACCACGGGACGGGCGGTTAGCTGGCTTGCGCCGGCAGCATTCGGCATTTTTGTCTCGCAAATGGGAACCGACCGCGCAGGAATCATCGGCATTGCCGTGATCCTGGCGGTCGGTTTTCTATTGCTCGTGCCGGTTAAGGCACCGCAGCAAAGTCCTAGACGTCGCGAGAAATAAGTTCCTCTAGTTCCAGTGGAGAAATCAGGTAAGGGGCAACCTCTAGCACGGTGAAGGCACCGGTCTGGCCCTGCTGTGCCAGTCGGTGCGCCGCTCGCCCATAGGCCACCATGACGCCGGCGGTGAAGTCTGGGTTCTTATCCAGCTTGAGGGTGTATTCGATCAGGTGCTTGGTCTCACCAATCTTGCCGGCGGTGACAACGTGTCCACCATGTGGCATGCCGGTGTGTTCTGCGTCGAAGGTGGCCTCATCAATGAAATTGACTTCAACTTCATAACCGACGAAGTAGTCCGGCATGGTGCGAATGGTGTTTTCGATGGCTGCGGTATCCGCACCCTCTTCGACAACAATCCAGCATTGACGCAGGTGAGCATTCTTACCGGTGATGTCTTCGCCTGCGCCGTTGCGAGCCTTTTCCAGTGCGTCATCTGCGGGGATGGTGTACTGGACGGCCTTCTTCACGCCGTCGATACGGCGCAGTGCGTCGGAGTGCCCCTGCGACAGGCCTGGGCCCCAGAAGGTGTGCTGATCATACTCAGGCACTACAGCGGAGGCGTAGGTGCGGTTGAGAGAGAACATGCCCGGATCCCAGCCGGTGGAGATGACGGCAACATGGCCAGATTCCTTGGCTGCGGCGTCCATCTCAGCGCGGTGGCGTGGGACTTCGTTGTGGTTATCGTAGGTGTCCACGGTGTTGTACAACTTTGCCAGGCTTGCTGCTTGCTCTGGCATATCGGTAGCGGAACCGAGACACATGTAGAGGACGTCGATGTCGGCGACATGCTTGTCCGCTTCCACTACTGGAATCACCTTCGCGTTGGTGTCCAAGTTCTCGCGGCGAGAGAACACGCTAACAAGGTCGATATCAGGCTGCGCAGCGATGACCTTTTCTACGCTCTTGCCCAGGTTTCCGTAGCCAATGATAGCGGCACGAATGTTGCTCATGTGTGTTCCTTTCCACGTTCGAGCCCTGCGTTTTAGAGTTCTCATCCTACCGAGCTTCCCGCAGGACACCGGATTAAATTCATGCCCCACCCACTCGGCCTTAAAAGTTCCTTAAGGCCGCGGAATATTCCTAATGTTGGAGGTTGCCAGTTGGTACATCCTTCCGACACCGCCACCAAACACAGTTCGGCTCGCTGCCTTGGAAAACCCAAGGATCTGCTCGAAAGTGATGTTCGGCGGGATGGACAAGGCATTCGGGTCCGTGACAACATCAACCAGCACCGGCCCGTCATGGTTCAGAGCCTTCTCCAAGGTTTCTCGCAGCTGACCCGGATCTTCCACACGGAAGGAAGTGATCCCAGCGGCTTGAGCGATAGCCGCATAGTTCACTGCCGAATGGTCGGTTTCAAACTCTGGGTAGCCCTGCACCAACATCTCGAGTTTCACCATGCCCAGCGAAGAATTATTAAAGGCAATGATCTTCACCGGCAACTGATGCAAACTAACAGTGAGCAGCTCCCCGAGGAGCATCCCGAGGCCGCCATCGCCCGACATGGAAATCACCTGACGTTTCGGATCCGCCGCTTGCGCGCCGATAGCCTGCGGCAAGGCATTTGCCATCGTGCCATGACGGAAAGAACCCAGCAGTTCGCGCTGGCCAGAGAAGTTGTTGATATAGCGCGCAGCCCACACATTGCACATGCCGGTATCCACGGTAAACACAGCATCATCAGCCGCGATCTCGTCCAAAACATCAGCCACCAGCTCGGGGTGAATCGGGGTGAGCGTTTGGTTCTTGGCGGTGTAGGCTTCCACCACTTTCTCCAATTTGCGGTGATGCTCATGCAGCATGGAATCGAGGAACTTTCTCTCCTGCTTTTCCGCTACATGCGGGAGAATATTCTCGATCGTCGCCGCGACATCACCCACTACCGGATACTTCACAGTGGTGCGCCGGCCAATCGCGGCGGCATTGATATCCACCTGAGCGACATTGTCCTTTGGCAAGAACTCGGAGTAAGGAAAGTCAGTGCCGAGCAAAATCAGCAGGTCAGCATCATTCGTGGCGTCATGGCAGGCACCATAGCCAAGCAAGCCTGACATACCAACATCAAAAGGGTTGTCGTGCTGGATGTACATCTTCCCGCCTAAAGCATGCCCGACCGGGGATTTGATCTTCTCAGCCAGGGCAAGCACCTGATCACGGGCGTCCTTACATCCCGCGCCACAAAACAGTGCCACCGTGTCTGCTTTATTGATGGCGTCGACAAGCGCGGCCGCCTGAGTGGGGTGCGGATAGCTCACCGGCTTATCGACGGCAATTGCCGAGTCCAAATACGTAGCATCGCCCGCATCCTCCATCGAGATGTTGCCAGGCAACACGAGAACCGAGACTCCGTTTCCGCCCATGGTCGACTGCACCGCATGATGCAAAATGCGCGCACCCTGGCTCGGAGAATTCACCATTTCGCAGTAGCCGGAACACTCGGCGAACACCTGCTCGGGATGGGTTTCTTGGAAGAAATGCGAGCCAATCTGCGGACTCGGAATGTGGCTGGCGAGGGCAAGCACCTTGGCACCGTTACGGTGCGCATCATATAGCCCCTGAATCAGGTGGGTATTGCCGGGGCCGCAGGAGGCGGCGCACACCGCCAGTTTGCCGGTCACCAAGGATTCTGCGCCGGCAGCAAAGGCTGCTGCCTCCTCATTGCGCACATGCACCCACTCAATCGAAGAGTTGCGGACCGCATCCGAAATCGGATTCAGGCTATCGCCAACCAACCCGAATATTCTTTCCACGCCGTAGCCTTCTAGCGCTTCGACGATCTGTTCTGCAAAAGTCTTAGCCAATTCACTCATCTCCTGTTAGCACTAGTTGTGCCCACCAGTGTGATAGCTCTCAGAACACTTCGCCACAGCGCAAGCACTAAAAATGAAGAATTAGCTGGCCTTGAGCTGCAGCAACACCTTTGATCATTCGTTTTTTCTCTCGCCTCAAAACACATCGAGGCCCGGATAATGATGTCACTTCATAGAATCAAGGTTTGGCTACGCTACCCGCTACGGTTTTGAGGCGCGTCCGAGCATCTCTTCGCTGACTCCGAATCTAGGCGGACGGCGACCGGGCTAGCGAGGCCTGGAGAAATTCGAGCGCCACAGCCTGTCCTGACCTGCTAATACAAAATGCAGGCCGAGAGAAAAGCTCCCGGCCTGCATCAGTTGAGCTGGAGACGAGACTTGAACTCGCAACCTACGCATTACAAGTGCGTTGCGCTACCGATTGCGCCACTCCAGCACGTGTCTTTGGACACGAAAAGTCATGCTACCCGAAAGCTGATTTCTAATCCAAGAAAGAGAGATGCAGCCCCACTCTCAAATCGGTAATGTTCGTTGTCTGACTGCTAACTGATTGGAAAGGGTGAGCGGGATGCTGGAGAAGTGGTTAGGCAGAGGCCGAATCGCCACCATTGACGCGGCGAAAGCCGCACCCCCACCTTCGCCTCTCGCACCGATTGATCTCACAGATCCTGGTCAAGTTGCGGGCGTCATGCATATTGCCGCCCGGGTCGGCGACATCTTGTTGTCTTCCGGCACTGGCAATAACGACACCAAGGCGCAGATCAGGGCAGTGACTTCTGCGTACGGTCTGCACTACGCCCACGTGGACATCACGATGAACACCATCACTTTGTTCACACACATGGGCACCTATAAGACCCCCGTGAGCGTGTTTCGGGTGGCCAACCGCTTGGGCACGAACTTCGGTCAGCTTTCGGAAGTAGACCGTCTCATTCGTTCTATCCAAGCTGGCGCTACCTCCCCTGATGTTGCCGAAACAATCCTTGATGACATCATCGCTAAAAAGCCCAGCGCCCAGTTCGCTCGCTTCCTCTTTGGATGGTCAATTATGGCCGCTGCAGTTGCGGTGCTACTTGGGGGTGGTTTCCTCGTCGCCGCCATCTCTTCTCTCAGTGCAGCTGTGATCATGGCTGGCACGTGGTGGATGGATACAAAACTGGTGCCACCGTTCTTCCAAAATATCTATGGCGGTTTTGTGGCCACTTTGCCGGCCGCCGGAGCCTACGTCTGGGCAAGCCAGCATGGCGTCGAGCTGACCCCAAGTCAGATCATTGCTTCCGGACTGGTGGTCTTGCTGGCAGGTTTAACCTTGGTGCAGGCCATTCAGGACGGCATTACTGGTGCTCCCGTGACAGCGAGTGCGCGCTTTTTTGAAACAATGTTGATGACCGGCGCCATTGTCGCTGGGGTGGCCATCGGCATCCAGGTCTCAGCAGCGCTAGGAATCAGCCTGCCCCCGATTCAGACCCTGCCAGCCCCCAACTTCGCTTCTGATACTGCAAAGGTGTTCTCAGGTGCAATTGCGTCCGCCGCCTTTGCAGTGGCTTGCTACGTGGAATGGAAGACCATGTGGATCGCCGGGCTCACCGCTTTGGCGGGCTCAGGGGTGTATTACTTGGTGCTCATTCCCTACGGTGTGGGGCCGGTGGTTGGTATCGGCATATCGGCAACCATCATCGGCTTAGCCGGTGGCCTGTTGGCCCGCCGCTATTTGATCCCGCCACTGATCGTTTCAGTATCCGGCATTACCCCACTGTTGCCTGGTCTTTCCATCTATCGCGGTATGTACGCGATTTTGAATGAGCAGCTCCTAGTGGGCTTTGCCAACATGGCGCTGGCGTTGGCCATCGCCACCTCGTTGGGTGCAGGCGTGGTCCTGGGTGAGTGGATTGCCCGCAAACTGCGTCGACCGCCAAAGTTCAACCCATACCGTTCCTTCATCAGTCGTCGTCGCTTCTTCCACAAGGCTGCACCACCCGCGAAATAGGTCGTGGCGTAAGATGGTGTACCTACGTGTCCAGTCTGCTTTAACTCCCAGGAGGATCCTTGCCACCCAAGGTCACCGACACCCGCGCCGCAGCCAACGAGTCTATGCTCGCCCTCGAAGAGGAAACTGCAGTAGCTGCCCGTCGAATCGTTGCCACGTATTCGACCGACTTTCTGGATGCTGTCACCCTTTCCTGCATGTTGGGTGTTGAGCCGGAAGGCCTAATCCATCGCAAGGTCGCCGCCGAGTTCGAGGATGCTGCGCCGAAGAAAGCCGCCAAGCGCACCCGCAAGAAGGCCGCTACTAAGGCAACAAAGAAGACTACTAAAAAGGCAGCCACCAAGGCGACCAAAAAGACCACTAAGAAAGCAACCAAGAAGACTACAAAGAAGGCGTAGCTTGAGGAACCATGAGTGGGAATAGCTTCGTTGTCGTAGCCAACCGCCTCCCAGTTGACCTGGATGCTGCGGGAAACTGGCAGCCAAGCCCCGGGGGCCTCGTCACTGCCCTAAGCCCAGTGTTGAAGAAGCACCAAGGATGCTGGGTCGGTTGGCCTGGTGTGCCCGAGGAAGCCCCGCGGCCCTTTCGCACCGAGGACGGCATTCTGCTGCATCCAGTCCCACTCACTGCGGCTGACTACGAACAATTCTATGAGGGGTTTTCCAACGCCACGCTGTGGCCGCTGTATCACGATCTCATCGTCCCCCCGGTCTTTCACCGGGCTTGGTGGGAAACTTACCGCGAGGTAAACCTCAAGTTTGCTCAGGCGGTCTCCTCTGTAGCAGATCAAAATGCCACCGTGTGGGTACAGGATTATCAGCTGCAGCTGGTCCCCGGAATCCTGCGCCAGATTCGCCCCGATCTGAAGGTCGGTTTCTTCCTCCACATTCCTTTCCCGGGAGCGGAGCTTTTCCGGCAGTTGCCGTGGCGGGAAGAGCTTATGCGCGGGCTGCTAGGCGCGGATCTCATTGGGTTCCACAGCGTAGAAAATGCAAAGAACTTCCTCTCCCTCGCGCAGCAGGTATCCGGCGCGGCTGGTTCTCATATTGGCCAGCCTGATGTTCTGGAGACGTCTGGAACGCCGTCGATACGCACCGTCACTGCAACGGTGACGGCACCTGACGGGCGCTCGGTAGGTGTGGCTGCCTACCCCATCTCGATCGACTCGCAGGGGGTGGCTGAGCTTGCCAAGTCGCCCTCAGACTTGCGGGAAAAGTTGGGCGATCGCACCTTGATCTTGGGCGTGGATCGCCTAGACTACACCAAGGGCATTTTGCAGCGCTTGCTCGCCTTCGAAGAGCTACTTGCTAGCGGCGCTATCGAGCCGCACGAAGTGGTGTTTGTCCAAATCGCTACGCCATCTCGTGAGCGCATCGAGCATTACCAAAAGACGCGCACCGAGGTCGAAGCCGCAGTCGGGCGGATCAACGGCCTCTACGGCGAAGTGGGCGCGCCCGTGGTTCATTATGTGCATCGAAGCGTATCCAAAGACATCCTCATGGGTTACTACGCTGCCGCAGACATCATGCTGGTCACACCGTTTAAGGACGGTATGAATTTGGTGGCCAAGGAGTTTGTGGCTTGCCATGAAGACGATGGTGCCCTGGTACTGAGTGAGTTCGCAGGGGCGGCCATCGAACTCGGCGATGCTTATCTCACCAATCCGCATGACATTGAGTCCATTAAGCGCCAACTACTGGCCGCCTATACCGATCTGAAGCACAACCCGGAGGAATGCGAAGCACGCATGCGACGTCTGCACGCACAGGTGATGGAGCACGATGTGGATCTGTGGGCCCAGAGTTTCCTGAACTCGCTGGAGGTGCATCGATGAAAAAACGGCTATGCGCTCTACTTGGGGTTGTGGCCTTGCTGCCTACTGCGTGTGCCAACGAAGCATCGTTTAGGGACACCACGTGGCAGATCGTCAACGTGTATTCCAATCCGAATATGCCGTCTGAGCTACCTGGACAAGCAAAGATGGCCTTCGGTTCCTCTACGGTTACTGGATACACCGGCTGCGGTTCATTCCAAGGACGGGTTCACTTTGAGCCTTCCGCTGAAGAGCCAGAGAAGATGACCTTTAGGGACATGAATTTCCAGGATGTTACCTGTGACGGGACGCAGCGCTACTTCCATGATGAGCTGGTGACGCTACTCGACGGCGAGTTCGAGGCCAAGCGGGAGAAGGATAATTTGCTGCTTTCCAAGCCGGGTGACGTGGATCGCCAAGGGGTGCGTCTGCTGGTCTCGCGCTAGATTGGTGTGTATGGATTTCGCCTCGCCTCAAGACATCACCACTGCCCTCTCTCGAGTTGCTTCGGCCCCGCGGTTGCTAGTGGTCTCAGATTTCGATGGCACCTTGGCTGGCTTCGCCCCAGATGCCTACCGAGTCCCCGTCAATCGACGCTCAATCACCGCGCTCCAACAGCTAGGGGCTCTGCCAGCAACCACATCCGTCATCTTGTCTGGTCGTCACCGCGAAGGACTAGAAAACGTCGCTGGCGATACGAGGGGAATCACGCTGGTAGGCAGCCATGGTGCGGACGGTATCGTCCTCACCCCGGAGCAGCAAAAACGCCTCGATGACTTCACGCTTGAACTTGCCGCGATTGTCGACGGCGTGCCGGGGGCCTTCGTAGAGCACAAACCCTTCCACCGCGTACTGCACTATCGCGCTGTTGACCAGGCCTCCCAGGGGCCACTGGTGGCGGCGGCACGGGCCTGTGCCTTCGAGGGGATTCACCACACCCCAGGTAAGTGCATTGAAGAGTTTTCTGTCTTAGAAGTGACGAAGGGTACCTGGATCGCGCAGGCTCGCAAGGACTTCGAAGCCGATGCCGTGGTGTTCCTCGGCGATGATGTCACCGACGAAAACGGCATGCGCGCCCTCGAGCCAAGCGATCTCGGGGTCCGGGTGGGAGACGGGGAGACGCAGGCTCATATTCGTGTGCCCGATCTCCAAGCGGTAGAGGAGCTATTAACCGAGCTGCATCAGATGCGGGCGACGGTGCTACCAGCGTAGAAGCTGGTGGGCAGGATCGTGCGTGGCGGCTCGATTGGGGTGTCGCTGATGTGGGCGTCGATAAGCAGCGACAACATCTGCCGCGCGGTTGCCCCCTTGAGTTTGTTCGGCTGAACAACTGTCGTGAGGTTCCGAGCCTGTGCGGTAGCGATGCCGTCAAAACCGGTGACGGACATTCCGGGCTGGTAATCCATCACGCCGAGCGCCATAGAATCGGTGGTACACAGTACTGCGGTGATATCTGGATTGGACTCGATCAGTTCGCGCGCGGCATCGATATTGTTTTCGCGGTCATTGATGTGCCGCTCCACGATAGGGACCGAACGCGGGTCAATCCCGGCCTCTGCGAACACTGCCAGCGCCCCTTGCACACGGGAACGCTGCACATGCAAGCTTGCAGCTGTCAATCGCTCTGGCGAGACTGGACCATCGTTTCGCTCCCTATCCAGGCGAATGCACAAAATACCGATCTTCCGATGCCCAGCCTCGAGCAAAGCGGTGGCCGCGGGTCTGATAGCGAGAAAGTCATCGATGCCGACGAAGGGGAGATCAGTGTGTGTCGGCTGGTCTACCACCACTACCGGCACGCGGCGGGCGACAGCCGCTGCCAGATAGGGGTCTCCGGCCGAAACAGAGTACACCACGAAACCATCGACCACGGTTTGCCCAACCAGTGCCTGCGGGTTGATGTCCTCACTAGGGCCAGCAGGAATGAGTGTTACTGAAGTATGCGCCCCCGAGGAGGCTTCAGCCATTCCCGCCAAGAAGTCAACCGACGCTAGGTCTTCAAAGGCATAAGACAGGTGGTCAGTAAATAACACACCGATATTTCCAGTACGCCGAGTCCGCAGCGAACGCGCCGTTGGGTCTGGACCGGGGTAACCTAGACGATCAGCAGTGGACATGATGCGGTCCCGCAGCTCTGGTGAGAGCTGGTCGGGCCTATTGTAAGCGTTAGAGACGGTTGTCCGAGACACCCCTAGTTCGGCCGCTAAGGAGGCGAGCGTCCCACGGCCATTTGTGCGTTTCGCCATGTCAGCAGCTTATCACTTCATCTTCCCCACCCACCCCCGTGCATTTGACAAACTTATTCAATAAGGGTTTCCTGAGTTATATGAAAATTGATTTCACTAGCAATCGTCGCCCCATCTCCCTAACGTTCGCTTTCCTCGTAGGATGCGCAGGCTTAACCTCCTGCTCCAACGCAGGACCAGCGGAAACCGACGCTAAAGTCAACATCGTCGCCTCGACACAGATCTGGGCTGACGTCGTCGATAGCATCACGGACGATGAGCGCGTTGAGATCACAGCAATCGTCACTGGCAACGATGCCGACCCACACTCCTTCGAACCCTCTGCCATGGACATGGCCCGCGCCGAGAAAGCCGATCTCATCATCGCAGGTGGCGGCGGCTATGACTCCTGGCTCTACCAGTCGGTTGACCAAGACAAAGTCATCCACGCGTTAGAGCTCACCGAGGGCCATAACC
This sequence comes from Corynebacterium sp. H127, assembly GCF_037482665.1. Classification (NCBI taxonomy): domain Bacteria; kingdom Bacillati; phylum Actinomycetota; class Actinomycetes; order Mycobacteriales; family Corynebacteriaceae; genus Corynebacterium; species Corynebacterium sp. H127. Next base: position 73,911 of record NZ_JBBHKY010000003.1, read on the forward strand.
ATGCCCATGAGGCCGAGGATCCCCATGCCGAACACGATCATGCCGGGCATGATCATGCAGGCGGCGCGGCCGGTGCGGAAGAAAACGAACACGTCTGGTACAACCCGGGAGCGCTATCCCAGGTTGCAACCGATACTGCTGATGCCATCAGAAAAATCGACCCCCAGATCCAGGTAGATGCCGCGCGCGCCGAACAGACGATCGCAGCATTAGATCAGCGCATCCATGCACTCCCCCAGGCCCGCATCGCCCAAACCCACCCAATCGCCGATCACATCATCGCGCACTCACATATGAAGGATGTGACCCCTGCCGGATATCGGGCCACTACCCTAAGCGAATCTGAGCCAACTGCCGCAGATCTCAACGAATTGCTCCAACTCATCGACGCGGGCGAAGTGGAACTGTTGATAGATTCCCCGCAGACTCAAACGCCTTACTCGACCCGGATTCGCGAGGCGGCCGAAGCCAAGCACATCCCTATCATCGATGTCGCGGAAACCCCCGCCACTGGCATCAACTTCTTCGACTTCTTCGACCGCACGCTGCAAAGCTTTGAATCAGCAGCCAGCAATATCGGACATGACCACTAATTAGGATATTCTCAAAACGTGCTCTTGAAATTTACTGAAGCCGCGGTGGATCCGCTCTGGGAAAACCTCAACCTCAAGGTCGGCCCCGGCGAATTCATCGCGGTTCTAGGTCCCAATGGTGCCGGAAAATCCACCATGCTCCACACAATTCTGGGGACCCGCGAGCTCAGCCGCGGCAGCGTTGCGGCCACGTCCAAGATCGGTTTCATCCCGCAACAACGCATGTTCCCAATGGACCTGCCGCTGCGCGCCAAGGACTTAGTTTCTCTGTCGCTAGCCCACGGGGTGTTCGCCGGGCGACGGCCGTCGAAAAGCACTGTGCTCGACCTGCTCCACCAAGTTGGCGCCGCGGAGCTGGCTGACCGGCGTGTCGGCAAGCTCTCCGGCGGTCAGCAGCAACTCGTGCGTCAAGCCCAGGCCTATGCCCGCGACCCGGAACTCTTGCTATGCGACGAGCCGCTGCTCTCCCTGGATCCCGGAGTCCAACAGCGCACCGTCGCGCAACTCGACGCCCGTCGCCGCACACACGGCGCCTCCGTCGTCTTTGTCACCCATGGCATCAACCCGATCCTGAACGTGGTGGATCGCGTCCTCTACATCGGCCCCTACGGTCACACGCTCGGCGATGTCAGCGAGGTCATGCGCTCCGAAGTCCTGTCCGAGTTGTACCGCACCCACATCGATGTGGTGCATGTCAACGGCCGAATGATTGTGGTGTAATCCGTGCTTGAACAAACCCTGTATCTACTGGACGTAGACTTCGTCCGCACCGCGCTAATGGCGGCCGCGCTGCTCGGCATTGTTTCTGGAGTTATGGCCCCACTCATTGTGCTGCGTCAAATGAGTTTTTCGGTGCACGGCACTTCTGAGCTCGCGTTGATGGGTGCCTCCGCCGCACTACTTCTTGGCCTCAACGTGGGACTGGGCGCCGTAGTAGGTTCCATAGTTGCAGCGATTATCCTGGCGCTGCTGGGAATGAGCCAGCAAGACAGTGCCGTCGGCGTAGTGATGAGCTTTGGCATGGGCCTATCGGTGCTGTTTATCCACCTCTACCCCGGAAAGTCCTCGACCGCCTTTTCCCTGTTAACTGGGCAAATCGTCGGCGTCTCTGGGGCTTCACTGGGGCTGCTGGCCGTGATTGTCGCAGTGGTTGTCGGAGCAGTCGCTTTGCTGTGGCGTCCGCTGCTGTTTGCCTCCGCAGACCCTGCCATGGCAGCCGCCGCCGGAATCAACGTCCGCTTGATAGCCATCCTGTTTGCGGTGCTCGTGGGCCTGACCACCGCGCAGTCAGTTCAGATCGTCGGTGCCTTGCTCGTCATGGCGTTGCTCATCACTCCGGGCGCAGCGGCAGTGCAGATTACCTCAAGCCCAATCACAGCCGTAGCGTGGTCCATCCTGTTCGCGGAAGTCGCGGCGGTAGGTGGCCTACTCCTGTCCCTAGCCCCTGGACTTCCCGTGAGCGTCTTTGTAACCACGATCTCCTTCGCCATCTACCTCATCTGCCGACTAATCGGCTGGCGACGCGGCAAGGTTGTGGTGGCGCGGGAAAATCGCAACGCGCATTGCTGCGGCCACGCGCACACAGACTAGCAGCAACTACTTCCGCCAGAGCCTGGCCACATGCAACGCTAGGTAGGACACTTCGTCCTCTGTCAGGGCCTCACCCATTCGCAGTTCGACGAGTTCGGCGAGCTGTTCGGCGCGGTCCTTCGCATCCGGGTAGGACTGCGCCACAGCTTCAGCGACAGCCGAAGGTTCGCCCGAAAGCTGTTTGTGCTGCGCAATGCGCACAAAGAGGTATCGCAGGTGGGTGATGAAGCGAGCGATGCTGATCTGGTCCAGCTCGGCGTCGTAGGACTTGTTCGGGTCTTGAGAAATGACCTCGATCATCTGCTCGATCAAACCGGTCATCTTGTAGGTATAAGACAGATCTCCGCTGGTAAAGCTGGCATTCACAATGTGCATCGTGAATGCCACGGCTTCTTGCTGGGAGATTTCCACGCGCAACCGCGAGTTAATTGCAGCCACGAGCTGTCGGGCTAGTGCGTACTCCTCGGCGTAGAGCTGTTGCACTTCGGCCTGCAGTGGGTAGGCCAGTTGCTGGCCTCCCATTGCGCGGCTGATTGCACCGCTGACGTGGTCAGCAAGGGCGATGACCAGGGTGAGCTTGTCTTGCAGGTCCATGTTGAAACCCGCGTCCACCATCGCTTCGATCACGATTTTGATGTGCTCGGCGGGGATGAAGGACAGCATCTCCCCGAGATGATCCGGATCCCTACCGTCTGCAGGATAAAAGACCTTTGCGATCTTTTCCTCATCCACTTCGTCACCGCGCTTGGTTTGGAAACCAACGCCGCGCCCAGTAACAACAACTTCGCCGCCCTCGGCCGTTGCGGCGAGGACGACGTTGTTGTTAAAGATTCGCAGAATCTGCATACTGTGCAGTCTACTAACTGACTAGCTTTCCACTGTGACTACCGTGTCACCAGCGGCCACCTTGCCAGCGGCTGCGGGCTGCACAGCACCGAGCTTTTTGGTGTTGGTGACGGTCATGATGACGGTTGGGTCATAGCCAGCCTTATCGACGGCCGTGAAGTCGACCTCAGCGAGCGGCTGTCCGACGGTGACGCGATCACCCTTTTGTACCAGCTGCTTGAAGCCTTCACCCTTCATTTTTACGGTGTCGATACCGATGTGGACGAGTACTTCCACGCCATCTTCGGTCTTGAGGCCATAGGCATGCCCCGTCTTCATGGCGGTTACTACGGTTCCTTCGATTGGAGATACCACGGTTGATTCGGCTGGCTTGATACCAACGCCCTCACCTAGTGCGCCGGAGGCAAACACTGCATCAGAAACTTCGGCTACAGCGACCATGTCGCCAGCTACTGGAGCGGCCAGGGTGCGGGTCTTGGTCAGGGTTGCGACTCCGCCTGCGGCGCCTGCAGCGGTAGCTGCTGCTACTGGAGCTTCCTCACCAAACTGCTCGCTTTCACCATCAGCGTCGCGAGCTGCAGCGGCTCGGGCCAAAGCCTCTGCCTTTTCTTCAGGAGTGCGGTAGTCCGTGATAAGGATCAGGATGAACGCGGTGAAGAAGGCCACTGCGATCGCGATGACGTAGGTGAGCATTGGGCTAAACACTGGAATGGTCAGCAGCGAGGTGAAGACGAATGCCCCGGTCTTGACACCATCGGATGCCATACCAAGGATGGCGATGGTCAGACCACCGGTGAAACAACCAACGAGCATGCGTGGGTAGATGCGCTTGAAGCGGAGGTGGATACCGTACAGAGATGGCTCGGAGATGCCGCCAAGGAGGCCGGCAGCCAGTGCGGAAGCCGAAGTCTGGCGCATTTCCGGATCGTGGTCTTTGAGGGAAAGGACGAGCACGGCAGCAGTAGCACCGAAGCAAGCAAAGTTCCAGGCACCCATTGGGCCTTGGATGAAGTCGTAGCCGAGGGTCTGAATGTTCACCAGCATCAGAGCGTTGAGTGGCCAGTGCAGACCCAGTGGGACGAGGAATGGGTACAGCATTGGGATCAGGATGGCGAAAACGAACGGTGCATTGGAGTTCATCCAGGACAGGCCGATGCCAATTTCGTTGCCGAGCCAGACACCAAATGGGCCGATGAGGAATGCGGTGAGTGGGATCATGACCACCAGGGTCAGGAATGGCACGAAGACCATGTGGACTGCGGAAGGAATAATCTTCTGGAAGAACTTGTAACACAGCGCAGCAATCGCAGCCATGATCAGCGGTACGAATACGTTTCCGCCGTAGCCCTGCAGCAGCATCGGCAGGCCGAAGATGGTGGCCTTGCAGGTTTCAGTGCCCAGAGCGTCGTTGGTCACGCAGGTGGTGGCTGCGTTCTCAGCCAGGGAGAGGAATTCTGGGGTGAGCAGAGCGAACATGATGGAGCCCGTTACCCATGGATCGATGCGCAGCTTCTTGCCAGCATTGTAGGCAACCATTACTGGGAGGAAGTAGAAAACAGAGCGCCACATAGCGTCGACGAAGATCCAACTGATTGCCTTGTCAGTGGCACGGAAATCGACGATCTCCAGTGCGTCGAGAACTGCAGTGAATGCAATGATGAGGGAGGCACCGAGCAGCACGCCGAGAATTGGGCGGAAGGAATCGGACAGGTACTCGAAGAAAGCATCCATCCACGGAAGCTTGCCCTTGGTCTTTGCGCGTGCTTCAGCCTTGACGTCAGCATCAGACTTCACTCGCGAACCGGCACCCTTCATGGCCGGGAGGGAGTTCATGTCGTCGTACACGGTGGCTACGTCGCCACCGATTACCACTTGGTAGTGGTTGCCACCCTGAGGTACTGCTCCCATTACCTTTGGAATCGCATCTAAAGCCTTCTTGTCAGCCATTGATGCGTCGTTAAGCTCGAAGCGCAAGCGGGTTGCACAGTGAGAAAACGAAGCGATGTTCTCGGCACCACCGATGGCGTCGAGAATCGCTTGCGCGGTTTGCTCTCGTTGTGATGACACGTTCAGATCTCCTTTTAGATTGAACTTGCGTAAACGCGGGGCTGTCCTTCGAAGATCAGCAGAAATGACAAAAGACCTGGGACATCAAACACCGAACGGAAAACCGCTCAGTATCTCATGTCCCAGGTCTTGCCTCACCGAAATTCGTGAGTAACAACCCTGTTGGTTGGAATAACCAAAATTTTACTACACGAATGTGGAACGACAAAGCCATATCCATGTGGCAAAAGTCGCAGCTACAAAAACAGCCGGGCACCACTGCCTGCGAGAGCAAAAAAGACGGGCCGACCGAAAGACCGACCCGTTCCTGCCGCGTTACTTCAGGCGTCGCTGGCGCGCAAACTCACTGAGCACCACGCCCGCAGCCACGGAGGCGTTGAGGGATTCCACCCAGCCTGACATCGGGATAGACATGATAGTGTCGCAGGTTTCGCCCACAAGTCGGGAGATTCCTTTACCCTCGGAGCCGACCACGATGACTACTGGATCAGTGCCATCATAGGTATCCAAGGTGTGGTCGCCACCAGCATCAAGACCGACAACCTGGTAACCGGCCTGCTGCAGGCGCTTGAGGGTTCGCACAAGGTTGACTTCACGAGCCACTGGCAGGCGCGCCGCGGTACCAGCTGAAGTTCGCCAGGTCACTGCAGTGACGGAGGCACTACGGCGCTCCGGAATGATCACTCCGTGTCCACCGAAAGCAGCAACGCTGCGGATCACCGCACCGAGGTTACGAGGGTCGGTGATGTTGTCCAGTACCACCAGCATGCCCGGTTCACCGGAATCGCGGACGGACTGCAGTAGATCTTCCACGTCCTTGTACTTGTACGGTTCCACTACCAGGCCAATTCCCTGGTGCATGGCATTGCCGGTCAGGCGATCCATCTCATAGCGCGCCTTTTCAATAACCGGAATGCCTCGGTTGTGCGCAATCAATACGGCTTCGGACAGACGGTCGTCGTTAGCGGTGCCTTCTGCCACATACAGTGCGATAGCAGGAACCTTGGCATGCAGGCACTCGACGACCGGGTTACGGCCGACGACGAACTCATCTTGTTCCTTCTCGTGCCGGCCTTGGTTGCGGCGCTCCGCAGTTTTCTTGGCGCGGTACTTAGCGTGGTATTCGCGGTCCTCGGCCTTTGGCGTCGGGCCTTTACCTTTCAGACCGCGGCGAATCTGGCCGCCTGAGCCCTTCACTGCGCCCTTTTTGTTGGTCTTGCGGACGGCGCCGCGTCGCTGATCATTTCCAGCCATGATGTATTCCTTAAACTAGCGACCACTGCGGGCCGTCGGGGGTATCGGTGACCTCGATGCCGGCTTCGACGAGACGATCTCGCACCTCGTCCGCAGCCTGCCAGTCCTTTTCAGCACGAGCTTGAGTGCGTCGCGCCAGCTCGGCTTCGACGAGCACAGAAAGTGCATGGTCGCCATCGCGTTTCGACGCCCATTTTTCCGACTGCGGGTCAACCCCAAGAACCGCCATCATCGCACGCACTTGGCCGCCAAGCCTAATCTGCTCCGCTTTATCCTTCGTAGAGTTGGCCGCCCGGACGGTGTTGTGGATCTCTGCCAATGCTTTCGGCACGGAGATATCGTCGTCCATTGCTGCTGCGAAAGCTGGAGTCCACGTGGTCTTTTCTACCGGGCCGAGGCGCTCGAGGAAGGACTCAATCCGGCGGTAGCCTGCGGCGGCTTCCTTCAGCGCTTCCTCGGAATACTCCAGCATGCTGCGGTAGTGCGCAGACCCGAGGTAGTATCGCAGCTCCACTGGCCGCACGATCTCCAAGATGTTCGGCACCGACAGCACGTTACCGAGGGACTTAGACATCTTCTCACCCGACATGGTGACCCAGCCGTTGTGCATCCAGTAGTTAGCAAAGCCATCGCCGGCGGCATGCGCCTGGGCGATCTCATTCTCGTGATGTGGGAATTGCAGATCGAGCCCACCGCAGTGAATATCAAAAGTGCCCCCCAGGTACTTAGTCGCCATAGCGGTGCACTCGATGTGCCATCCTGGGCGTCCTCGTCCCCATGGGGTGGGCCATGCAGGTTCCCCGGGTTTAGCTGCCTTCCACATGGTGAAGTCGCGCGGATCACGCTTTCCGGTGCCTGCCGATTCGCCCTGATCCATTTCCTCGAGCTTTTGACCGGAGAGCTGCCCATAGCCATCGATGGTGGTTGGGGTGGCGTAGACATTGCCGTCGGAGGCATAGCCGTGACCGTTATCGATGATGCGCTGCATGTACTCCACCATCTCTGTCACGTGGCCGGTAGCACGTGGTTCGATGCTGGGTGGTGTTACGCCGAGCTGATCGTACGCCCACTGGAAGTGACGTTCGTGGGTGGCTGCCCACTCCCACCAGGGGCGACCGTTCTCTTCGGCTTTTCGCAAAATCTTGTCATCGATGTCCGTCACGTTCCGCACGAAAGCGACATCGAGGCCCTTCGCCTCCAGCCAGTTACGCAAGACGTCAAAGGCTACACCGGAGCGAACGTGCCCGATGTGCGGGATTGACTGCACTGTGGCACCACACAAGTAAACCGAGGCGTGCCCTTCTCTTACAGGAACGAAGTCGCGGAGAGTTCTGGTGTTGGTGTCAAAAATGCGTAGAGTCACGCGTTTTAGTCTAGCCGTTCCACACCACGGCGGTGGCCACTGCTGCCCGACCTTCACCGCGGCCGGTAAAGCCCATGTGATCGGTAGTTGTAGCGGACACAGAAACGGGAGCACCGATCAGCTCAGACATCACCTGTTCTGCTTCCACCCTGCGCGGCCCTATCTTCGGAGTTTGGCCGACCAGCTGTACGGCTGCGTTTCCAATAACAAAGCCCTTGTCGGACAACAGCTCCCGTACTTCTCGCAACAATTGCGCACCGGAAACGCCGTCATATTCTTTGCGACCGACGCCAACAAAGCTGCCTAAATCCCCCAGCCCCGAAGCTGAGAGCAGCGCATCCACCACGGCATGGGCCACCACATCGCCGTCGGAATGGCCTTCGCATCCATCCTGGTCTTCAAACAGCAGGCATGCGATCCAACAAGGTTTTCCGGCTTCAATTTGGTGGGCATCGGTAGCGATACCGACGCGTGGAATCAGGTTAGTCACTGGGCACCTCAAAGATCGTTGGTTCGGCATCATCGGTAATCACTTGGGCAAGGACCATATCCATTGGCGTGGTCACTTTAAACGCCATCGGGTCGCCCTGCACGGTATGCACCGGCTCCCCCGCCCATTCCATCAGGCTGGCATCGTCGGTAGGCACAAAGTCCTGTTCCCCGCCGAAGAACTCCGTGTTCACACGCTTGAGGGTAGAAAGGTCAAATCCCTGAGGCGTTTGGACGGCCCGAAGCAAGGAGCGATCAGGCGTGTCGATGACAGCACCTTCGACCACCTTTTTGATCGTATCTGCCACCGCAACCACCGGAATCACGGCGTTCTTTCCGGCCAAGACTTCCCGGGCAACCCGGGCGATCATGCCGGGAGGGGTTAGGGCGCGCGCGGCGTCGTGAATGAGGACCACACCGGCGTCGTCAAGCGCCTGCAGTCCACACCAAATACTGTCCGCCCGCTCGCCGCCGCCATGCACGATGCGGATGGGTACTTCCGCCTCAAATAGCCCGCGTTTGCTGAGCAGCGTGCGACAGTATTCTTCCATGTCCGGGCTAACTAGGACGATGATGTCATCGACAACTGCCGAGTGGATCATCGCTTGGATGCTACGTTCCAGCAGAGTCTTTCCCCGGAGAGAAACGAATGCCTTCGGGACGGGGGCACCGAGTCGAGTCCCCTTGCCCGCGGCGGCGATCAGGGCGGTTACACGACGAGCCATGGCGGGACCGGACTTACTAGTCTTCGTCGTCGAAGTTGAGGTCATCGAGGTTGATGTCTTCATCTTCCTCAAGTGCCGGCGTCTCCGGTACGGAAGCACTTACGCGGTGCCTCTCGACGGCGGCATCCATCTGCGCAAGAATATCGTCAGCCTTCGCTTCGTCGACGGTCTCCGCCAAGGCGAGCTCGCCAACCAAAACCTGCCGCGCCTTCACAAGCATCCGCTTTTCACCTGCGGAAAGCCCACGATCCTGATCGCGTCGCCACAAATCACGAACGACTTCTGCAACCTTATTCACGTCGCCGGAAGCCAATCGCTCCTGGTTAGCCTTGTAGCGTCGAGACCAGTTGCCAGCTTCCTCCACGTCGGTTTCACGAAGCACGGAGAACACCTTTTGCAGGCCGTCTTCACCGACTACATCGCGAACGCCAACGAGTTCAGCATTTTTAGCGGGCACGCGTACCACGAGGTCAGACTGACGAATCTGGAGCACCAGATACTCCATCATTTGTCCGCCAAGTTCACGTTGCTCGATCGCCTCAATTTGCGCAGCCCCGTGGTGCGGATAAACGACAGTGTCCCCGACCTTGAATTCCATACCCACTCCTGACAGGTGTAATTGCAACAACGGCGATCATTCTACCACGCCAATTACCTGCGCCTTTGCATAGCCAATCCCACCCAATACAGGTGTGATTTTGCGTGAAAAGGAAAGAAAACTGTCAAGGGACTGCCTAACAACTAGGTGTTCTGAGAAAAGCCCGGCTAGACTGACTACTCGACAAATGTCTTGCCCAAAAGCCTCAGATGGAGGACAAAACCAAGTGATGATCCTGAAGACTGCCCGCCGTGGCGCACTCCTTGCCGTAGCAGGCGTAACTGTCGCCATGCTTTCCGCATGCAGCGCCGGCCAGATTTCCCAGACCTCGGACCAGGTCGCAGCAGTGGACGGCGCAAGCGCAACCACCGAGGATAAGTCCGTGGCGCTTCGTGACGTAACCGTCATCGTCAGCGAGGACAACTCCGCTGCCCTGAAGTTCACAGTGATCAACCAGGACACCACCATGAAGCCTCACGAGCTGAAGTCCGTGAAGGTTGATGGCAAGGACGTTCATCTCTCCGAGAGCCCTAAGCTCGAGCGCAACTGCAGCGCAGTCGCCGACTCCGCGACCAATATTGAGAAGATCAAAAAGAGTGAAGATGCTTGCATCACTTACCTGACCACCACGTTGGCCAACGACGGCTTCGCGGTCGGCGGCCAGAAGCCGGTAACCTTCGAGTTCGATTCCGGCAAGGTTGAGATGAAAGCGACCATCGCCGCCAACCACCACGAAGAGGGTGCCGATAACCGGGTAGAGCCTACCCACGCCCACTAGGCGTTATCTGGAGATGCGAGCCAAGATTCCTTGGCTCGTTTTCTTTAACACCATTTTAGAACAACTGTTCTAGCATTGTCCTGGCCATAGGCTAGTATCTTCAGACATGGCAAAAAAGGAAAGAAGCATTCACACCTGCAGCGAGTGTGGTTACTCCAGCCCAAAATGGCTCGGACGCTGCCCTGAATGCGGCGCATGGGGAACTCTAGAACTGAGCAGGCGTGTTGCCTCTAGCACTGCTAGCTTTTCCCCAAATACCGCCCTCACCCCGGCTTCACCTGCTGTCTCCATCAAGGACATTAGCCCGAGCGACAGCACGTCGAAGACTACGGGAATCGGCGAGTTAGACAGGGTGCTGGGCCAAGGAATTGTCCCAGGTTCCGTTGTCCTCCTCGCGGGCGAACCTGGCGTAGGCAAGTCCACCTTGTTGCTGGAAGTGGCGGCACAATGGGCCAAGCAAGGTCGCACCGCGCTCTACGTGACCGCAGAAGAATCGGCTGGGCAGGTCCGTCTTCGTGCAGAGCGGACGGGTGCTTTGATAGACACCCTTTACCTGGCTGCCGAATCCAATCTAGACGTAGTGTTCGGGCACGTCGAACAACTCAAGCCTTCCCTTCTGATCGTTGATTCCGTACAGACGATGAATGCACAGGGGGTAGAAGGCGTAGCAGGCGGAGTCGCCCAATCTAAGGCTGTCACTGCAGCCCTGACTTCGCTTGCCAAAACAACTGGCATAGCGGTGCTGTTGGTAGGACATGTAACCAAAGACGGCAACGTAGCCGGCCCGCGCACGCTCGAGCACTTAGTGGACGTGGTCCTAAACTTCGAGGGAGACCGACACTCCTCCTTACGGATGTTGCGAGGCATTAAGAACCGATTCGGCGCTACGGATGAGGTCGGGTGTTTTGAGCAGCAATCCGACGGCATTCATGAGGTCTCCGACCCCTCGGGGTTGTTCCTCTCTCATCGCGAGTCCACACCAGACGGCACCGCAGTAATGGTTGCTATGGACGGCGTCCGCCCTATCCTCGCAGAGGTGCAGACACTCTTGGTGGAAACCTCCGCGAAGAACCCCCGCCGAGCGGTTACTGGACTCGATGCCACACGGGTACCTATGGTGCTGGCGGTGCTGGCGGCTCGGGCCGGCATCAAGACTGCAGATAGAGATGCCTATGTGGCAACAGTCGGCGGGATGCGTATCGGGGAACCGGCCTCTGATCTGGCGGTCGCCCTCGCTACGGTTTCTGCTATGTCACAACGCCCACTGCCACCGAAGCTCGTTGTCATCGGCGAAGTAGGATTAGCTGGTGAAATCCGTCGCGTGCCAAATGTGCGTCGCCGGCTCCAAGAGGCGGCGCGGCTCGGCTATACCCGCGCTATCGTGCCAGATGGCGAGCGGATGAAAATTCCGGGCATGCACATCACGTACGCTATCGACATCGCCTCTGCAATCGCGCAAGTAAAGTAGGATCTCATGACCGAGTTCGCCACCACAACACCATATTCGCTCCGCGACACCCTCGAACGCCTAGCTCCCGGCACGGGCTTGCGAGACGGATTGGAGCGCATTCTCCGTGGACGTACCGGAGCCCTGATTGTGCTGGGTTATGACGAACACGTGGAAGCGATCAGCGACGGGGGCTTCGAAATCGATGTCCCGTTTGCCCCTACCCGTCTGCGGGAACTGTGCAAGATGGACGGTGCCGTGGTGTTGTCTACCGATGGATCCCGCATTCGACGCGCGAATGTGCAGCTCATGCCAGACCCAATGTTCCCGACCGAAGAGTCCGGCACCAGACACCGCTCTGCTGAACGCACCGCCTTGCAGACCGGATACCCGGTGATATCCGTCAGCCAGTCCATGAACATCATCACCGTGTACGTGGATAAAAAGCGCCACATCCTCGAAGGATCCTCGGACATTCTTTCCCGCGCGAATCAGGCTATCGCCACCATGGAGCGGTACCGCACGCGTCTCGACCAAGTCAACGAGCGCCTCTTTGTGGCCGAACTACATAACTATGCCTCGCTTTCCGACGTCATCACCGTTATCCAGCGGCTGGACATGCTGCGCAGAGCAGCGGAGACCATCGATCGCGATGTCATCGAGCTCGGCACCGACGGCAAGCAACTGGCGGTCCAGTTGGAAGAACTCTTCGGCGACAATGAAAAAGACCGCGAGCTCATCCTGCGGGACTATTTGGTCACCGCCGGAGTGCCTAGCGACGCAGACGTGAAAACGGCACTCGAAGAGTTAGAGCAGCTCAGTGACCAGGACATCGTCAAGTCCTCGCACATTGCCCGAATTCTCGGCTTCCCCACTGCAGAGGAAGCCCTCCACCAGTGGATCGTCCCACGTGGCTATCGAATCTTGGGCCGTGTGCCGCGCGTACAGCCCTTCCTCATGGACAAACTGATCCTTGCATTCGGAGACTCCAACAAACTGATGGAGGCAAGCGTCGAGGACATCGCCACCGTCGAAAGTGTGGGAGCTTTGTGGGCACGGCATATTCGCGACGGTTTGGTGCGACTGCGAGCCTAGGAAAAACCACTGGCTTTCAGCCGGCAGCTGTAGCCAGCACTAACCCAGGTTGAAGGTGAACGCCTCAGAATTGTTCGCACCAACCAAAGTGTGGAGGAAGTAGCTGCCTGCAGGGGCCGGCTGGCGCGCATCGCACTGGTTGGGGGCCGACGTAGTGCGAGACCAGACCGCCTCGTAGTGCCGTTCTTCCCCAGCCGGGAAAGTACGCTCGGAGGTGTCTTCGCTCGGGTTGCAATCCGTATCAGCCCAGAGTCGCTCGTTGGTACCCAGATTATAAACTTCGAACTTGAGCCCGTCTTTACGCAGGTCAATCTTACAATCCGCTGCGGTGGGATTCTTGACCGTTAGGTAGAACTTCGGACGCTCGTCCGGGCCATAGTTCGGCTTGTCAGCGGAAGCGGTGACCACGAGGTCCTCGAGTGAGCAGGATTTCTTCGGCTCAGGAGTCGGGGTTGCGGACGGCGACGCAGTTGCCGTAGCAGAAGCCGAAGGTGAAGCAGTGGCCGATGCCGAAGTAGATGCGGTTGGCGACGTCGTTTTATCAAAAGCGGACGCAGAGGTCGTTGGCTCCGGATCCTGCTCGTTGCCACCACCGCAACTGACCATCAGCCAGATTGCTAGGGCAACGATAATCAGCAAAGCTACGACAGCCGCAATGCGGCGTCGGATGTAGATAATCTCTGGTAGCTGCTTCTGGGTCACATACCCAGCTTAAAGGGCTAGCAGCCGGAATGCTGCTAGCCCTTGGGGTGTGTCTTTATCAGACGCCGTGCTCCACGATGGACTCAACCGAACCATCACCGAGTCGGTAGCGCGCACCGACCACGCCCAGCTCGCCTTCGTCGAGGGCCTGCTTGATCACTGGGCAACGATCCAGGACGATCTCAACGGTCTCCCGGACGTGCTCAATTTCGAAGTCATCAGTCGTGTCCATTCCCTTGCGCTTTGCGTTCAGGATCGACGGGGCAACCTTCTCAATCAGGACACGCTGGAATCCCGGCGGAATTTCGCCGCCTTCCAGCGCCGCCTCAGTGGCCTTCACCGCACCACAAGACTCGTGCCCCATGATGATGAGGTTCTTCACCCCAAGCCCTTCGACGGCGAATTCCAGCGAAGCAAATACGCCCATGTCCAGAACTTCGCCGGCGGTACGGATAACAAAAATATCGCCCGCACCTTGGTCAAAGATGTGTTCCACCGGGACCCGCGAGTCAGAACAAGCCAAAACGGCAGCCATTGGCTTTTGCCCTGTTACCAGCTCTTCTCGACGCGTCGCATCCAAGTTCTGATGCGTCATCGCAAAGTTCATGAATCGTACATTGCCCTTCTTTAGGGCATTCCAAATATTTTTCGGGTTAACTTCTGTGACATCACGCATAGTTATAATTGTGCTCTTTTGAGGAAAATTTTGAAAGTCCTTAGAGTGTTTAAATTATGTTGCAACACCGCTTAATTGCGTGGTTCCGGGCCAATGGTCGGGAAATCGTCTGGCGCAATCCACGTACCTCTGCCTGGGGAATTCTGCTTTCCGAGGTGATGAGTCAGCAAACTCCAGTGGCTCGCGTCGAGCCGATTTGGCAAGAGTGGATTTCCCGGTGGCCTACCCCCGCGGCTTTCGCACAGGCTACCCCTGCGGAGGTATTGCGCGGTTGGGGCAAGCTGGGCTACCCGCGGCGCGCGCTACGGCTACTCGAGTGCGCACAGGTGATCGTCGAAAAGCACCGTGGCGAAGTGCCCCAATCGGTACCTGAGCTGCTGGCGCTACCTGGCATCGGGGACTACACCGCCCGGGCGGTTGCGGCCTTCGCCTACGGTCAGTCCGTGCCCGTCGTCGACACAAATGTGCGTCGCGTGTACCGCCGGCTTATCGACGCCCAGTACCTCCCCGGCACTGCCCGGAAATCCGAACTCGCTGAGGTGGCTACACTCCTCCCAACAACGGATGCGCCCGAGTTTTCCGTGGCGCTCATGGAACTCGGCGCTCTGATATGCACTTCCACCCCGAAATGCGACATTTGTCCCGTGCGCGACCTCTGCGCTTGGCAGCAAGCCGGCTGCCCTGAGCCCTCCGCAGCAGAGCTGGCTAAAGCAAAGCGTCGCGTCCAAAAGTTCACTGGCACAGACCGCCAAGTGCGCGGGCTAATAATGGCAGTGCTGCGAGAAGCCGTCCTCCCAGTGCCGATGACGACTATCGACGTCGTATGGCCAGATGCCGACCAGCGCTCAAGGGCCTTATTCTCCCTCGTCGAAGACGGCCTTGCCGAGCAGGATGAGCAGGGTTATTTCCACCTACCGCGGTAAGTCATCCCACCAGGTAGTTTCACCCACACGCCACCGCGACTGTTCACGGTGACGGGGCCGATCTTGGTAGAAGCGGAGGCGCCGGAGCCGGAAACGTTAATCCAGCTGTTCTTACCGACCTTCTTCTTTTCGCGAAACAGAATTCCCATAGCTCCACAGTCTAACTGTTTCCCGCCCTTCGAATCCGCGGCAACTACTTCAAGAACTCGAAAAACCCAGGAAAGCGCTTCAGGAGTGCTACGTAATTCCTTGGGTTTTCGAGTTCTTGGATTCGAGAAGGCGCACACCAGGCACACACCAAGCACACAAAAAGGCCCGCAAGAACAATTCTTGCGGGCCTTAACGACGAAAAACTACTCAGTTGCAGCTTCTACGTCAGCAATTGCTTCGGCAGCTTCTGGAGAGATCTCGGAGAAGGTGCCTTCAGGAATCGGTTTCGGGTTGGAGGTAAACACGAACTTCGCGTCTTCACCCTTGGACTCGCCATCCCAGTTCTCAACTTCAACCTTGACGATTTCACCGGCACCAAACTCGCCGTAGAGAATCTTCTCGGACAACACATCCTCGATCTCACGCTGGATAGTACGACGCAGCGGACGCGCACCGAGTACCGGGTCAAAGCCACGCTTTGCCAGCAGCTTCTTGGCCTGGGGGCTGAGTTCGATGCCCATATCCTTGGCGAGCAGCGCAGTCTCAACTCGAGCGATCAGCAGATCCACCATTTGAACGATCTGCTCCTGATTGAGCTGGTGGAATACCACGATCTCATCGATTCGGTTCAAGAACTCAGGGCGGAAGTGCTTCTTCAGCTCATCGTTGACCTTGCCCTTCATGCGCTCGTACTGGCCGTCGTGGTCCATCTCCGAAACTCCGGAGAAGCCCATCCCCACGGCCTTGGAGATATCACCAGTGCCGAGGTTCGAGGTGAAGATCAGGACAGTGTTCTTGAAGTCCACTACCCGACCTTGGCCGTCGGTCAGACGGCCGTCTTCCAGGACCTGGAGCAAGGTGTTGTAGATCTCCTTGTGGGCCTTTTCAATTTCGTCGAAAAGCACTACGGAGAACGGCTTGCGGCGGACCTTCTCGGTCAGCTGACCGCCTTCTTCATAACCGACGTATCCCGGAGGAGCACCGAAGAGGCGCGACGCAGTGAAGCGGTCATGGAATTCGGACATGTCGATCTGGATGAGGGCGTCTTCCTCGCCGAAGAGGAATTCGGCGAGTGCCTTAGACAGCTCAGTCTTACCCACGCCAGACGGACCTGCGAAGATGAAGGAACCAGAAGGTCGCTTAGGATCCTTCAGGCCGGCACGAGTGCGTCGGATGGCGCGAGATACCGCCTTGACGGCATCCTCTTGGCCAATGATGCGCTTGTGCAGCTCGTCCTCCATGTGCAGCAGCCGAGAAGACTCTTCCTCTGTCAGCTTGAACACCGGGATGCCGGTCCATGAGCCCAGCACCTCAGCAATCTGCTCCTCGCCGACTTCTGCGATCTCCTCAAGATCACCGGAGCGCCACTGCTTTTCCTTCTCGGAGCGCTCCTCGCCCAGCTTGCGTTCCTTGTCACGCAACCCAGCGGCCTTTTCAAAGTCCTGGGCATCAATCGCGGCTTCTTTTTCACGTCGCACATCGGCGATACGCTCGTCGATCTCACGGAGGCCTTCTGGGGCGGTCATACGCTTGATGCGCATGCGCGCGCCAGCCTCGTCGATGAGATCGACTGCCTTATCTGGCAAGAACCGGTCATTGATGTAGCGGGAGGACAAATTAGCGGCGGCGGCGAGTGCGCCATCAGTGATGGAAACGCGGTGATGCGCTTCGTAGCGATCCCGGAGACCTTTAAGGATTTCAATAGTCATCTCGACGGACGGCTCCGGCACCTGGACTGGCTGGAAGCGGCGCTCAAGAGCTGCGTCCTTTTCGATGTGCTTCCGGTACTCATCCAGAGTGGTGGCGCCGATGGTCTGTAGTTCGCCACGGGCGAGCTTCGGCTTCAGCAGCGAAGCTGCATCGATTGCACCTTCCGCGGCACCAGCCCCCACCAAGGTGTGGATCTCGTCGATGAACAAAATGATGTCACCGCGCTGATTGATCTCCTTGAGCACCTTCTTCAAGCGCTCTTCGAAGTCACCACGGTAGCGGGAGCCTGCAACCAAGGAACCAAGGTCGAGCGAGTACAGCTGCTTATCCTTCAGTGTCTCCGGAACCTTGCCGTTGACAATGTCTAGCGCGAGGCCTTCGACGACAGCGGTCTTACCCACGCCTGGCTCACCGATCAAAACTGGGTTGTTCTTGGTGCGGCGAGACAGCACCTGCATGATGCGCTCGATTTCTTTCTCGCGCCCCACTACTGGGTCCAACTTGCCGTCGCGAGCTGCCTGAGTGAGGTTGCGCCCAAACTGATCCAAAACGAGGGAATTGGAACGATCCCCCGCACCGCCCTGTGGAGCAGTACGCCCACCGGGTGCTGCGCCGGCGCCTGCTAGGTTCGCGCCACTTTGATCATCAGGGCTTCCGCCCTCGCCCTCGTAACCGCTGAGCAGTTGAATTACCTGCTGGCGCACGCGTGGCAGGTCCGCGCCGAGCTTAACCAATACCTGGGCAGCAACTCCGTCGCCCTCGCGAATCAGGCCGAGCAGCAGGAACTCAGTACCGATGTACTTGTGCCCCATTTGTAGTCCCTCACGCAGGGATAGCTCCAGGACCTTCTTAGCTCGCGGTGTAAACGGGATGTGCCCGGTCGGCGGCGTGGTGCCATGACCGATGATCTCCTCTACCTCGCGACGTACGTCCTCGAGGTTGATGCCCATGGATTCCAGCGCCTTGGCGGCAACGCCTTCGCCTTCAGAAATCAGGCCGAGCAGGATGTGCTCCGTGCCGATGTAGTTGTGATTAAGCATGCGAGCTTCATCCTGGGCGAGGACAATGACGCGTCGGGCGCGATCCGTAAACCTCTCGAACATGACTCTCCTCAGTTTTGTTTGTTAATTGCACCTACTCTAACGCGATGATCGCGCAAGAATTTCCACTTTGTGCACGCCCCATGACTTATCGACATGAAAAACCGCCCCTACCTGCAAAAAAGACGCTGTACGCCATAAGCGAACAGCGCCATATCTGGGCGGAATGGCTTACATATACCAGCGAGGGAGCGTGTTGAGGGAGGGGTTCATTACCAGGCAACCCCAGGTAGCAACCATTTGCACTGGCTGGATTTCCGCACTGCCGGACACTTGCTGGACACACTGCCCAAGTGGCCCGAAAACCCCTGGATTCCCTGCTGCAATGGCATCTGGCACCGCCATGCCGAGGAATGATGCCTGCATTGTGCTCATGAGCGCTTGGTCCTGCAGGCGCTCAATAGGAGTTTTTGCTTGTTCCCGCGCAATTTCGGATGGGTGCCGCGGAACTTCGTATGCAGCGGCTGTAGGGGCGCCCGCAAGGAAGGCAAGCAGCGCGACAGCTAGGCCAATATGTTTCTTCATGAAAGTTAATACTATTTCAATAACGCGCCTCACGCTCAAAATCCGATTGGAAATATTGACCACCCGTAGGATCGACAACTATGAGAACTCTCGTCCGCCGCACCGGCACGCTCGCAGGACTATTGGGTGGCGTCGCTGTCGCCCTATCCGGGTATCAGGCAGCTACCACCACTTTCCAGACCTGGCCCGCCTTCAAAACCCCACAGCAAAAGCTGATTGCCCACTATTCCTATTTCACCTTGTGGTCGAACATCATCGGCACGGTTGTGAGCGCGCAGTACGCCGTCGGGAAGCGACCCACGCGGCTGGCATTCTTAAGAATCGACGCCGTGACAATGCTGGCGATAACCGGCGTGGTTTTCAATACCCTGCTTGCCAAGACAACGGTGGTGGAAGGCCTGGGAAAAATCACAAACCCGATAGTTCACACCATCATGCCGATTGCAGTTCCGTCACTCTGGCTCCTCGATCGGCCGAGCGCCCCGACTAAAGATGTCACTCCCAGCTCAGCTGCTTTCGCCTTCGCAATCCCGATCCTGTGGGCTGGATATACTTTCGGGCGTGGCGCCCAGACGGAGGGCTACTATCCCTATGATTTCCTCAATCCCACCATCCTGGGCTACCCCACCGCCGTGCGAAATGTGTGCGCAGTGGGGGCTGCAATAGGTGCACTGATCTGCGCCATGGCGGCCGCCGAGCACGCTGTGGCTTAAACCGCTTTTCGACGCCACTGAGGTTGCACACTCAGGAATGCCAACGAACACCTCCAGCCTTGGAGGCATTCGTTGCGGGCTGTTGTTTTAAGCCTCTGGCTTGACCATCGGGAACAGTACGGTCTCGCGGATGCCTAGGCCGGTGAGGGCCATGAGAAGGCGGTCAATACCCATGCCGTTGCCGGAGGTTGGTGGCATGCCTTGCTCCATGGCGCTGAGGAAGTCCTCGTCCAGCACCATTGCTTCATCATCGCCGCCGGCTGCGAGACGCGCCTGATCCTCAAAGCGCTCGCGCTGGATGACCGGGTCGACCAGCTCGGAGTAGCCGGTGGCCAGCTCGAAGCCGCGCACGTACAGGTCCCACTTCTCGGTGACACCCGGCTTGGTGCGGTGCTGACGGGTAAGTGGCGAGGTTTCCACTGGGAAATCCCGGACGAAGATCGGGCCGTGGAGCTGATCTTCGCAGAGCATCTCCCAGATTTCTTCCACGAGCTTTCCGTGTCCCCAGCCACCCTTGGCGGGCACATCCAGGCCGATAACCTTGGCAATCTCCTTCAATTCCGCGACAGTGGAGTCGATCGTGACCTCCGGCTGACCTGGGAACTTCCGCTGCAGAGCTTCGTTGAGGGAAGGGTACATCTCAATTTCCTGCCACTGGCCACCGAAGTCGTACTTGGTGCCGTCGGCAAGCGTGACCTCTAGGGTGCCAAACACTTCCATCGCCACAGACTGAATCAGGCGCTTGATCAGGTCAGCGCCGTCATCATAGGTGCCCCATGCTTGGTAGGTCTCCAGCATCGCGAATTCTGGGGAGTGCGAAGAATCGACGCCCTCATTACGGAAGTTGCGGTTCACCTCGAAGACACGCTCGATGCCGCCGACGACGCAACGCTTGAGGTAGAGCTCCGGCGCAATGCGCAGGTAGAGGTCGATATCCAAGGCGTTGGAGTGGGTCTGGAAGGGGCGGGCCGCAGCGCCGCCGTGCAGGGTCTGCAGCATCGGGGTTTCCACTTCCAGAAAGCCTTCGTTCTCCAGGAAGTGGCGCAGTGCGCGCATGACCTTGATGCGGGTCATGGCGTTCTCACGGGCAGCCTCGCGCATGATCAGGTCGGTGTAGCGGTGACGCACGCGCGAGTCTTCGGACATGTCGGCGAATGCCACCGGGAGTGGCCGCAGGGACTTAGCTGCCATGGCCCATTCGGTTGCCATGACGGAAAGTTCGCCGCGCTTGGAAGCGATAACCCGGCCACGCACGGAGACGAAGTCACCGAGGTCTACGTCTGACTTCCATGCTGCGAGACGCTCTTCCCCTACTTCTGCGAGAGAAAGCATCGCCTGGATTCGGGTGCCATCGCCTTCCTGAATGGATGCGAAGCAGAGCTTGCCGGTATTGCGGACGAAGATGACGCGGCCGGCGATGGCCACTTCATCGTTCGTCTCCTCGCCGACGTTGAGGTTCACCACGCCGTCGATAGGCGCAACGCCCTCGGTGAGGACGTTGTACTTAGCCCGCACATCCTTGATCGAGGTGGTGCGATCCACAACGACAGGATATGCGTCCGTACCTTCACTGAGCAGGCGCCGCCGCTTATCACGGCGAATCCGCAGCTGCTCCGGGAGGTCTTCGGCTTGGGCTTGGGTATTCTTCGCATCAGTCACGGTTATCTAGCGTAGTCCATGCCCAAGGACCTGTATTAACTGACGAGCCAGTCATTCGGCGAGAACAGCTCGAAATGCAGCGCCGCTGGCTGCTCCGGCAATGCCGCAATCTGATCGCGTACGTTTTGCAGGAAGCCACTGCCGCCGCATAGGTAGACATCCGCACCTGACGGAATGCGCCCTGCTACTTCGAGTCGCTGCCCCTCGGAACGGAAGAACTCATGGTGGTTCTGGGCCAGCTGCTGTGTCTGCGCGCGTTGGGCGTAGGTGTCAGCAGATTCGTCCGCGTGCAGCACCACGACCTCTCGGCCAGAATCCTGCAACGCGGCGAGCATCCCGACCATAGGAGTGGATCCAATCCCCTGTGAAATCAGCACCACGGGGTTGCTTCCTTCTTGGAGCACCAAGTCACCGGCAGGAAGGGTGATGTCAACTTCTTCGCCCATCGCTAGGTTCTGATGGAGGAAGGTGGAGACCTCGCCGTCCTGCTCGACTGCGATGACCCACCTTCCTTGCTCTGCACTGACTAGCGAGTACTGGCGAAGCTGGCGCGCGCCGTCTGGCAAACGCACACCAATGGAGGTGTACTGGCCAGGCAGCGCTTCACCCAAGTCCTCCGATTCGAAGGTGAACAGCGAAACGCTGTCCGTGAGCTGTTCTTTCGCCATCAGCCGGGCGCGGCGGAATACGTCACCGGGTTCGACCTGGGCGGAGGCGTAAAGGTCGTTTTCAAAGTCCACTAGGACATCTGTCATTAGCCAGTAGACGGCATCCCAGGCCGCTGCGACCTCCGGCGTGACTGCCTCGCCGAGAACTTCGACGATGGCTTCGAAAAGGTTATCGTGGACGATCTGGTATTGGTCTTTGGTAATTCCAAGGGAAACGTGCTTGTGGGCGATGCGGGAGAGCATCTCTACGGGATCCGGCGCATTGGGGTCCACGAGCATGGACGCGAATACTGCGATTGAGGCAGCCAAGGCTTTCTGTTGCTCGCCCTGCTGCTGGTTGCCGCGGTTAAAGGTGTCCTTGATCAATTCTGGGTGTTTGGCGAACATTTTGTTGTAGAACAGCGGCGTGATTTCGCCGATGTGAGCGCCCACAACAGGGAGCGTCTCCTTGATCGTTTCTTCATGCTCTGGGCTGAGTCTGCGGGTTTTAGTATCGGGCTGATGTGCCACGTGCATGATTTTGCCTTTGCGTGCTAGGTGGGTGAAGGCATCCCCAAGGCGACGGCAGTTTTAACCTGAGTATCGCGCAAGAGTTCCGCCACGGTGAAATCATCCAAAGAAGCGAAAAAAGCTTCTTGAGCTGCGGCAAGACGGTGGCGCAAGAGACAATCCCTTGCAGCGTAGGGGCAGGCAGGCTCCTTGCAGTTGATCACTTCGCCTCTACCTTCAAGCTGACGCAGGACAGCTCCAACACTCAGAGCTTCTGCCTCTTCTTGCAGGTAGACGCCACCTGCTCTACCCCGAACACTTCGCACGACGCCCAGCTCTGCCAGCTTTGCGACGACGCGAGCCACATGCGCCTCGGATGCATTGATGTCGACGGCGAGATTGGCCACGGTGCTACGACGATCCACTGGAGTTACCAGACCGCGGGAGTAGTCGCCGAGCTGCATCAGAAGCCGCAGACCGAGATCCGAAAAGCGTGTCAAGCGCATGAATGACATCCTAGCTTAAATATGAGTCTGGAATACATCTTTAATTCCAACTGTCCGTCTTGATCCTACTAGTGCGACGATCCACGCTAGCCTTCACTAAGAATTCACCACGACGTAACTTTCATTCCCCTCTGCGGCAAGAAGCACAGTTTACGGTTCCACACGTACCGCCCATCGCTTCATTGGCGCAGCCCTGCCCTGAAGTGCTTACAACAGAACATGGAGGCCCCAAGTGGGACTTAAGGGATTGAACCTTTTCACCTCAAGCCGCAGCTCGCTTACCTGTACCTACAAGTGTGGCAACGCCTGCTTCGGTGAGTGTGCCAACGACTCCGGCAACGAATACTTCGGAGACATCACCCGCCGCTCCGCATTGAAGGCTGGCGCAGTCACCGTACTCGCGGTTGGTGGTGCATCCGCACTTGCGGCCTGCTCCCCTTCCGAGCAAAAGGACTCCGGTTCCACAGGATCTTCCGACACCTCTTCCGCAAAGAAGACCCCAGTCAAGTCCAGCGAAGGCATGCAATTCACGCCAGTGGAGCCAAACACTGAGACCGAGGTCAAGATTCCTGAGGGCTACGAACAGTCTGTGTTGATCGCGTGGGGCGATCCTGTCATCGAGGGTGCACCGGAGTTTGACGTCGAAAAGCAGACCCCTGCCGACGCCGAGAAGCAGTTCGGGTTCAACAATGACTTCGCCGGCCTCCTCGAACACCCTTCAGACAGCAAGCGGATGGTCTACGTGTGCTCTCACGAGTACAGCACCGAACCAAACATGTTCAAGGGCTACGACGAAGAAAATCCAACCGAGGACCAATTCAAGATCGGCCTGGCAGCTCACGGGCACACCATCCTGGAGGTTTCCAAGGTCGAGGGTACCGGTGAGCTGAAGCGCGAATTCGGCCCATTGAACCGTCGCATCACGGGCACCACTCCATTCAAGTTCACCGGACCTGCTGCCGGTTCTGATCTGCTGAAGACCGAAAAGGATCCCGAAGGCAAGACCGTCCTGGGCACCCTGAATAACTGCTCTGGTGGCATCACCCCATGGGGCACCATGCTCTCGGGCGAAGAAAACATTGATCAGTACTTCGGCAACGCCGACAAGCTTTCTGACGACGACGCCAAGAAGAAGCTCAAGCGCTACGACATCAAGGGAGAGGCGACCGACCGCAAGTGGGAGCGCTTTGATGACCGCTTCGATGTCTCCAAGACCCCGAATGAGCCAAACCGTTTCGGCTGGCTCGTCGAAATCGACCCGATGGACCCCAAGTCCACGCCAGTCAAGCACACCGCTGTCGGCCGCTTCAAGCACGAGGCTGGCAACATCCACATCGCCAAGAATGGTGCAGTAGTCTGCTACTCCGGCGATGACGGACGCAACGAGTACCTGTACAAATTCATCTCCACGCGCAAGTTCAAGGAGGGTGACCTCGAGAACAACATGAAGATTCTCGACGAAGGCACCTTGTACGTTGCACAGTTCGAGGGTAACTCTCCGAAGGACGAGTTCGATGGCTCCGGCAATCTGCCGAAGGACGGCGCTTTCGACGGCAAGGGCAAGTGGGTCAAGCTACTGACGGCCAAGGAAGATGGGTCCGCCGAGTCCCACGTCGAGGGCATGTCGGTCGAGGAAGTTGCCGTTTACACCCGTCAGGCAGCTGACAAAGTAAAAGCGACGGCGATGGACCGCCCTGAAGACGTTGAAGTTTCCCCCAAGACCGGCCTGATCTACATCGCGCTGACGAACAACAAGTACCGCGGCGCAGCCGAAGAGGGCAAGAACTACCCAGAGGTTGCCGAGTGGGCACCAGTGAAAGAAAACAAGAACGGCCTGGTCATGGAAATGGATGATGACCACGCCGGCGAATCCTTCACCTGGAACCTGCTGTTGGTTTGTGGCGACCCAGAAGAGGCTTACACCTATTTCGGTGGCTTCGACAAGAAGAAGGTCTCCCCAATTTCCTGCCCCGATAACGTAGCCTTTGACTCTCACGGCAACCTGTGGGTCTCCACCGATGGCAACGCACTCAAGTCCAACGATGGCCTTTACGCAGTGGCTGTCGATGGCGACAACCGCGGCGAGCTGAAGTGCTTCCTGACCGTTCCTAAGGGCGCCGAGACCTGTGGCCCTATCGTCAGCGACGAGCGCGTGATGGTAAACGTGCAGCACCCGGGCGAAGGCGACGACGCTTCCGCAGACAAGCCAGTCATCCACTGGCCAGACGGTGGCGACGCAGTTCCGCGTCCAGCCGTGGTTGTGGTTTGGCCTAAGAAGGGCAAGGTTGGCGTAGAAGCCTAAGCTGTCGATTAACCCGACGCCTCAAGCCCAGTGGAATTCCACTGGGCTTTTGCGTTGTCGCTGACGGAACCACCTGCTACGCTGCCGACGCCGCGCGTTTAGCTGGGTACGTCCAGAAGTGGCTGCAGTCGGCTACGTGTAATGCACAACCGGAAGTCTCGACCCCACTACGGTGGGCCTAGCACTGCTTGCTGTGGCGCTAGTTGCCGCTAACCCATCATCGCAACGATGACGGAACTGACTTCTTCAGACTCCGCCATGGCCAGCGCTTCCCGCTGCAGCTGCGCTGCTTCGGCGATCTTGCGCTGGGCCTCCGGCAGCACCGCACGCTCCGCGTCCGGCACTCGGATAGAATACCCGCCCATTTCGGAAACCAGCAGTTCCGCGATGGTTCGGCTCAGTTCGTCCTCCGACGTAGAAACGACGAAGGCCCCTGAGTCGAGCGGATGCATCGCGATAGCCACGGAGCCTAGCTCAGCGAGAACGTCGCTTCCCGCGCCGAGCGCGGAATGCAGCACGATATGTTTGCACGTCATCGTTTGCTCCAGCCGCGAAATCACGTCGGGCAGGAGCTCGGACTCCAAGGCCAGCAGCACAGCGCTGTAGTCGCCGAGATCAGACCAAGGAACATCGTGGGTGCAGGTGTGTCCGGCGTCGACAAGCCGGCTCGCGAGGGCGCGCCCCGCGGAGGACGTGCCGACCACCGCGATGTTGAGCCGCGGCGCACCCACTACTTGTTCTTCTTCAAGTTGGCCAACAGGTCCGCAACCGAGATCGCGTCGGCGCGCTCATCGCGGCGACGGCGTCCATGCGCCTCAGCTTCCGTCTCGGAGTTCTTCGCGGGAGCATCCAACTTCACGGCGGCGAAGGAGCCGGTATCAAACCGACGTGCGCCTGAATCTGCTGCATCCTTCAGAGAAGTTTGCTCCTCCTTAGGCTCCTGCCTTGGCATCTGCTCTAAGTTGATCACTTCAGTAGCCGGCTCCGCCTCTGGGCGAGTATCCCACTTAGCCACCCATTGGGACACCCAATCAGCACCCGGATCTTCGCGCTGGTCTTCCTCAACTTCGGCTGCTGGTTTACTTGCGGTCGGCGTGGCAGGTGCAGTGCTTCGGGAGTCCGCCGGCTCTGCGACCTGCTCGGAAGTTTCCGCAGTCCACCTGTGCGAATCCATCGCCGAGGCCGGAGCGCCTGCATAAGAACGCTGATCTTCGGTTTCTTGCTGTGGCAGCGAAACTGCTTCTGTCTCCGCCGTGATCGGATGCGAATCTTGCTGCTTGGCTTTCATCTTTTCGGCCGCAGCTTCAATTTCTCGGATTCGGCTGGCCTCGGCGGTGAGGGTTGCCGGCTCATAGCCGAGGTCGCGCCCAGATAGATCCTCTAGCTGCTGTCGGATCTCCACTAACTGATCACGAATGTCCTGCAGGAGCTGAGTATCTTGGGCAGATGCTGCGACAGCTTTCTCTTCTGCCAGCTCAACCTGACTGTTTTTGACTTGGTTTTCGAACTGGTAGCGCTGTTCCTCACTACGGGCCCGTTCCTCGGCTGCGATGCGCCGATACTTGGACACCATGAACAGGCCAATGAACGCGGCCCACAATGCTGCGAGGACTGCGACCTTCATCGCCGCATCGCTATTGGAAAAGAGCATCACAACACTGGCGATGACGGCGAGTACCACGAGCACAACCAGCATGATCTGACCACGATCAATGCCAGCCTCGGGGTTTTCTACATCAAAATCCTGGTTATCCGCTGCGCTCATGTTTAACCAATCTACCTGCTAGGCGTACTCTCCGTCGGTAGGCGGTGGGGTCTCGCAGTTTCTTTCTAGGTATAGTCCTGAAAAACACAGCGCGATGCCGCCAAGTGTCGAAGCGATCACTCCCGGCGCATCTTCCGCAGCAGCCGAAAGGTCTGCAATCCGGGGAAGGACATACAACGCCATCCCGAAGTAGGCCCCACCGACCAAACTTCCCGTCCACGCGGAGGCTTTGCCAATGATCAGGAACTGGGCAGCCTGCAGTGGGCTGAGCTGAGAAGAATCCATCCCAATCCGGCCGCTTTCCTTCCGATCCTTAATACGCCAGGCCAAGATCAGGCACACCAAGGCCATGATCCACAGCGTCAGGGAAGCGCTGAGCGAGGTGCTCACCATGTTGCCGTAGAAAGCCCAGGTCAATATCAGTGCAGCACAGGCTACAAAAGCCCCAGCGAGCGCGAGTAGCGGAATGTTAGTGCGTTTCACTATGCAATCGCCTCGAAGCTCGAAACCTTACGTACCTGGGCAATGTTGTCCTCGCTGATCACACCTAGGCTGCTCCGGAGCGAAGCCCCCAGCATCCGCGCGTTTGGTTCTACCTCGAGCCACGGCACGAGGACGAAGGCGCGCTCTCGTGCCCACGGATGCGGCAAGGTCAGCACGGGATCTTCGGATACGACCTCGATGCCGTCGACAAGGCACTGCACGATGTCAACGTCCAGGGTGCGCGGCCCCCAGCGCACTTCACGACGACGATCCCCAGCCGCCTCGACCTCGTGGGCAGCCTGCAGCAGCTGCATCGGGCTGCGCTCGGTTTCAATGATGAGGATGGCGTTAAGGAATTCGTCCTGGTCTTCAACTCCCCACGGAGGGGTGGCGTAGACGCTGGACGCTGCGAGGAGCTCGGGGGCGAAATAGTCGTAGGCCGACCGCAGCAGTGCGAATCGATCCGCCATGTTGGATCCGATCGATAGTACTGCGCGCATTGCTACCTCCTGCGGGATCTTCTGGCTACTACCGCCACGTCGCCGAACGGAAACGGGATCGGAGCAGCTGGCTTGTGGATGGTAATTTCCACTGCATGCAAGGAATCGTAACGAGTCATCACGGCATCCGCGATCTCGGCAGCCACCGTTTCAATGAGGTCCCGGCTCGGACCAGTGATAATGCGGTGTATTAACTCCGCTATTTCCGCATAGTTCACAGTCTGCGTCAGGTCGTCGGAGGCAGCAGCGGCAGCAAAATCTAGCCAACACGTAGCGTCTACGAAGAACTTCTGTCCGGACTCTTTCTCGGCAGCTAAGACGCCGTGGTAGCCGAAGCACTCCACGGCTTTAAGCTCAATGCGGTCTGCCACTTTAGCCTCCTACATTCCAGCGCGCTGCCACGTCCACCGCATCGCGGGATACCCCGACTTCGTGGACACGCACGCACCACGCTCCCAGTTGAGCGGATATGGCGGTCACTGCGGCCGTCGCAGAGTCGGCGGCCACCGGTGACTCGGGTTCCAGCCCACGGTCTCGACGCACTTGGGCCAGGAAGCGCTTGCGGGAAGCTCCAACCAGGATTGGGAATTCGCCGGCGATGAAGTCTGGTAGGGCTTTGAGTAACGCCCAGTTGTCTGCCGCAGACTTGGCAAAGCCAAGGCCGGGGTCCAGCGTAATTTGATCGCGTTGTACGCCGGCTGCCAGCGCATTGGAGACCAATAGGTCAAAGACATCGCGCACATCTTGCACCACATCACCAGAAGAGTGCGCAGTGCCAGCGGCATCGCCAAACTGCACGGTCTTCCAGTGCATCAGACACACCGGGAGGTCTGTATCCGCCATGACGGAGTACATGCGGGGATCAGCGAGGCCACCGGAGACGTCGTTAAGCAGGCTGACTCCTGCTGCTGCGGCGGCCTCGGCGACGCTGGCCCGCATGGTGTCTACAGAGGTTCGGATCCCATCCTCCGCCAGCGCACGAATCACCGGAACCACCCGGTCGCGTTCCAGATCTGGTGCCACTCGAACTGCGCCGGGGCGCGTGGACTCACCACCGACATCGACGATGTCCGCACCAGCGGCGATCAGCTCGTGGGCGTGCGCGATTGCCTTATCGACGTCCACGTATCGACCGCCGTCAGAGAAGGAATCCTCGGTAACGTTCACAATGCCCATGACTGCGCAGCGGCCCGGGATCGTCAAATCAGCGACGCGCATCAGGCTCCCCTAATGAGGCTCAACACCTCAGCACGCGAGGCAGCATTTTTCTGGAAACCGCCACGCACCGCAGAAGTAGTGGTGGTGGCACCTGGTTTGCGGATTCCACGCATCGCCATGCAGAGGTGCTCACATTCGATGACCACGATGACCGCGTGCGCGTCGAGTTTGTCCATCAACGCATCTGCGATCTGAGAGGTTAGCCGTTCCTGAACCTGTGGTCGCTTGGCATAGAGATCAGCCAAGCGAGCGAGCTTAGAAAGGCCAGTGACCTTGCCGGTGTGCCCGGGAATGTATCCAATATGTGCAGTGCCAAAGAACGGCACCAAGTGATGCTCACAGGTGGAGTAGATCGGAATATCACGCACCAAAACCAGTTCGCGGTGATCTTCCGAGAACGTTTTTGCCAGCACCTCAGTTGGATCAACGTGCAGACCAGCGAAGACTTCTGCGTAGGCGCGAGCCACCCGGGCCGGAGTCTCCTGCAGGCCTTCTCGGTCTGGGTTTTCACCCACGGCAATCAGCAGCTCCCGAACCGCGGCTTCTGCCCGCGCCTGATCAAAATCCGGGTTAGTCATCCTTACGCTCCTGGTTTTCCGGCTGCTCATTTTCCGGCAACCGGAACCCGATTTCCTCCGTCGGCGCATCGCTAGGACGCGGGTGCGTTGAGCTGTGCTTCTCTGGAACGTCGCTGGCATAGTTGTGCATGCCCGGATGCTCACCTTTCGCCTCACCTTGTGGGCGCGCTTCGGATTGGGGTTCCGGAGTGGCTGCATGATCTGCGTCTGGATCTGCCGGGGCAGCAGGTTGTGCATCCTTGGCAGGCGTCGGAGCTGGCGCTACTGGAGGTGCCGAAGGGGATTGCGGAGCTGCATAAGGATTGTTGGCAGCATCTCGCGGTGGCCAGCCCGGCGCGGACCAGCTAGCAGGAGGTGGCGTGCCGCCATACGTCGGGGTGCCACCTTCTGGCGCAGCGTGCCGCCCGGCGTCCTCGGCAGAGCCTGGCTGAGCCGCAGGCTGGCCCGGCAGTCCTGGCTGCCCAATTGGGATCGCCATACCTTGCTGCTGTTGTTGCAGTTCCTGCTGGCGCTTTGCTCGTGCGGCCCGGGAGGCCTCGAGAATGGAGAAGCGCTTCGGCGGCTCTTCCCCACGTTCAATAGCCAACTCCACTGGGGTTTTCACGGGTTCGAAACCAACCTGTGCGGGGAAGTTTGCAGTTTCACCGGGGAATACCTCCAGGGCATCACGTGGTTCGAGGCCTGCGAAAATCACCTCAAGATCAGGGCGGCGAAGGGTCTCTTTCTCGAGTAGCTTTTCCGCCAACGTGTCTAGGAAGTGTCGGTTTTCACGCAGGATGTCATAGGCAACCTGGTGCGCTTTATTCACCAGGTAACGAGTCTGCTCGTCGATGGTCGCTTGCACGGACTGCGAAGGATCGAAGGTACCCCCTCCCCCACGGCCGGCAAACGGGTCGCCTTGCTCTTGGCCGTACTTGACGGTGCCGATCTCTGGACTCATGCCGTATTCGGTGATCATCGAGCGGGCGATGCGCGTGGCTTGCTCGATGTCGTTGGAAGCGCCAGTAGTAGGTGCGCCAAACACGAGTTCCTCCGCTGACCGGCCGCCCATGGCGAACACGATGCGTGCGAACAGTTCATCGCGGGTATACATGCCCTTGTCGTCCTCTTGGGCGGTCATGGCGAAGCCGCCAGTCTTACCGCGGGCCAAGATGGTGACCTTGTAGATGGGCTCGATATTCTTCAAACCCCACGCAGCGATGGTGTGGCCACCTTCATGGTAGGCCGTGACCTTCTTCTCATGCTCGGAGATGACCTTGGACGAGCGTCGTGGCCCGCCTATGACACGGTCTGTGGCTTCTTCCAGGGCGTCGGCAGTGATGACATTTCCACCGACTCGGGCGGTGAGCAGTGCGGCCTCGTTAAGAACGTTCGCCAGGTCGGCACCGGACATGCCGGCGGTGCGCTTGGCGAGGGCGGTGATGTCCACGTCTTTAGCGAATGGCTTGCCCTTGGCGTGAACCTTGAGGATCTCCTCACGGCCTTTGAAGTCAGGGTTGGTGACGGGGATTTGACGGTCAAAGCGTCCCGGACGCAATAGCGCTGGATCGAGGATATCTGGGCGGTTGGTAGCGGCCATGAGGATCACTCCCTGGCGATCCCCGAAGCCGTCCATTTCCACCAGGAGTTGGTTGAGCGTCTGCTCGCGTTCATCGTGTCCGCCGCCCATGCCGGCGCCACGTTGCCTGCCGACGGCATCGATTTCGTCTACGAAGATGATGCATGGACTGTTTTCCTTGGCTTGCTTAAACAAGTCACGGACGCGCGAGGCGCCCACGCCGACGAACATCTCAACGAAGTCCGAGCCTGAAATCGAGTAGAACGGAACTCCGGCTTCGCCTGCTACCGCGCGGGCAAGCAGCGTCTTACCTGTGCCGGGAGGGCCGTAGAGCAGCACACCGCGGGGAATTTTCGCCCCGAGGGCCTCGTAGCGAGCTGGATCCTGGAGGAAGTCCTTGATCTCCTGGAGCTCGTCCACGGCTTCGTCTGCGCCGGCGACATCGGCAAAAGTGTTGGTTGGCATGTCCTTGGTCAGTTCCTTGGCTCGGGAGCCGCCGAAACCAAACATTCCCATGCCGCCGCCTTGCATGCGGGACATCATGAACATGAGCAGACCGAAGATGATCAGCATCGGGAGAATGAGTTGAATCATCGAGCCGAGGAAGGAGTCTTGTGTGACCTTAGTGTTGTACTTCTCAGCGTCGGCGGCCTGCACCTTCTCAAAAATCGCCGGTGCTGTCCGGGCGGGGTAATCGGAGACTACTTGGGTGATTCCCTCGCGCTCCTCCACCTTGATTGGCTCCTTGAGGTCGAGCCGGATGCGCTGTTCACGGTCATCGATGCGAGCTTCCTTGATGTTCTTCGCGTCCAGCTGCGCAATGGCGATCGAGGTTTCCACCTTTTGGTAGCCCCGGGTATCGCTAGTCAGCAGCGTGATGCTGAACATGATCATCAGCACGATCGCGGCAATTCCGCCGTATCGAATCAGTCTCTTGTTGTCCATAGATGCCGCCGGACTCGGTCACTGGACGCGCCAGCCCGGCCGGAACCTTTCTCGAAAGTTATGCGGGTAGTGCAGTGTCAGGAGTATTAACGAGCGACCACGGGTTGGTGTTCCCGTGGCCGTCGAAAAGCTTGAGTTAGTTGGAGTACACCCGGGGATGCAGCGTGCCGACGAAAGGCAGGTCACGGTAGCGCTCGGCGTAGTCCAAACCGTATCCAATAACGAATTCGTTCGGGATTTCAAAGCCCACGTCGAGCAGATCTACCTTGGCCTTGACTGCTTCCGGCTTACGGAGCAGGGAGACCACCTCAAGGGTCTTCGGGTTACGATTCTTCAGGTTCTTGATCAGCCAAGACAGTGTCAGCCCCGAGTCGATGATGTCCTCAACGATGATGACATCGCGCCCTTCAACATCGCGATCCAGATCCTTCAGAATCCGCACCACACCAGAAGAACTCGTGGCGTTGCCGTAGGAGGAGACGGCCATGAACTCCAGTTGGCTTGGTACACGCAATGCGCGGGCGAAATCCGTAATGAAGAATGCGGCGCCCTTCAGCACACAGATCAGGATGAGATCATCCTCAGCATCCTGGTAAATGTCCGATACCTTATCCGCCAGCTCTTGGATGCGGGCGTGCAGGGTGGATTCGTCGATGAGAACTGCTTCGACATCCTCCCCATAGCGGTTGGCCGGAACGTTGAAGTCCTTCTTATCGTGCATGTGCGAGGTGCCCCTTGATAGCGAGAAACAAACGATTACAGCCAGCTTGCCACTTTTTGCCCCTAGGCACCAAGATTCCGGCCTAATTGCCTCCCGGAACGGCCTAACCAGACCCGTTGTCCCTTGTTCGCGCCGATGGCGACTGGCCCCTGCCCGTGCCACTGCGTCAGCAATCGCTCCACCTGTTGCACCACAGCAGAGCTAACGACACCACCCTCCTGGCGGATCAGCGCCGCCAGGGCAGCCTGGCGCTGTGCAGGGTGCATGTGCAACAGCTTGTCGACGTCCGACTCCGCGGGCACCTCAGCAAAATATGATGCTTGCTGCGCCGCCCTCGTAGCTGCCTGCGCCAGCGGCGCTACCGCGTCTCCGCCGATCAGTTCACCAAGATCTGGAATGGTCTTTTTCCGGATGGCTACCCGACGGAACCCCAGGTCATCGTTATGTGGGTCTTGCCAGGGCTGCACCCCCAGTTCTGCGCAGCAAGCGAGAGTATCCGCACGCCTCACGCTCAGCAGCGGACGAAGAAGCGGGACTCCGTGCATGCTCGATTCCGGCAGCATTCCGGCAGGATTGCCTCGCAGCGCGGCGAGCAGATAGGTTTCCGCTTGGTCATCCATGGTGTGCGCTACCCAGACTGGCTGGCGCGACTTGGTCAGGGCTTGATAGCGGATCTCGCGGGCCGCCGCTTCCATTCCTTCTCCACCTGGTACGTCCACCGCGATGACCTCAGCGGTGGCGCCCCAACTGCGTGCGATGCGCGCCGCCATAGCGGCTACCGCGTCGGAACCTGCCTGCAGCCCGTGGTCAACACACACTGCGTGGACTTGTTGCCCTTCTACTAGAGCGGCTGCCAACAGCCCCAATGAATCCGCGCCACCGGACAGTCCCAACACACACTGTTCTGGGCGGACGAAGGGGCGCACGGCCGTGCGCAATCTCAGGAAAGCTGGACTGTGTTTCGGGTAGTCAGGGGCCATCAGCGCAGCTCGGAGACAAACTCGTCAAGCGCTTCTCGGGAGGTAGTGATGTCTACGTCATTACAGATCAGCGCGAAGGTAAAGGTGTTGCCCTCGGCGGACGTGACCAGCCCTGCCAAGGCTGAAGTACCGGTCAACGTGCCTGTTTTTGCGCGAACCCAGCCACGTCCTGCCAAGTCGAGATAGCGGTTGGCCAGCGTGCCGTTTGCAGAAGCGATGGGCAAAGTGTCGAGCAGGGGACGCAATCTCACGTCAGAAGTCGCACGGAAAAGGACATCGTCAAGTAGCCGGGCGGTGTTGACGTTATTCTCGGAGAGCCCTGAGTTGTCCTTGAGGTCTAGTCCAGTGAGGTCAAAGCCGGCTTCTTGGAGCACTTCGCGTGTGGCTTGCACAGAGGCAGCGACCGTGTTGCCCGTTCCGCGTTTGAGCGCGACTTCCCTGCCGACGGCCTCGGCCATTACATTGTCGGACTCTTCCATCATTTCTTCTAGTCGCTGCCACAGTGGCTCAGACTGCGTACTAGCGATGACGGATGCCCCCTCCGGTGCCTTTCCGAGCCCCGCGTTGGCACCGAGGCGATCAGCCAAGGCCTTGGCAACATCCGCGGCGGGCGTCGTAGAGCGCGGCACATCTCCTGAGGTGGCACCGATGCGCGCACCATAGAGCATCACGGGCTCCATCGGCGCGATGTAGCCGGAAGCGATATTCTCTCGCCCCCAGCTGTTGAGGAAAGTATCGGAGGACCACAGCGAGGTGTCCACGAGGACTCGGTCCGCGCTGCCAATCTGGGAGGCGAGCTGATCCAGTTGCTCGTTGGTCAGCATGACGTCGCCCGCGCCTTTGATGACCACGGTGCCAGGTTCAGCCTGCACTACCTGCGTTTCGATTCTGTCATTGCGGTCCAGGGTTAACAGCGCAGCCGCGGCAGTAAGGATTTTGGTCGTCGACGCTGGCCGCGCACCGCTGGTGGCATTCTGTTCCCAGACCACCTGCCCGGTTTTGGTATCTTTGACTACGCCGCTGAGTTTTCCTAGGCGCGGATCAGTTGCGTGCTCCGCCAATCTCGCGCGCAGTTCTTCTGTATCAATTTCGCCACCACTTTGCGAAGCAATGTGGCCGGTTGGCGCAGCTAGGGTCGGCGCTGGATCATGGTCGTAGGTTTCAAAAGCGTCGGTTTGTAGCGCAGCCGTCGTCGCTACGCCACCGACGGCGATAGCGGTGACAACAACAGCACTGATCCACCCGACCTTTTTAAACACCCCACTAGGTTAGCCCTTAGGCTCCTGCCGTGGTGCCTGCAGCGCTACGATGGTGGTGAACTTTTGACCAATTCCAAGGAGTGCTTATGAGCATCGAAGTCACCATCGAGATCCCAAAGGGTTCCCGCAACAAGTACGAAGTTGACCATGAGACCGGCAAGGTCTTCTTGGATCGCTACCTGTTCACCCCAATGGCTTACCCAGCTGACTACGGCTTCATCGACCATACCCTCGGCGAAGACGGCGACCCACTGGACGCACTCGTGATCCTGCCGGAGCCGGTCTTCCCAGGCGTGATCGTGAAGGCACGCCCGCTCGGCGTATTCAAGATGACCGACGAGGCCGGCGGCGACGACAAGCTGCTCTGCGTTGTCGATGACGTGCGCTGGGATCACCTGCAGGACATCGCTGATGTCTCTGACTTCCAGAAAGACGAGATCGAGCACTTCTTCACTCGCTACAAGGATCTTGAGCCAAACAAGGAAGTAACTGGCTCCGGCTGGGGCGATAAGGCTGAGGCAGAGAAGATCCTCGCCGAGGCTATCGCGCGTTACAAGTAGCAGCCTGCCGAATTACCCACTTCTCCTGGACGATTTCCGAGTGTTTTCTTCCAGTAGAAGTGGGTTTTTCCACATCTGACACCTATTCGCCCGCCTGGCGATACCCTCGGCGGAGGTCATCAACGATGTAGGGCCGGTCAAGCGTGGAAGGCGGCAATTCACGAGGCCCATTGTCTAGGCCGAACACTGCCGCTGCGGCCAACACTTCTGGTGTTAGGTAGCGCAACCCCTGGGCGTCGGGAAGCTCTAGGTGCATCTGTTCGGGGCCGCACAGCACAAAACCCCAGTCCCCGAAGGTCGGCACGTGCGTATGATACGGAATCGTCTTTAGGCACCCCGCGGAAGCGAGGGTCGATCGCACCCGCCAAAACACATCCGGTGTGGTGAACGCGCTGGATGCTTGCACAACCATGCGCCCCTCGGGGGCTAGAGCGCTGCGCGCCAACATATAGAATTCTTCGGAATACAGGCGCGCCAGGGTGGGGTTGTCCGGGTCTGGGAGATCGATGATCACCGCATCGTAGGTTTTCCCTTCCCCTCCGGCGCGTAACCAGGTAAAAGCGTCCTCGTTGATGACGTGCACTCGCGGATCCTGCAGGGCTCCGCCATTATCAGCTAACAGCACAGTATTGGCCAGCTCCACCACCGCAGGGTCCAGTTCCACTTGGGTAATCGACGGCACCCCGAAACGCAGCAACTCCCGGGCTGCAAGCCCATCACCGCCACCGATGATCAAGGCCGACTTGGTTTCTGCGGTGAGCGCTGGATATACCAGAGACTCGGTGTAGCGGTACTCATCTCGACTGGAGTACTGCAAGCCGCCGTTGAGGTAAAGCCGGCGATCCTGGCCACGCCGAGTCACCACAATGTCTTGATAAGCCGACTGTTCGGCGTGAATCACTGGATCGCGGTACAGCACCGCACGCGCCGTGGTGACAATGCCATCACTGCGTACCAACAGTGCGACGAGCACTATCAGGGCCAGCACCAGTCCCACCACAGCGGACCAAAGTTGGCGCGCGGGCAGCGAGGAACGCAGCAATACGACGGCAATAAACAACGCCGCGGCAAGGTTCACCATTCCTGCGGCCAGGGTGCCACGCATCATGCCTAAGGATGGCAATAGGATGAACGGCCAGACGAGCCCTCCCACTAAGGCGCCAAAGTAGTCCGCGAAGTTGAGGGTTGCCAATAGGGAACCAACGCTCCGGGCGTCGGCAAGCTTGCCCTGCTGAATCAGTGTCATGAGGAGGGGTACTTCCATACCCACCAATGCGCCGATAAGAAAAGTGGCCAGTACCAGTACGACCACGGACTGCCCAACCGCAGCGAAGACGATGTACAGCACCAGCGCAGAAATGCCGCCCACAATACCGAGGGCGGTCTCCACGATAAGGAAGGACATCCCCGGCCAACGCAATAGCGGTTTGGCAAAGAGCGCGCCCGCGCCAAGGGCTGCAACATAACCGGCGACGATAAGCGAGGTTTCCACCACCCCACCGCCGTTGAGGCTAGTAGACAGAGTCAGCAGTGCTAGCTCATAAATAAGGCCGGAAGCCGCACATACCCCAACAGCACTGAGGAGGAAGAAGCGCCACCAGCGGGAACCTAGGTCAAACATGCAGCATTTACCGCGGCAATAACCACTAACACCACGGCAGCTACGACGGCACCAGAGCGAAGCTTGTGATCAAGCACTAGGTCGCGGAAGCGCCCCGGAATCACTGCCTCCAGCACGAGCAGCGCCAGAGATTGCAGGACGATGCCGAGGAGACCGATCACGATCACCTCGTTGACCCCTGCTAGTAGTTCCGACGGGGATCCGAGCACGGCCGTCACCACGATGATGCCGAGCGCCACTTGCTGCCCGATCGCAATGATGCCGGCGTTGGGCAGGTGGTCGACGAACACTGCTCGATAGAGCTTGCCTGGGGTGAGTAGGTCTAGGACGCCGAATCCTGCGAGCAATACGAATAGCGCGAGGACAAAGTAGACGACGGTGTCGCGGACGTCGAGAAGCAGTTCAGAAGTCATGTGCCATTTTCCTTGCTATTTGGGCTATTTAACGCCGGTGCCAGAACCACCGGAGCCGGAAGATCCTCCAGAGGAACCGGACGGAGATCCAGGGGAGAAACCGGGACCGAGCCAGATAAAACCACCATCATTGACGCGGTCAAGGCTTTCCACTCTGATCTGACAATTGCTCGGGCCAGCCTTAGAGACGGACACTAGGCGGTTGCGGTAGCGCAAGTACTCCGTACCGGTTTTAGGATCGAATTGACGCGCCTGCGGCTTGTCATTTTTGGCGATCTCACTGGCTACCTGCTGGATATCCCCCTCGCAGGCATGGGTCCCCATTGCGGTATAGCGCGGGGCGGAAGACCTATTTGTCACTGACGTGCAGGCCCCTACCAAGCTGAATACTGAAACGAAGGCAAAGAATACTGCGATATTTCTACGAAACTCCGGGCTCACAGCTCATACCTGCTTTCAGTGCTCACAATGATTGCCTCCTCAGGGTAAAGATGGTGGGTTTCCCAATGCCAAATTCCGGCTACGAACTCGCCACGAACTGCCGTTAAATGATGCTCTCCTACCCCGGGAAACCTGGCGATTAACCAATCATCGCCGCTGCATTGCGCGAGGATGTCGCTCGCCTCCGCACTGAAGTCTAGGCAATGTTTGGTTGCCGCACGCAAAGTGTAACCGCCTATGTGCTGCGAGACTAGGCTGCCAGGATCCCCCGCGAAGCAGGAGATTTCCTCCCGAAAGCTCGCTGCCCCTAGCGTCACTGTTGCTACATGGGAGGCACCAATGATCCCCAGATGCAACTGCGTTGACTGCTGGTTCCACTCAGCAACAATCACCCGATCTGTTAAGACACCAGGCATTGGCCCGTTGAGACGCAGCCCTAGGGCGGTGGCACTCACGTCGGAGGTAGGACAGTTCAGCGTTACGAGCACCGACTACACCTTTGGTGCTGGGTAAACCGTCAGCTCGCCCGGCTGGATTGTAGTGCCAGTGGATACTTCCCAGGACTCATTGTTTGCCCAGCCCTCAAAGCCGAGGAGCTTATTGCCCGAGGCATCGGCCAAGTCAACATAGCGCATCTCACCGCTCTCGGGCAGCCCAGTGGTTCCGGCGGAACGGTAGTTCGCGTGCCCTCGCTCGCTCTCCATATAAGTCACGCCCTCAAATTCGACGCGAGAATCCGGGCTGATTCCAGCCCCCTTCCGAGTCTTCCACCAGGTGAGGCTCAGCTCGCCCTCATCGACCTCGACTCCGAACCATTCGGATCCATCGCCGCCATCGAGCAGGTGCTCCCACCAGTAGTATGGGCCCTCGTTCAGCGTTAATGTGCCTCGCACAACGTAGTCCTTGCCACCGCGGGAAATGATGGCACCCGGCGCAATCACATCCGGACCGAATTGATCTGCGCCGACAACGTCCTTCAGCGGGTCTTGATGGAAGCGCTGCGGCGTGCCGATGCCGTCCGCATCCGCAGAGCGCGCAGTCTTGAAGAAATAGACTGACAACGCCGCAGCGATCACGGCCAAGACAATGAAGAACAAGAATCCGAAGCTCATGTCAATCGACTCTATAAGCACCACCTGCCTGTTGCACATCAAGTGACCAACTCTTTACCTCCCGGTACGCTGGTGCGAAATATCTCTCATCATCAAGGAGTCCCTATGCGTACCGTTTCTGTCACCGAAGTTCCCACTGACGCGCAGCTTATCGACGTCCGTGAAGTCAACGAATTCGAAGATGTTCACGCAGCCACCGCGATCAACATGCCGATGTCAGACTTCATGTCTCACGTGGACAACGTGGACAAAGAGCGCGAGGTGTATTTGATCTGCAAATCTGGGGGTCGTTCCGCCCAGGTTGGCCAATACCTGGAAGCTGCGGGCTACGACGCTATCAACGTAGCGGGCGGCACAGACGGCTGGGTTGCTGCCGGTTTGCCAACAGGCTAACGCTGGCACATCTTCCTACTCGAATAGGCATTTGACCATAGCCATTAGCCTTTCACGTTAAGGGATTCAACACACAATAGTGGTTTTGCACCAATGATTTAACCTTTTTATGCTTGAGAGCTAACATGAAAGGGTGACTACTCCAACTGAAATCCCCGCAACGCTCCTGGAATCCCCCTCCTTCCAGTTAGAGCGCCTCCGTCGCCGTACCCGCGAAGAGGTAGAAACCGCACTGAGCGCAAAGGGCACCTCCCTCCGCGAATACTGGGTACTTACTTGCCTGATCGAGGCCTCGGCGTCGAGCCAAGCCTCGCTCGGCGAACTCCTCGCGATTGACGCTTCGGACATGGTCCGGCTGATCGACGCCTTGGAAGGGCGCAACTGGGCAAAGCGCGAGCGCGACCCCAAAGACCGCCGCCGCCAGATCGTGGCCGCCACCAAGAAGGGCAAAACTGCGCAAGCAGAATTGACGACTCTGGTTTCCGAGGCAGAATCGCGAGCCCTGGATGATTCCACGGAGAAGCAGCTCAAGCATCTGCGAAAGCTCGCCACCTCCGTCCTTGTCGCTGAGGAGGACCCGCAGTAGCTGTGAGTATTGACCTAGTTCCGGCGCAGTACCTGCGCTCCCCCGAGGCCCCTGCGCCGCGAACGCTGTACGAATTGCTCCAAGCCACCGCAGCGGCGCACCCTGAAGCCGCTGCCATTGATGACGGCACCGTTCTGACCTACGCGGACCTGATGGAGGAGATCGATAACCTAGCACGGCACTTGCACGCCAACGGGATCCGCCGTGGCGACCGCGTTGGTATCCGAATGTCCTCCGGATCGAAGAACCTCTACTTAGCAATCCTCGGCACCATTGCCGCGGGCGCAGCCTATGTGCCAGTCGACGCAGACGATCCGGACGAGCGCGCCGAAATGGTTTTCGGGGAAGCTGGCGTCAACGCCATCTTCAGCGATGCTGGGTTGCAGATTGTGCGCACCACGCAGGGCGGAGACACAGATCGACCGCATCTTAGCGACGACGCCTGGATCATCTTCACCTCCGGGTCCACCGGCAAACCGAAGGGCGTCGCGGTTTCCCACCGCAGTGCCGCAGCCTTCGTTGACGCGGAGTCGCAGATGTTCCTGGTCAACTCCCCAGGCGGACCGCTCGGCCCCGATGATCGGGTACTAGCAGGCCTCTCGGTCGCCTTCGATGCGTCCTGTGAAGAAATGTGGCTCGCCTGGGGGCATGGGGCATGCCTCGTCCCCGCCCCACGCGCACTAGTGCGTTCTGGCATGGACCTTGGCCCCTGGCTCATCCGCCGCGACATCACCGTGGTGTCCACCGTCCCAACACTGGCCGGAATGTGGCCAGCTGAAGCACTCGATAATGTCCGCTTGCTGATTTTCGGGGGTGAAGCCTGCCCACCGGAACTCGTGGAGCGTCTGGCCACCACTGACCGGGAAGTATGGAACACCTACGGCCCTACTGAAGCGACGGTTGTCGCTTGCGCGACCACAATGGACCCAGGAAAGCCAGTCAGCATTGGACTGCCGCTGGCAGGTTGGGATCTCGTGGTCGTCGATAAGCAGGAGCAGCCGGTCGCGGTCGGCGAGGTCGGCGAGTTGGTCATCGGAGGCGTTGGCCTTGCGCACTACCTTGACCTGGAGAAGGACGCCGAGAAATACGCACCTATGCCGAGCATTGGTTGGGCTCGAGCGTATCGTTCCGGTGATCACGTTCGCCTGGAAGAAGACGGTCTTTATTTTGTCGGCCGGGTAGATGACCAAGTCAAGATCGGTGGTCGCCGCATCGAGCTCGGCGAGGTAGAGGCCGGGGTGGCATCCCTTCCCAATGTGCGGCAATCTGCCGTCGCAGTGCACACCACCGGCGCGGGCGACAAGGTCTTAGTCGGCTATGTGTCCTTGGAAGAACCAAACCTCGTCTTCGATCAATCTCTCGCGCATCGCGCGCTAGCTGAGATCATGCCTGCCGCACTAGTACCCCGCATCCACGTGATGGATGACCTACCCGTTCGCACTTCCGGCAAGGTGGACAAGAAAGCACTGCCTTGGCCGCTTCCGGGCACCGCCGTGGAGGTCACAGGGCTCACTGCCACTGAATCCTGGCTCGCCCAACTGTGGGTGGACACCTTGGGAGTGACCGTGACGTCCAAGGATCAAGACTTCTTCGAGCTCGGTGGCACGTCCCTAGCCGCCGCCACCCTCGTCGGTGCGATTCGAGACCGCGTGCCCACGGTGTCCGTCCGGGATCTCTATGACCATCCTCGGCTCGAATTGCTGGCGGAGAAGGTCGACCAGATCGCCACAGACACCGGAGTTTCCCTCACGTCGGAGATTTCCGAAGACACAGTTTCCGAGGTTCGCCCGGTCAGCGCTGGTACCCGCATCGCCCAATTCTTCATTCAAATCCCCGCGATGACGCTGCAAGCGGCGCAGTGGGTAACCGGCCTCGCCGCACTGAACTGGGCACTCGGCTTAGCAGGCGTTTCCTGGGCACTTCCAGTCAATCATTGGCTGTTACTCACCCTCGTGCTGGTGTTTTTCACTCCGCTCGGCCGCCTGCCCATTGGCGCGCTGTTGGTCCGCATGCTCACGCACTCGATCATCCCGGGAACATATCCACGAGGCGGCTCGACCCACCTGCGCATTTGGACTGCGGAACGACTCGCAGAGACCTCTGGGGCCACCAGCATCTCCGGTGCCACCTGGATCCTCACTTATGCACGTCTGCTCGGCTCAAAGGTCGGTAGGCAAGTAGACCTCCACACCTTGCCGCCCGTCACCGGGCTTCTCACCCTCGGCGACCATGCCTCCGTTGAGCCAGAAGTTGATCTCAGTGGCTACTGGGTGGAAGGCGACAAGCTACACGTCGGCGCCATCGAGATCGGCCCTAACGCCCGTATTGGTGCTCGTAGCACGCTCATGCCGGGTGCCGTCATCGGGGAAGACGCCCACATTGAAGCAGGCTCTTGCGTGACGGGGCACAAACCGGTGAAGGCCCGTGCCCGCTGGTCCGGCTCCCCTGCCGGAAAAGTGGGGCGTTCTAAGCATCGCTTCCCTGACGAGCATCCACCCCGCCGCAGCTACTGGGTGCCACTGTATGGTCTGAGCTCCATTGTGATCAGTCTGCTGCCGCTGCTCGCCCTTGCCGTCGCTGGCCTGATCGTAGTGTCCCCCGGAATCCTCATCACCCATCCGCTCAGTGGCCTCGCAGCATTCGGTTGGGCACTCGCGCTGACCCCGGTTGCCGCGCTGGCAGCGTTTCTTAGCTACATGATCCTAGTGTGGCTCATCGTTCGCCTCGTCGGCATCGGGATCAAGCCCGGAGTCTTCCCGGTACGCAGTGCGATGGGATGGCGACTGTGGGTCACCGAACGCGTG
The DNA here is from genome assembly GCF_037482665.1 of Corynebacterium sp. H127. Lineage (NCBI taxonomy): Bacteria > Bacillati > Actinomycetota > Actinomycetes > Mycobacteriales > Corynebacteriaceae > Corynebacterium > Corynebacterium sp. H127. The sequence continues at coordinate 116,816 of NZ_JBBHKY010000003.1, forward strand.
CTTGACGACGCCAGAACGCACCTCTTCGTCTTGTACGCTTCGCAGCTCACCCCAGCGTGGTTCCGCAGCCTTGGCGCCAAAATCGGCGCGAACGCGGAGATCTCCACCGCAGTGATGATTCCAAAACTGAGCGACATCCGCGAGGGTTCCTTCCTTGCCGATGACACCATGATCGGTGGATACGAGCTGGGTGGCGGTTGGATGCTCACCGATCACGCCCGGGTGGGTAAGCGTTCCTTCCTCGGCAACTCCGGCATTGCCTCCCCGGGACGAAAGCTGGGCAAGAACTCACTCGTGGCTGTGCTGTCTTCCACCCCGAAGAAGGCCCGTGCCGGTTCGAACTGGTGGGGTTCACCTCCAGAGCGCCTGCGTCGGGTGACGGTGGAAGCCGATTCCGGCGAGCACTTGACCTACAACCCAGGGTTTAAGGTTAAAGCTGCGCGTGGTTTCATCGAGACGCTACGCCTGCTAGGTCCTATCACCTCAGGTTTGATCTTCGTATGCGTGCTGGCTGCTTTGCAATACCTGTGGGCGACACTGGGTATGTGGGCAGCATGGGCCTGCGGTGGTCTCATCCTCATCGCTGCCGGCCTGGTAGCGCTGCTGGTGACGGCTCTGGTCAAGTGGGCCTGTGTCGGCCAGATCCGCGCCGGGGATCACCCGCTTTGGTCTCGTTTTGTGTGGCTCAACGAGCTGCAGGACGTGTTTGTGGAGGGTGTCTGCGCCCCGTGGTACCTGAACCATAACTTGGGCACAGGATCGCTCAACAACGCGCTACGCCTCCTCGGCGCGAGTATTGGCAAGGGCTGCTGGATTGAGTCCTATTGGTTTCCGGAAGCTGACCTGTGTCGCGTTGGCCGTGGTGCCACTGTGGGCCGCGGCTGTGTGGTGCAAACGCACTTGTTCCAGGACCGCGTGATGAGCCTAGACAGCGTGACGCTTGCCGACGGCGCCACCCTCGGCCCGCAGTCCGTCGCATTGCCCGCATCCGAGCTGCGTATCGACGCCGTGGTGGGTCCAGCATCCCTGGTGATGCGTGGTGACAAGGTGCCAGCCAAGTCACGCTGGCAAGGTAACCCCATCGAGCCGTGGGACTAGTTTAGAAAGCTCTTGAGCCCTACCACCGCGAATTACGGGTGGTAGGGCTCAAGTGTTAGCTGGGCTGAATTACTGCGAAGGCTAGTCGCCGATCTGATCGCGACCACGTAGGACGATCAGAGGGTCCGGCTCGCCCACCAGTTCATGATCCTTGCCGGTGTATTCAAACTTGGACAGCACGAATCGCATCGCATTGAGACGGGCGCGCTTCTTATCGTTGGACTTGATGGTGATCCACGGGGATTCATCGGTGTCCGTGTAGCGGAACTGTTCTTCCTTCGCCCGGGTGTAATCATCCCACTTGTCCAGCGAAGCCAGGTCCATTGGAGAGAGCTTCCATTGACGCACTGGGTCGACCTGACGGATCGCAAATCGGGTGCGCTGTTCCTTCTGCGTCACTGAGAACCAGAGCTTAGTAAGCGATATGCCGGAGCCCATGATCATGTTTTCCAGCATCGGGACTTCCCGTAGGAACTCCGCGTGCTGCGATTCGGTGCAGAATCCCATGACTCGCTCAACGCCCGAACGGTTGTACCAGGAACGGTCAAAGAACACGATCTCGCCAGCACATGGGAAGTGCTGAATGTACCGCTGGAAGTACCAGGACGTAGATTCACGTGGCGAGGGCTTTTCTAAAGCGACAGTGCGTGCGCCGCGAGGGTTGAGGTGCTCATTGAAGCGTTTGATTGTGCCGCCCTTGCCTGCGGCATCGCGTCCTTCGAAGATAATGATGTGCCGCTGGCCGGTTTCCTTGGTCCAGTTCTGCCACTTCAGCAGCTCGATCTGGAGTGCCCGCTTGGTGCGCTCGTATTCCTCACGCGAAACGCGTTCTGCATAAGGATAATTTTCTTTCCAGGTGTCAATGGGTTCACCGGAAGGAGTTAAAAGGACCGGATCGTCTTCGTCAGAGTCGTCAACAATATAGCCCTCTGTTGCCGCGAGATCTACGATGTGGAATTCCTGTTCGTTTGATTCAGCCATAGTTAAATCTTACCCTCAAATCCGCAGCTCCATTCGGCAACGTGAAGTATGTTTGCCATGCAATGCTCTAGGCTGACCAGCCCTTAACCCAATTTAGGGTTAGGAAGCTAAGTCACAAAGCAACCAAATCAAAAGGCAGCTAGTACAACCATTGCGGTGGCACGTGAAGGCCCACCAAAGCAGAATGACCCATCCCGAAACCGGGATGGGTCATTCTTGAAGTTCGCGTCAGCGAATCAAGCTTAAGGCAGCAGGCCGAAGAGCTTGGAAGCAGCGGAAGCGATCTTTGCGAAAGGCTCGAGGAAGTTCATGACAGCTGCGATTGGCTGAACCAGGACGGCAACGTCAGAAGAAACGGCGATAGAAAGCTCGGTCATTTTTTACTCCTTGAAGAAAGTGTGAGTTTGAGGGCTACTGCTATTAGTTGGAGATAGCAGCAGAGGTGTCGGTGTCGTTGGAGAGGAACTCAGCGTTGTCCGCGAACATACCGAAGAAGCTGGTCCAGGTGTCAGCGAAGAGCAGGTTAGCAGCGTTGTTCATTGCAGGGCCGAGGTTCTCGAAGATCTTGAGAGAGTTCTCGACGAAGGTGCCGAAGTCGCCAAGCTGATCCTTGATGATGTTGATATCCATGAGATATATCTCCTTGAGAGGCACCAGCTGGTCGCTGGTGAAAAGTTTCCATGTACTGACGCCCCTCAGGACGTCATAGGTAAATTAAAGCACACATTCTTCTAGGGTCAACTTGAAACTTGAAACTTTTCCCCTGCAGCTTTGCTGAGAAAATGCTCCGTTGATATTACTTGATGGTTCAACAATTAAATGCTCTCTACCTGCATTTATCCAAATCAGACACCATTAATCGGGTCCCCATATCACCTTCAAAACAGTATTTTCGGTCAACTTTCCCCATCGACCGTAACATTCGATGAAAGTCCGTCGATTAAGCGCGAAACGCCGAAGTGAGACGCAGATTAATTTAGCAAATACCCCCATACTGGGGAGTCGAATTACCTTAGTTATTTAAAAGACGATTCGAATTCACTTTTTGTTTACCTTTCTAGGTAAAGAAAACCGCCACCACCGGAGCAATAAATCCGGCAGTGGCGGGTCTCAGAAGGGACGTATGCGCGCTTAGAAGCCGCCCATACCACCCATAGCGTCAGCATCTGGCATTGCAGCGCCAGCTGGCTGTGGCTTATCTGCAACCACAGCCTCAGTGGTCAAGAACAGTGCAGCGATGGAAGCTGCGTTCTGCAGTGCGGAACGGGTCACCTTTACTGGGTCATTGATGCCCGCAGCCATCAGATCCATGTATTCGCCTGTGGCAGCGTTCAGGCCCTGGCCAACTGGCAGGCCAGCAACCTTGTCAGCAACCACACCTGGCTCTAGGCCAGCATTCTCCGCGATCTGCTTGAGTGGAGAGGACAAAGCAGCGCGAACGATCTTGACGCCCGTTGCTTCGTCGCCGGTGAGGCCAAGGTCGTCGTCAAGCACGTGCGAAGCCTGCAGCAGCGCTACGCCACCGCCAGCAACAATGCCTTCTTCAACTGCAGCCTTTGCATTGCGGACGGCGTCCTCAATACGGTGCTTACGTTCCTTCAGCTCAACCTCGGTGGCTGCGCCGACCTTGATTACAGCAACGCCGCCGGCAAGCTTGGCCAGGCGCTCCTGCAGCTTCTCGCGGTCATAGTCAGAGTCAGAATTCTCGATCTCGGCGCGGATCTGGTTCACACGACCTTCGATCATTGCAGAGTCGCCAGCACCCTCAACGATGGTGGTCTCATCCTTAGTGATAACAACCTTGCGTGCGGTACCGAGCATCTCAATCTCGGTGGTCTCCAGGGAGAGGCCAACCTCTTCAGAGATAACCTGGCCACCGGTGAGGATCGCCATGTCCTGCAGCATTGCCTTACGGCGGTCACCGAAGCCCGGAGCCTTAACTGCAACAGACTTAAAGGTGCCACGGATCTTGTTGACTACCAGGGTAGACAGCGCCTCACCCTCAACATCCTCAGCAATGATCAGCAATGGCTTGCCGGTTTGCATGACCTTCTCCAGCAGCGGCAGCAGGTCCTTGATGTTAGAGATCTTTGCGGAAACCAGGAGGATGTATGGATCCTCAAGAACAGCTTCCTGGCGCTCCATGTCCGTAGCGAAGTAGCCGGAGATGTAGCCCTTATCAAAGCGCATACCCTCGGTGACATCGAGTTCAACACCGAAAGTGTTGGACTCTTCGACGGTAATGACAGATTCCTTATTGAGCTTGCCGCCACCAACGGCGTACATTGCCTTTGCGATCTGAGCACCGATTGCTGGGTCTGCGGCAGAGATGCCAGCAGTTGCCGCGATCTCTTCCTCGGTCTCAATCTCCTTAGCGGTGGAGAGCAGCTGTTCAGTTACCTTTACTACTGCCTGCTCGATGCCACGCTTGATCCCCATTGGGTTGGAACCAGCGGCAACGTTGCGCAGGCCTTCACGGACCAGTGCCTGAGCCAGAACGGTAGCGGTAGTGGTGCCGTCGCCTGCGACGTCATCGGTTTTCTTGGCTACTTCCTTAACCAGCTCAGCGCCGATCTTCTCATAAGGCTCTTCGAGCTCAATCTCACGAGCGATGGAAACACCATCGTTGGTAATGGTTGGGGCGCCCCAAGACTTCTCCAGGACAACGTTCCGACCCTTAGGGCCGAGCGTGACCTTGACCGCGTCGGCCAGGGTGTTCAAACCCTTTTCCAGGCCACGGCGCGCTTCTTCATCAAAGGCGATGATCTTAGCCATGTAAGTATGTACTCCTTGTTATATATGAGGACGACACTCACGTCTGGTGCAGCGGGCGCCCGCGACGGCACGGTCGGTGAGTGTGTAGCCAACCTCACCCGCTAGGTTTTCTGGCACTTTAACAATGCAAGTGCTAATACTCGTTTCTAGCAGTCCCTAACGGCGAGTGCAAGATGTAGCGGGCTAGCGCGGCATCAGCTTGATTGCGGCGTTATTTCCCCCGCGACATTCGAAACCGCCGTCGCTTGCCGCCACACAGGTGATGTCATAGGACTTCTGAGTCGTCGGACTAGTAGCCGCCACCGCTACTCGCCCCATTTCGGCAGCATGAGCATCCATTTCCTGGGCCACATTGAGTGCAAACGGGCAGGAGGTGCCGTTATTAAGGGCAAAGGACTCAAACTTATTCGAGGCACCACAATTGTGCGCGCCCGCGGGCGGTTGCGGTTTAACTGAAGTGGTCGTAGGTGTCGGCGTTTCACTCGTGGAAGTCGGTGTCGGACTTGGAGCGCTCGATCTGGTCGGTGCTGCCTGAGTAGTCGAAATTGTGGGCCGCGAACTCGACGTTGCGGGCGATGTCGGGGCCACGGGCGATGAAATGGGAGGTTGGCTTGGCGACGCCACCTGTTGCCCACTTTGAGAAGACACAGTATTAAATAGGAACAGGAAACTAAGCACCGCGACGGCGGCAAGGCCGATCACGGTACCTAACACGATTTTGTTCACGTCTCGCTGTTGCTGCGCCATTAGCTTCCTCCACTCGCACCCATCCTGATGTGACGCATGGGTGAGACAATAGTACGTCCCACTTTCCGAGCGAGACAATGCCCAGGACTGCCAGTTACTTACTGAAGCTGTCTACACTTAGAAACCATGACTACACTCCCCCAAACTGAAACGGTTCGGCAGCTGCTAGGCGAGCAGCGAGACCGGATTTTCCAGGACCTTTCCGAGCTCACTTCATTTAATTCCGTACACTCCGTCCCCGAGCTCAGTTCAGAGCTTGCTGGCGCAGCACAGTGGGTGGATACCGCACTGCGGGAAGCCGGTTTGGACGTGACTTTCCAGGATGGCATTGACGGTGCCCGCATTTTCATCGCAACGAAGGATCCTGAGCCGGGGCAGCCAACAGTGCTGCTGTACTCCCATTACGATGTCGTCCCCGCAGGCGACAAGGCTAAGTGGATCTCCGATCCTTTTAGCCTGACGGAGCGCGAGGGGCGTTGGTACGCCCGCGGCGCAGCTGACTGCAAAGGAAACTTGGTCATGCACCTGGCCACTTTGCGCACCCTCAAGGAGTTGGGTGGCACCAAGCTAGGTATCCGCGTTGTCATCGAAGGCTCCGAAGAGATGGGCGGTGCGGGCTTAGAAAACCTCATCGACGAGAAGCCGGAGCTTTTCCAGGCCGACGTCATCTTTATTGCAGATTCTGGCAATGTCTCGGTGGGTACCCCAACCTTGACCACGACGCTGCGCGGCGGCGCCCAGCTCAAGGTCACCCTCGCCACGCTCGCCGCCCCGGTGCATTCCGGCAGCTTCGGCGGCGCCGCCCCCGATGCCGTAGCCGCGATGGTCCGCCTCCTGGATACGCTTCGCGACGACAACGGCCTGACAAAAATCGACGGACTTGATTGCGATCAAACCTGGCAGGGGCTCACATATAGCCCAGAAGCTTTCCGCAAGGATGCCGGATTGCTGGATGGCGTGTCCATCATGGGCGAGGGAGTCGCCAGCGTGGCTGACCAAGTGTGGGCCCGCCCGGCCATTTCCATCACAGGTTTCACCTCCACGCCAGTGGCGGAAGCTGTGAACGCAGTGCCGGCAACCTGCTCCGCAAACCTGAATCTGCGCGTTCCGCCCGGACTTTCCGCACGTGAGGTGGCTGAGGCCGTCGAGAAGCATTTGGCAGCGCGGGTTCCGTGGGGAGCCCACCTCAGCATGGAGACCACAGCCCTCAATGACCCCTTCGCCACGGATATCAACGGAACTGCCATCCAGTTCTTCGGCAGCTGCATGTCGACCGCTTATGGCAAGGACTTCGTGACGGTCGGCTCGGGCGGATCGATTCCACTGTGCGAAAAGCTGCAAAGCATCATGCCTGCTGCCGAAATTACGCTCTTTGGCGTCGAAGAACCGCAGTGCACCATCCACTCTCCAAATGAATCTGTGTCTCCTGAAGAGATTCGGGATATCGCGGTCGCAGAAACGCTCTTCCTCCTTAACTATTCCGCTTAGTAGGCAGCTAGTGAGGCCCGCAACGCCTTCGCATGACATCTCAGTCCGGCGAAGGCGTTGCGGGTTTTTGACGTTGTATGGAAATCACCAAGCAAAACTCATTCCCACTTTCCCACTGTTCGGGATGCCCATTTCATTACCCCCATGATGCACCCCGCCATTGCGGTGAATTGTGATTCTGATTACTGTGATCTACATGACTATTGCAAACCTAAACCTCCGAGTGGCCAAGGCTACGAACCCCGACGAAGGATAAAGACTGACCCCCTTCGTTTGGGGAAGTAGTCGTTAGAACTCCAGCACCTGGGTCGGTCCACAACCAAGAACAGTTCGAAACTTAAGGACCCAACACCATGTTCACTCAAACGCCTATCTCCCCGCGCACAGGTTTTCAACGTCATACCAACGAGCTAGCAGCTGACCCTTTCCAAGCACGATTCGGCCACAATCTGCCTAGCGATCTTCGTGAAGAAGCTCGAGGAATGTCCTGGCGGACGTTCACCGAAACCTACGCACCCACCAGTGCTATTCGAATTCACAACATTCATGCGGAACCCCTGCCCGGGTTCCGGAACAGCTACTTCACGAACATCACTACCACGCGCAACGGACGCCGCATCACTCTCGGCCGTGACATTGTCGCCACCGGCGCAATCTCGGCATGTTCCAATATTCTCGCCGATCTGGGCGCTCCGCTCGAGATCCTCAACTTCCATCAGATGGAAATCTTCGAAGCCACTGTCACCTTTATCAAGGGCACTTTCCGTGGCCGGACCGTCTGGGCAATGGGCTTCGGTCCAGACCGCGACAATTCCGGGGCCGCAGCTCTAAGCTCCGCAGCCCACCGCCTCCACGGCAGCAACTTCGCTTAAGGTACATGACAACAATTCGGGGCTAGTTAAAGACACCCAGATCACATCTTAGGTACAATTGGCTGCATTGCTGCGCTTTCAACGCCAGCCTTGCAGCCTTTTGGGTCTCCGGATGCACTGGCTGGTGCCGCAGGGCTCTCGCTACTGCATCCGAAAGCAGACACCCACCTGATACCTAGATAACAACGAAGTAGCTGCCCTCTGGTGATAACCCTTTTCCTCTCACTCCTCGCTAGCTCCCTGTTGGCCCCCGTGCTAATTCAGAAGATCGGCAGGCCTGCTTTCGGATTGCTTGCCCTGGTTCCAGGAGCGGGATTCATCTGGGTTCTCAAGCTGTTTATCACCGGACGCCTGGCCGCAGATGCCACCCCGCTGACATTCCATCAAAAGTGGATGCCCAGCGCCCACATGGATATCGCGCTAAGACTGGACGCTTTGGCTGGACTTTTCAGCCTCATCATTCTCGGGATGGGTGCACTGGTACTGGTGTACTGCTGGGGCTACTTTGACTCCGCGCCGAAACGGCTCTCCGCCTTTGGCGCAGAAATGGTTGCCTTCGCGATGGCCATGTTTGGCCTCGTGATCTCGGACAACTTCCTGCTGATGTTCATCTTCTGGGAGATCACCAGCATCCTTAGCTTTTTTCTGGTCGGATACTACTCCGAACGCGCTTCTTCACGCCGCAGCGCAGGCCAAGCATTAATGGTCACGACCTTAGGCGGCTTGGCCATGCTCGTAGGCATTATCATGCTTGGTTTCGAGGCCCACACCTGGCAGTTCTCGCACCTCACTGCCGCTTCCTTGACCCAAACTCCACACCTTAACGTGGCTGTGGTGCTGATTTTGGCCGGCGCACTTTCTAAGTCGGCCATCGCCCCGATGCATTTCTGGCTGCCTGGTGCCATGGCCGCTCCCACGCCTGTGAGCGCTTACCTGCATTCCGCGGCGATGGTTAAAGCCGGTATTTATCTGGTCGCTCGCCTGTCCCCCGATCTTGCCCAAGTATCCACTTGGCACCTGGTGGTGATCCCGCTCGGCCTGTTCACCATGATCATGGCCGGTTGGGTTTCATTGCGCCAGAAGGATCTCAAACTGATCTTGGCCTACGGCACGGTGTCCCAACTGGGATTCATCCTTTCTGTCGTCGGTATTGGCTCACGCACCGCGCTGCTAGCCGGGCTGGCGCTTACGGTAGGGCACGCACTGTTTAAAGCCGCATTGTTCATGGTTGTCGGCGCCATCGACCATGCCACCGGGACACGCGATGTTCGTAAACTCTCGGGTTTAGCGCGCAAGTCGCCGCACCTCATGCTCATCGCTCTCACCGCCGTGGCGTCGATGGCGGGCATCCCACCGTTGTTTGGTTTCGTTGCTAAGGAAACGGCCATCGACGCAGTCCACACCGAACAGCTCCTCGTCGGGATGCCCGGCAAAATGGCACTCACTGGAATTGTGACTGGTTCCATGTTGACCATGGCATACAGCCTGTATTTTCTCTGGTCTGCGTTCGCAACTAAGCCAGCTTCACATCCATCTGGTGGTGGCTGCTCCCCTGCCGTGCGCAGCATGCACCGGGTAGGCACCTGGCTATGGCTACCTCCTGCGGTGCTCGCGGCAACCAGCCTGGTGCTCGGGTTAGCGCCACAGCTTATCGACGCCCCGATCGCAGCACACCTGGACGCAGTTTTCCCAGATGCTGCGTCCCCAAAGCATCTAGCATTGTGGCACGGCTTTAACATTCCTCTTGGAATCTCGGCCGTCATTATCGTCGTCGGCGCCGTGTTGCATTGGCAGCGCGAACTGGTCTCGCAACTGCATTTCGAACAGCCAGCCCTCGGCAATGCTAATGCTGCTTATGACCGAGTGTTAGAAGTACTGCGCACCGCTTCCTTGCGTCTGACTGCATCCACCCAGCGTGGTTCTCTCCCCATCAACGAAGCAATCATCTTGCTCACTCTCGTGCTGTTGCCGATCAGCGCACTGATCACTGGACAGCGCTCTTCTGTCCGCATGGAGCTGTGGGATTCCCCCGTCCAAGGTTTGATCGCAGTTATGACGATCATCGCAGCGATCGCCGCGACAGTACTGCACAACCGCATCTCCGCACTGATTATGGTTGGCATGACTGGCTATGGCATCGCCGTCATTTTTGCGTTGCACGGCGCGCCCGATCTAGCACTGACGCAGCTGCTCGTGGAGACGGTCACCATGGTGGTCTTTATGCTGGTCCTACGCAAATTCCCTCCAAATCCAGATACTAAGACTGGTACCGAGTTTGTCCGGGTCCGAGCCTGGCTGGCAGTCGCCGTCGGCGTTGCAGTGATGGTAGTTGCGGTCTTTGCAATGAATGCGCGCGCAGCGCTCCCCGTTTCCTACTTCATACCGAACCTTGCGGAGAACATCGGGCACGGTCGCAATGCCGTCAACGTGCTCTTGGTGGACATTCGTGCTTGGGATACCTTCGGGGAGATTTCCGTGCTGGTGATTGTGGCTACCGGAGTCGCATCGCTGGTATACCGCACCCGCAGTTTCAGCCGTAATACCCGTCGCCCAACCCTCCAGGCCGAGGGCGGCCGTTGGCTGGCGACCTCAGTGGATGACCGCGTCCGCAACCGCTCCCTCATGATCGACGTAGCCACCCGCTTGTTGTTCCCTTCGATGCTGGCCCTTTCCGCTTACTTCTTTTTCGCTGGCCACAACGGTCCGGGGGGTGGCTTTGCCGGCGGGCTCGTTGCAGCACTGGCTTTTACCCTCCGCTACCTCGCCGGTGGGCGTCACGAGCTTGAAGAAGCACTCCCAGTTGACCCGTCGAAGTTGCTCGGTATCGGACTAATTCTGGCTGCACTACCGGCAATCGTGCCACTCTTCTTCGGGCAGGCGCCACTGACGAGCCATTATTGGAAGTTCCATCCGCCCCTGATAGCGGACATGGCGGTGGTTTCTCCCCTCGTTTTCGATGCCGGGGTGTACCTCATCGTGATCGGTCTCATCATGCACATCCTGCAGAGTTTGGGGGCGCAGTTGGACCGCGATGAAGACCTCCGCAAGCAACGAGCCCGAGACCGCGCCCGGAATCTTGCCCGTAAAAGGCACACCCAACCAGCGAAAGAGAGTTAACACATGGTCGCCAATTTCGCCTTGTTGGTTACCGCCGCAGCACTCATAGCTTGCGGCGTATTTCTACTGCTGGAACGCGCCATCACAAAGATGCTGCTCGGCCTATTGCTCATGGGCAATGGCGCCAATCTCTTGATGCTCACTGCGGGCGGTGGCGCAGGCGCACCCCCAATTCAAGGTCGAGATTCCACCCTCGCCGGGGACAACTCGGATCCCTTAGCGCAAGCGATGATCCTGACTGCGATAGTGATCACGATGGCGATGACTGCTTTCATCCTCGCGCTGGCCTACCGGCAGTACCAGTACCGTACTGCCGATATTTTGCAGGACGATACCGAAGATACGGTCGTCGCGAAGCGGCCTGCGACGGCTTCTGCCGCGCCGGACCATGACCTTTCGGATGACCCAGAGACTGGTCGTCCTACCCAGTCGGGCGACTCTTTCGGGCCGATCTCCTTCGAGCAGCCTGTACAGGAGGACGACGATGCTTGATTCGCTGGTGCTCGCTATTCTTCCCGCGCTTCCTTATCTCATTGCGCTGCCTGTGATTGTGCCGGCTTTCGCCGCCGCACTCGTGCTGGTAATCAGCAAATACCAGGATCTGCAGCGCTTTGTCGCTATGACCGCACTCTTCACTCTGATCGTCCTGTGTGTGGTTTTGGTGGTGCTGGTGGATTATTCCGGGGTCCACGTGTTGCAGCTCGGCGGCTGGGATGCACCGGTCGGCATCACCTTAGTCGCCGATCGCCTGGCCACCATCATGCTCGCGGTCTCCTCACTCGTGCTGTTTTCGGTGATGTGGTACGCCATCGGACAGGGGCTGCGCGATGGCACCGAGGATGAGCCAGTCGCCGTATTCATCCCCGCCTATTTGCTCCTCACCATGGGCGTGAACTTGGCTTTTCTGGCTGGCGACCTCTTCAATCTCTACGTGGGCTTTGAAGTCCTATTGGTCGCCTCCTATGTGCTCCTCACATTAGGCGCCTCGCCCAGCCGGGTGCGCGCGGGTGTGTCTTATGTGATGGTGTCCATGCTCAGCTCACTGGTGTTTCTGTTCGCGCTGGCGATGGTCTACGCGGCAGTCGGCACAATGAACATGGCGCAGATTTCCATCCGGATGACGGAGATTCCATCCGGGACACGGACAGCTATCTTCGCGGTCCTGCTCATCGCATTCGGCATCAAGGCGGCCGTGTTTCCGCTGTACTCGTGGTTACCGGACTCCTATCCAACTGCTCCTGCGCTGGTAACAGCCGTGTTCGCTGGGCTGCTCACCAAGGTCGGCGTCTACTCCATCATCCGCGCACGCACCGTACTGTTTGTCGACGGCCGGTTGGACAACCTCCTCATGTGGGCCGGGCTGTTCACGATGATCGTAGGAATCCTCGGCGCTATGGCGCAGAATGACATCAAACGCCTGCTGTCATTCACACTGGTCAGCCACATCGGCTACATGATCATGGGCATTTCCTTTGCCTCCACGCAGGGTCTTTCCGGCGCTATCTTCTACGCTGTGCACCACATTCTAGTACAAACTGCGCTCTTCCTGGTGGTTGGTCTCATCGAACGCCAGGCAGGATCCTCCTCGCTCCGTAGCCTCGGGTCGCTCGCGTACACCTCACCACTATTGGCCGTGCTGTTCTTGATCCCTGCGCTCAACCTTGGAGGCATCCCGCCGCTCTCGGGTTTCCTGGGCAAGATCATCCTCATCGAGGCGGCCGCAGATCGCGGTGGCTTCATGGCTTGGTTGCTGGTGGCGGGCGCCGTCATCACCTCCTTGCTCACGCTTTACACCATGGTGTTGGTGTGGTCGAAGGCCTTTTGGCGGGACCGTAAGGATGCCCCGGATGGCCAGCTGGCCACTGCCCGCCCGACACCGCTTTCCGACGTCCAAGACGTTGTCCACTTTGATGACCGGGTCGATGTCGGACGGATGCCACTCGGGATGGTTATGCCAACAGCCTTGCTCGTTGCCGGTTCCTTGGCTGTGACCGTGCTTGCGGGACCGTTGTCGGCTGTTACTTATCGCGCCGCGGAGACCGCTATGGATGTCAGCATCTATAGAGAGGCTGTCTTGGGTTCGTCTTACACGGCGCCCGGCCGAAGTCCACACCTAGCGGAACCACCGGCCGACTCTACTGACGGGCTGAAGGAAAAGGGGGTATTGCGATGATCGCTGGATTTCGGCGCCGCTTCCGTTTCCTCACTGTTGGCTGGCTCACCTTGATGTGGTGTCTGCTCTATGGCGAATTCTCCTGGGCGAATCTCATCGGAGGCCTCATTGTTGGTTTGGTGGTGGTGATGGCGTTCCCGCTTCCCGCTTTACCCATTACCGGACTCCGTATTCGGTGGCTCTCCCTACTCGGTTTGGTGTTGTTCTTTTGGTCCGATCTGCTTGTCTCTTCGTTTCGAGTCAGTTGGCTCGCGCTGCGTTTTAGTGATCAACCGCCGTCGGCAATCGTGCGGGTGCCCATGCGCGTACAAGAGGATTTCGTGTTTTCCTTGGCGGTGTCGCTACTCAACCTCACGCCTGGCGGTTCAGTAATGGAATTGGACATCGCGAATCGCACGCTGACGATGCATATTCTGGATGCCAGTTCTACCCGTGAACTAGACCGCAGCATCCAGAGCATTTCCGAGTTGGAGCGCCGATTGATTAGTACCTTTGAGAAAGGAGCATGATGGAATCCTGGTTGTATAACTCGTTTCTCACAGTCGCCGCAGTCGGGTTTGCGTTGGCGTTCCTCATCAACGGCTACCGGCTGCTTGCAGGGCCAAATTCCCTTGACAGGTTACTGAGTCTGGATGCCACCGTCGCGATGATCCAATGTGCCCTTGCACTGTATATTTGCGGGACGCTTGATACCACCGTGTCCAATGCCATGATGGTGGTAGCCTTACTCGGCTTCATCTCCTCAGTAGCGGTGACGCGTTTCCGAAAGAAGGATGCAAAATGAGCCTGGTTCTGGATATCGCATCCCTGGTATGTATCGCGGGCGGCACAATCCTCGTGTTGGCAACAGCCATCGGCATGGCCCGCTTTCGCGATACACTTTCCCGCCTCCACTCAGTGACCAAACCGCAAACTTTGGGACTGGTACTCACAGTGCTTGGCGCGCTACTGCGTCTACTTGGTTCTGGCGAGCTGACACCGGGCAATAAGGGCGATATGGGAGCACTCATCTTGGTGATCTTGTTCGCGCTGCTCACCGCACCGGTTGTCGGCCAACGCGTCGGGCGCATCGCGCGGCGCGAGCGCCTCTATGACCCGAACCAGCTCGCGCGAGATGACACCGCCTAGGGGCGCAGCTGCTCTAGTTCTTCGCAGTTCAAGTCCACAACCTGCTTCCAATCGCCAGTTTCTTCAAACTTGGCGCGCTGTCGCTGATAGGAAGCACCGGTGTGCTGGATCTTCGTGATCAATTCCAGTTCTTCAGAGCAACCAAGTTTGGCGGCGATCGGTCGCAGCACCTCCAGGATGAGGGCTAGGTCCTCTGTAATCAGGACTTCGTCGGTGTCCCTCGTGGTGATGATGATGGCGTCCATGCCGTAGCGGGCTGCGCGCCACTTGTTTTCTGTGTTGTGCCATTGTTGCAGGCTCGGCAAGCTTTCGCCGGCTTCCAGCAACTCGTCATAATAGACAATGAGGCAGTGGGTGAGCGCCGCGATGGCAGCGAGTTCACGCAGGTTTGAAGGGGAATCGGAGAAGCGAACCTCGATGGTGCCCCACTTCTCCGCTGGGCGAATATCCAGGTGCATGGAGCCGTCGTGATCAATCACGCCAGACTTCTTTTGGTCGGCCACAAAAGCTGACCATTCTTCCCAGTCTTGGAAGCCGTAGGGGATACCCGCGGTGGGGAGCTGCTGATAAAGCATCGTGCGGTTGGAAGCATAGCCGGTGTCTTTGCCACACCATCCAGGGGAGCTGGCAGAAAGGGCTAGTAGGTGCGGATATTTGGTCATCATCGCATTAATGATGGGCCACACCCTATCCGCCGAAGCGATGCCGACGTGAATGTGTACGCCCCAAATGAGCATTTGCTGTCCCCAGTATTGGGTGCGCTCGAGGATCTCGTTGTAGTGATCCTTGTCCGAGACTTTCTGGTCCTCTGACGTGGCGAAGGGGTGCGAGCCTGCCGACCACACCCGCGCGCCGTGTGCAGCCGCGGCGTGTTGCACCGCGCTGATCCCGGCTGAGAGCTGCGCTACTGCTTCGCCAACGGATTCACAGACGCCTGTAACTAGCTCGACCGTGTTGGATAGAAACTCCCGCTCCACCCGAACCTCAAGTTCAGATTCGGAGAGCTCTGCGATGATCTGGTCAGCAAGCGGCACAAGGTCGCGTGTTTCGGGATCGATCAGGGCGATTTCCCATTCCACACCAATCGTGTGGTTTTGCGTCTGTGCGAACTCAATGGACATGTCCACGATTTTAGCGGTTCAGGTCCTCGGTAATGACAAGAATGACACCCGCAGGCTTATCCTTTAGCGCATCGATACGAGGCTGTGCCGTAACTCCCAGCTTGTCCGCAATATTGCGGGCCGCCTGCTCTTCTGCAGCATTGCCGGGAGTGAAAAATGCCACTGACTTTGGCAGTACTTCATTCGGGAAATTGCCGCTTTCGATGTCGCTGTAGCCCTGCTTCTTCAGCTCATCCGCTACGCGATTGGCCAATCCCTGGACCGTGGAATTGTTCAGGGCCTGGACCTTAGGAGCCGGACCGGCTGCAGCGTTGGCAGCTGGCGCTGCTGCCGGGGTACTAGGCGTTGGTGAGGGGGTGGCGGCGGCCGTTGTGCTTGCTGCGCCTGAGGCCGGCTGCTGCGCCGCTGCTGGCGGCTGCTTCTGCGTTGGGGCGGTCTGCTGGGTGTCGGATTTTTGTGAGACCACAGCTTCTTCGCTGCCAGTGTTAGTGAGCGAATACACGCCCCACGCTAGGAGAAGTACAGCAACAGCCAGGATAATCATGGCGATGCCACGTAACGGAAGACCAGATGCGGAATTCGTTTCTTTAGTCGACATATGTCACATCCTACCCATCTGTCACAGTCTTTCTTAGTTCGGCACGCTGAAAACGGAGCCGATCAAGCCGGTGCAGCAGCACTGGATACGCAGCCACCGCCGCCGGGACGTCGATAAGCGCATTCAAACGGTGGTAATAGCGCAGCGGCGTCATCCCCAATTCCGAACGAATCGCCTCCTCCTTCTTGCCAATATTCTGAGGCGCGCGGGATTCAAACTCCAGTATTTTTCGGTCACCATCTGCAAGCTCTTTAGCCATAACCACTAGGGTATATGCTCTAAAGGTATGACAGTTCGTCCTATCGTCATTCACGGCGACCCAGTCCTGCACCAGCCCACCGAACCCGTAACCGAAAGCCCCGCAGAGCTTGCCGAGCTGATTGCGGACATGTTTGAGACTATGGATCGCGCACACGGCGTGGGCCTGGCAGCAAACCAAATCGGGGTCAGCAAACGCCTCTTCGTCTACAACTGCCCCGACGTGGAAGGGCCGAACGGCGAGCTCAAGTCGGAGTCAGAAATCGAAGCCCAAGGCGGCGAATTCCGACGCGGTTGCGTTATCAACCCAGAACTGGAAACCTCCGAACTCCCCGAGTCCATGCCCAATGACGATGGCTCCGAAGACGAAGGCTGCCTTTCTGTTCCCGGCGAGTCCTACCCCACTGGCCGCGCTGATTGGGCCCGCGTCACTGGCACCGACGAACACGGCAACCCCATCGCCCTAGAGGGATACGGATTCTTCGCGCGCTGCCTACAACACGAGGTCGGCCACCTGAATGGCTTCGTCTACACCGACACCCTGATCGGCAGATGGAAACGTCTAGCCAAGAAAACGATCAAGGCCAACGGTTGGAACACCGCCGGGCAGACTTGGACCCCGGGCGTAGATGAGGACCCTTTTGGGTACGAAGACTAACCCAAAAATTGGCGATCGCATCATAGTGCGACGCCTCCTGCCCGATACCCCAGGACACCTCACCGATGTCATCGGGCATGTACTGTCCCTCGAGCCACTCACGGTACGCCCACAATCCGTCGGAGGATTTGTTTCCGACGCAGCAGCAGTGACCATCCCCGCCGAACTGATTCAGGCCATCAAAGTTCTCCCGCCCCGGCGCGTCCGCAACTCTGAGATTCGCGCTGTCGAGGCCGCCACTGCGAAGGCCTTCCCCGGGATTGAGCATGTATGGGAAAACGGCTGGCTCCTGCGCGCAGGCGATGGCATCACAGAGCGCAGCAATTCCGCTGCCCCATTGGGCAGTTCAGCTGGACTTTCTCCAGTACCCCTGGAGAAAATCATCGCCTTCTACGCGCGCCATGATCTGCCAGCGCGCATCCTAGTGCCGGACAGAATCGGCGAGTCCGCGCTCCGTCTTGCCCGCGCCGAAGGCTGGAGATTTGGGCCGGACATCGTGATAATGACGCGAACTTTATCGGAGCCCTTCGAACTCCCAGACTCCCTACACATGGAAATCACTGATCAGCCCGATGCCGAGTGGCTGGAGCTTTATCACTTTCGCGGCAAGCCCTTGCCCGCCCGTGCGCTGGAGCTGCTGCGCACCAGCATCGAAGGACAGATGAGTTTTGGCCGCATCTTCTCCCCGAGCGGCCAGACCATTGCTATTACCCGTGGCACGCTCACCGAAGCCCCTGATGGTCGCCAATTCCTGGGCTATTCTGCGGTCGAAGTTGCGCCCGCTTTTCGACGCCAAGGCCTAGGCACCGCCCTCGGAAAGTACATGATCAACTGGGGTATCTCCCACGGTGCTACTGATGCATACCTCCAGGTATTGGCATCAAACGAGGCGGGAATCGGCCTCTATGAAAAGCTAGGCTTCATGGAGCATCACCGCCACCGCTACGCTAGCCAGCCTAGCTAGGCGGAAGCTTCTTCACCACGCGCGTGCGCGCCACCCGGTCGTGCGGCGCAACCCCGAAGGCATCAGCCTTGGCCGCGCCTGCGTACCAAATGCCAACGCCCAACGCTACGAAGGGGCCGGCGATTGGAATCATCGGCAAGAGCAACCAGAGGTTTCGCTTCGCGGCTTGCCCGGCGTCGACAGGCGTATCGGCGGGACCAACCACCCGCAGCCCCAAGACCCGCTTGCCGATGGAACCGCCAGCCGCATCGAACATGGTCTGCCACAAGTAGAAAAAGACCGGCAGCAGAAAGGCACCCGCCAGCGTCCATGGCTGAGAGAAAGCAATCGCAAAACCAGCTAGGACAGTAAGGAACATAGCGCTAAACAGCGCAAGATCAATGGCAATTGCACTCACCCGGGAAACTACCCGCGCGTTATCTACCGAACGCGGCCCCACGTTTCTTCCCGGCAAAAAGGCGTTGTACACCTCTAGCTGCCCATACGACACCGGTGGCTGCATTGCTGCGCGGACCTCTTGCGCAATGCGATCTCGAACAGGTTTAGCCATACTTATCCAACGCCCAAGTGCGCTGAAAAGTTCCACCTATCCAGAAGAGGCAGCTAGGGTGTAACTATGCGCATCGCCACATGGAACGTTAACTCTGTGCGGACGCGAATCAACCGCGTCACCGATTTTTTAACCCGCCACGACATCGACGTTCTTGCCTTGCAGGAAACTAAAACAACAGATAAGAACTTTCCCTATGCAGCATTCCGCGAGCTCGGCTACGAGGTCGCCCACTTTGGACTCAACCAGTGGAACGGCGTGGCCATCGCATCCCGTGTCGGACTCAGCGACGTAACCACCCATTTCCCCGGCCAGCCTGGCTTCCATAAGGATCCCAACGAGCCACAAGACATCGAGGCCCGGGCTATCGGAGCGACTTGTGATGGCGTGCGAATCTGGAGCCTGTACGTGCCAAACGGTCGGGAGATTGCCGACCCCCACTACGATTACAAGCTTCGCTGGCTCGATGCCCTCGCTAACGCGGTAGCGGATGAGCTACGCACCACCCCGGAACGTCAGCTGGTGCTCCTCGGCGACTTCAACATCGCTCCGCGCGATGAGGATGTCTGGGACATCAGCTATTTCGACGGCAAAACCCACGTCACCGAACCGGAACGCGCCGCCTTCGAACAACTCCTTGAGTCCGGACTGAGCGAGGTTACGCGCAGCTTCACCGAAGGAAAATTCACCTACTGGGACTACGTGCAGATGCGCTTCCAGCGGGGACAGGGCATGCGGATTGACTTCCAGTTGGCGTCGAAAAGCATGCAACCCACCGCCGGGTTTATCGATAGCGAGGAGCGCGCCACCAAGGGGGCCTCGGATCACGCGCCCGTCGTGGTTGACTACAGCACCGCTCGAATCGACGACGTTCGCTAAATGTTCAGCTTCACCCTGTTTGACTTCGGCACTGCCACCTGGTGGCAAACCACGTTGATGATCCTGGACTACGGCATCAAGCTCCTTGCCATCGGTATTGTCCCGGAAGGCCGTAAACCAGCGGCTTCCAGTGCCTGGCTGCTGGCCATCTTGCTTATTCCGATCGTCGGGCTACCACTGTTCCTGCTCATGGGCAGCCCATATATTAACCGGCGGCGCCACCGGATCCAGCGCGAATCCGACGCCATGATTCGAGATGTTCAGGCACATATCCCCGATGTACCGCCGCAGACTCTGCTCAGCCCGGAGCTCGAGTCCATCATTCGACTCAACCGCCGGCTCACGCGTCTCCCCGCAGTCACCGGTATCAATCATGGGCTGTACTCGGACTACCACGAATGCCTCGCTGCCATGATCCGCGCAGTGGACAACGCTAAAAAGACTGTTCACGTGCAGATTTACATCATCGCATGGGATGACACCACCGACCCGTTCTTCCGTGCGTTGGAACGCGCCGCTGCCCGTGGCGTCCAGGTGCGCTTGCTCTTCGACCACGTTGGATCCTGGAAGTACCCGGGCTATTGGAAGCTGGGCCGTCGCCTCAACTCCATCGGCATCGAGTGGCATCTCACCTTGCCGCTGCAGCCATGGAAGTGGCGTTTCCGCCGCCCTGATCTGCGCAATCACCGCAAGATGCTGCTTATCGACGGCTACCGGGGCTTCATCGGCAGCCAGAATATGATCGACCCCAGCTATCTGCTGCATGGTAACCGGCGCCGCGGACTGCATTGGATGGACACTATGGTTGAGCTCACCGGCCCGGTTGTTTCCTCCATGGAAATGGTTTTCGCCGTCGATTGGTACTCCGAGAGCAACGAGGCCCTGGCCCTGCCCGAAACCGGTTCCGGACCGCAACTGCCAGAAAGCTCCAAAACAGACATCAACGTCTTACAACTCGTCCCCTCCGGCCCCGGCTACACCACGGAGCCCAACCTACGTCTATTCAACTCGGTGGTACACCACGCCAAAGAACGACTGATCCTCTGTAGCCCCTACTTCATTCCCGATGAGACACTGCTGGAGGCTGTCACAACCGCATGCTACCGCGGCGTGAAGGTAGAACTCTACGTCAATGAACGTGGTGACCAATTCATCGTTAGCCATGCACAGTCCAGCTATTATGCTGCCCTGCTCGAGGCCGGGGTGACCATCTACCGTTACCCAGCCCCGGCGATCCTCCACTCCAAGTACCTGATCGCCGACCCCGGATCCGAAGACGCCGTGGGAGTCCTTGGCTCTTCCAACATGGACATGCGTAGCTTTGGCTTGAACTACGAGGTATCACTGCTGGTCGCACACGGAAACATCCTCGATGACCTCGAACAGCTCACGGAAACCTACCGAGCAGCTTCCACCATTCTCACCCGCGAAGAATGGAGCAAACGCCCGATCCTGAAACGCTATGTAGACAATGTGATGCGACTGACTTCCGCCCTGCAGTAATTACCTTTTGTCTGCGAATGAGCATCAGGTAACCTGAGAATGAACAAAAGGTGACGAACGTAAATGGAGGTTGCGGTGGCGACACAGCTTCCTGCAGTCGTTCAAAAACTCCACCTGCCGGGCACGGTGCACTACATCAATCCACGGCTCATCCCCCATGAAGAAGACGAGCTTCTCATTTCCGGATTCGGACGCATGGTGCGCTGGTTCGGGGTGGCCTGTTGCATCTTCGCTCTGATCATTGCCATCAATTTGGTGACTGATGGTGTACAGGCACTCGGCATATCGGTGATGTCCGACCTAGTTGCCCGTGCTACCAATCCGCTACTAGCGGTACTCATCGGGGTGCTGTCCACCTTCATCGTGCAATCCTCCACCATCGTCACCACGGTGACAGTCGCGGCCGTCGGCTCCGGTTTAGTGCCCTTGGATCTAGCGGTCATGCTCATCATGGGCGCGAACCTGGGCACCTGCTTCACCGCGCAACTCGTCTCCTTCGGATTGTTCCGCAGGAAACAAAACTTCACCCCGGCTATTGCGGCAGCAATGACCCACTGGTGGTTTAACTTCTTCTCAATATTCGCCTTCTTCTTCATCGAGTTGCTTTTCCATCCACTAACACGCGTGTCGGCCTGGTTGACTGATGCCCTGTTAGGATCCCCTGACGCCCCGATACCCACCACCGGCTTAGTGGCTCAAGTAGTACGCCCCATCGTTCGCGCCATTGGTGTGGAAGGCCTCATCGGCCGCCTAGCAACTCCGGCGTTGGCGGCGACTGCGTGCATTCTGCTCGGCATCTTGGCTATTACTCTGGCGGTCCAACTGACCACCATCTTGTTTTCAGACATCATGGCTGCCAGCTCAAGAATCATGTTGGAAAACTCCGCGCGCCGAGAAAACAACGTGATCAGTATCAAGAACTTTTTGGTTGGCCTCGGCCTCACCTTAATGACGCACTCTTCTTCTGCGACAGTGTGTTCGGTGGTGCCCATCGCAGGTACCCGCAGTATCTCGTTACGCTCCGCCTTTTCCATCATCTTGGGCGCAAACCTGGGCACCACGCTCACCGCAGTGCTATCCGTATTCGCCTTGAGCGGAGATTTCAGCGCCGTGGCAATGCAGGCCGCCCTGATCCACGTACTTTTCAACGCCACTGGGGTAGCCACCGTCTTTTTGGTTCGCCCCGTGGGTAGCGCGATCATATCCCTCTCGGAATTCAGCGCCGCACAGAGTGCGAAAGCCCCCGCCCTCGCACTCTTGGCTATCATTGCCAGCTACACGCTCGTGCCGGCCTTATTCATTGCAGCAGACGCCCTGCGCTAACCGAGTTCGGCGCCCGCAGGCGTCGCTAAGCATCGCGCCGCAGCAACAGCACAATGCCAGCGATATAAATGACCAGCGCCCAGGCTGCGAAGTAGGCCAGGGAACCGTAGCAGGCCATAGAACCAAGACGATCCCACGGCACCTCTGGAATGCTCTCACCGTAGTAGAACGCACTGAGGTTCTTGAACGGTCCATAAGGGGCGACTTTTTGGCCCCACTTTGGCAGCAGTGGTAAGACCATAGGCTCCAATGCCATGAACCAGCCCAGGATGATGACAATCACTGCAGTTGCCGAGCGCAGCAGCCACGCCATCCCCTGCGCCAACAGGATGAACATCATCGCATAGATCGGCGTTTTCCACAGGTAAGGCAGCATTTTCTCATGAGTGAGAGTGAGCTCAGGCCCCAGCTCCGCCCCCACGATCAGTCGGACGATTGGCACACCAATAGCGAAAGCGAGTACAGAAAACACGATTGCGACGATCGACATCGCGACGTACTTAGCCAGCGCCACAATCAGCCGATTAGGGACCGCCTGAAACGTCACAGAAATATACTTTTGGGCGTATTCATTCGTCACCATGATGACGGACATGATCGCCAAGACGAGCCCGCCGCCCATGTTCATACTTTGGGCCACAGTTTTGGCATCCATCAGCATCGGACCACCCTGCTCGTTAGAGAAGGCGCTAAATAGGAAGGCAGACAATGCGCCGAAGCCCACCGTCATCAGCACATAAAATACCGTGTTGCCCCAGAAGGATCGAACACTCAGCAGCTTGGTGAACTCTGCACGTAGGGTATTGAAAAACATGGGCTACTCCCCCGCCTTATCGGTACGGTACTGGACGGAATCGCCCGTCATGGTGATGAAAGCATCCTCCAACGAAGCCTTACGCTCCGAGAGTTGCTGCAACAGGATGCCGGTGGAATACGCCAGGGCGCCAATATAGTCGGTCGTTTGATCGTCGATAACCAACACTGGGCGACCTTCCTCATCGGTCTCCTTGGCATAGACGATCTGTTCTTCGCCCAACACCGCCTCGAACTCCTGCATATTTTCACTACGCACCAACACGTGTGTTTTGGAGGAATTCTTCACAAAGTCATAGGTTGTGGTTTCTGCTATCAACCTGCCCTGACCGATCACCACCAGGTCATCCGCAGTGAGAGCCATTTCCGACAGCATATGAGAACTCACCAATACGCTGCGTCCCTCCGCCGCAAGGGATTTAAGGAAGCTGCGCACCCAGCGAATACCCTCTGGATCAAGACCATTGACCGGCTCGTCTAAGATCAGCACCCCCGGATCGCCGATCAGCGCGGTAGCGAGACCCAAGCGCTGCCCCATACCGAGCGAAAAACCACCAGCTGACTTACCCGCCACTTCAGAAAGACCAACCAGTCCCAGCACTTCGTCGACACGGGAGGATGGAATGCCATTTGACTGCGCAATCCACTTGAGATGCTTCGCGGCGCTGCGGTTAGGATGCACCGCCTTGGCGTCAAGCAGCGTACCAACCTCACGCAGGGGATTCTTCAAATCCTTATAATGCTTACCGTCGATCAGTGCGATGCCCTCAGTGGGCCGATCCAGGCCCACGATCATGCGCATGGTAGTTGATTTTCCCGCACCATTCGGACCGAGAAAACCGGTAACAACACCGGGCTTCACCGCGAATGTGAGGTCATCAACAGCTCGCACCTTTCCGTAGTGCTTGCTCAAGTTGGTTACTTCAATCATGTCCACCAGTGTTACACAATTTGCATCCCGAGCAGCACGCTGTGCATCAATTGTGATCTTAGGGTGCTGGTACTGCTGCCAAGATCTCCGGTAACGCCAGTTGAAATGCAGGTAGCAAGTTTAACTCTTGCAGTGCGCCCAGTGGCACCCAGCGCAGCTCCAAGGATTCCTCATTGGACACCACCGGCAGCTCGGTCGGGGTCATGGCCACCACTGTGGCATAGGTCCAGCCATGAGAAAGCTCAGGGCGTTGCGGATCTTCTGCAAAAGGGCCGTCAGTAGTGAGCTCCTTGATCACCGCAATAGACGCAGTGGAGATACCGGTTTCCTCGACGGCCTCGCGCATCGCGGCCTCGGCAGCAGTTTCATGAGAGTCACGGGCACCACCCGGTATCCCCCAGGTACCGCCATCTGCCGTCCAATGTGCTCGATGCTGCATCAGCACCGTACGAGTAGTCGTGGAAACTAGAAATAGACCTGCCGCACCGAATTTCCCCCAGCGGCGCGAACCTCCGGGCCCCGCAGACCAGCCATCACCATCGCCTTTCATACTCACCCAGCATAGCCACTAATCCGTGCAGAAAGGCGCAGAAAGGCATTGAAACGAAACGGCATCAGCAAGCGATATTACTTTGGACACCTGTTTCTAACCCTGCGACGAACAGAAAGAACTATCCTGCAACTATGACTGATGTGCAGCAGCGCCGCGAGCCGGTGACCGTCGTGCTTCGCGAGGCCTCCGAGCGATCGACGTCAGCAAGCACGTCTACATCGCGAGAGCAGCCTCAACCAGCGTCGCACGCTCCTCAGTCTCGGCTTTCCGCCACGGGCTCCGAGGACCGTTGGCTGGATGTCCACGGCGCTGCCGAGTACTCCCGTACGATTTCCACTCGTCTCAAAGACTCCATCAGTCTGCCAGCGCTGTGGTCCCGGCGGATTCGGACGTTTGCCAACACCACCATCGGCATGATGACTCTGATTACGTTAGTTTTAACTGTCGCGTTGCTTGCCGCTGGCATTTCAATGTCGCGTTCGACGGAAAGCCGCCAATCAGAACTAGGAACGCTGGTCAACAACTCTGAACCACGATCCGCGACGGCTCAAGACCTCTTCACTTCATTGTCGCTGGCGGACACCATCGCAACTACTGGATTCGTGCAGGCTGGCGTGGAGCTGCCTTCCACCCGCGATCGCTACCAACGCGCGATTCAGCGCTCCGCTGCCGCAGCCACCCAAACCGCAGCCGGACTTGAACAGGGCCCCACGCGAGAACTCGAGTTGATCACTCAGATTCAGACGCAGTTGCCCTCCTACACGGCTTTGGTGGAAACAGCTCGGACAAACAACCGTCTCGGCAATCCGGTTGGCGTGGCGTACATGTCCGAAGCCTCGTCTTTGATGCGTTCCTCCATACTTCCGGCAGCCAGTGAGCTGCTGGACATCTCCAATAGCAAGGTAAATCACCAACAACGCGAGCTGGCCCAACCACAGTGGATCCCGATCTCGGGCCTGGTAGCCGCTCTTGTGCTGCTCACTATTTCCCAGCGTTGGCTGGCTAACCACACCCGCCGCCGCTTGAACAAAGGGTTCCTCACCGCGACCGCATTCATGCTGACGGCACTGTTGTGGGTAGCCGCCGCCAACGGCATGACCTGGTATTCCGGTGCCAAGGGATACAACGAGGCTGCCGCACCGCTCGGCGCGCTCACCAACGCGCGTGTCCTAGCGCAACAGGCACGCACCGCCGAAACCATGGCGCTCGTCCGACGCGAGACCTCTGCCGAATCCATCGAAGACTTCGGCATGGTCATGGGCAGCGTCCGCAACGCGATGCAGGAATACCAGCAATCCGATTTGGCCAGCCGAGAGGCCAACTCGAAGGACGCAGAGGACATCATCAATGCTCTAAATGACTGGGAGGCAACACACCAAAAGCTGCGAAGAGCGTTAGATAATGGCGCCTACAACGATGCCATTGGCATCGCATTTCATAGCCACGAATCTAACGGGCCGAACTCCGATGGCACCACTGCCGCATCATTCGACGCTGTCGACTCGGGTTTGGCGCGATTGATGAATGATGCGCGCCTGAGTTTGCGCAGTTACCTGGAC
Organism: Corynebacterium sp. H127; assembly: GCF_037482665.1. Classification (NCBI taxonomy): domain Bacteria; kingdom Bacillati; phylum Actinomycetota; class Actinomycetes; order Mycobacteriales; family Corynebacteriaceae; genus Corynebacterium; species Corynebacterium sp. H127. The sequence goes on from NZ_JBBHKY010000003.1 coordinate 142,905, forward strand.
AGCGGACTCATGGCCACCCGATGGGTGTCTACATTGGTATTGGTGTTGTCCATTGCATCCGTTGCAGCAATCTGGTTGGGTATTCGCCCGCGACTGCAGGAGTACCTCTAATGACGTCGAAACGCATGCTGCTGCCGTTGTTGGCAAGTCTCACCTTGGCTTCCTGCTCTGCGGCACCGGAAGCCACCGGACCGGCCCCGCAACCAACATTCAATCCCGTACTGCCCGCAGGTTCACAGTTTGAGGGAGCGGGCGCGGTGCCCGCCGAGCAACCAATGTTTGACAACCTACTGGGCAGTTTGAAACCGGACGATAAGAAGCCGGAAGAGCGCGTCCCTGGGATCGTGGGTCGCGGACGACTGATCGTAGGCGTGGATCAGTCGCAAAACCTGCTGAGCTTCCGGGATCCTGTCACGGGCGAACTACGTGGCTTCGAAGTAGAACTGGCGCGGGAAATAGCCAAAGACATCTTTGGCAACCCTGACAACATTGACTTCCGTTATGTGGATCAAAGTGAGAGCGTAAAATCGCTGGAATCCGGCCAGGTGGATCTCATTTTGCGCTCGATCTCGATCACCCGAGCAGCACAGGAGCAGGTGTTTTTCTCTGTTCCTTATCTCTCGACCGGCACCCGCATGCTGGTGTTGGAGTCTTCCGGCATTGGCTCGATACAGGACCTGGGTGGACGCACCGCATGTGCGCTGAAGGATTCCACCGCTATCCAACTGATTCGGCAGAATAATCCAGCCGCGAACATCATGTCGACCAGCGCCTGGGCGGACTGCCTGGTTCTCCTGCAACAAGGTAATGTTGATGCCATCGTGGGCCACGACACCACCTTGGCCGGCATGGCGGCGCAGGACCCCTATCTGCGAATTGTCGGTACGTCCTTGAGTCTGGAAAACTACGGCGTTGCTATGGCCAAACCGAACACCCGGCAGAATACTGAGGGCCTGATCCGCCAAGTCAACTCGACTATCGAGCGAATCGTGGGTGATGGCACATGGTGGGAGATGTACAACCGTTGGCTCGCCGTCTATCAATTCATTAAGGGCCCGCCGCCCCTGATCTACCGCGATGAGAAAGACAGCCATGAGTGAACACGAGATGCCCCCCGAGACTCGTACTGAAGCGGTGGCGTACGATCCCTTCGCTGAGGACGACGCCGAGCTTGACATGCAGGTGCTTATCGACGACCTCGGCCAGCTTCGCGACGCCACGCAACACACCTCTGCACAGTCAGCACCGCAAACTTCCGCAGTCCCTTTCGATCCCTTTGCAGATGATGAAGACGAGGACGTAGAGCTCAATACCGCTGCAGTATTGTCCGTCGCGGGGATGTCTGTGCCGCCACCGGCAGAAGATGTGAATTCCCGTAGCCGACGCCAAGCGCTATCCACGTTCCGCGAGCGCCGTGGCACCACCCGTGCTGGTCGTGTCGTAGCCGATGGCATGGTGCAGTTGCCGTTCGTGAAGATCAAGAATCCAACTGAGGCGATCATTGAACCGGATCCGCGCGTCAAACCTCCGACGCTCAAGCCCGGCGATATCGTGGCTAGCCAGTACGAGGTTCTCGGCGTAATCGCGCACGGTGGCATGGGCTGGATCTACATTGCCAATGACCGCAATGTCTCTGGTCGTTGGGTGGTCCTCAAGGGCATGATCCCCGGCGGCAACCCACGTGACCACGGCACAGCGGAGGCGGAACGAGAGTTCCTGGCGGACATCACGCACCCCGAGATCGTCAAGATTTACAACTTCATCGATGACCCCCGCGTGCCTGGCGGCTTCATCGTCATGGAGTACGTTGGTGGCCCATCGCTGCTCGATCGTCGGCGCGAGCTGCCCGGTAATGTCCTCCCCGTCGATATCGCTATCGCCTACATCCTTGAGGTCCTGCCCGCGCTGGAATACCTTCACTCCCGCGGCGTGGTGTACAACGACCTCAAACCTGACAACATCATCGTCACTGAGGATCAGGTGAAGCTTATCGATCTGGGCGCGGTGTCTGGAATCGGTGCCTTCGGCTACATCTACGGTACAAAGGGCTACCAGGCTCCCGAGGTATCCACTTCGGGGCCGTCTGTGGCCTCCGACATTTATACTGTGGGCCGCACGCTAGCTGCCTTGGTGTGCCGCCTCCCGGTGGTGGACGGCTACTTTGCCGAGGATCTGCCAACTCCGTTCGAGGAACCACTGTTCCGCCGTCACCTCTCGCTGTATCGCCTGCTGCTCCGCGCCACGCATGAAGACCCCACTATGCGGTTTCGTGACATCCACGAGCTGCGCACCCAACTCTATGGTGTGCTCCGCGAAATCCTCGCCGTCCGCGATGGCAAACAGTTTCCCGCCCAGCACTCGCTGTTCTCGCCACAGCGCACCACCTTCGGCACCAAGCATTTGGTGTTCCGTACCGACCAACTGATCGATGGCATTGAACGCACTGTCCGCATCACCTCCCCAGAAGTGGTCGCGGCGCTCCCCACCCCGCTCATCGATCGCACCGATATTGGTGCCCCCATGCTCTCGGGTTCCTCATACGCCGAGCCTTTGGAAGCTTTGGAGACCTTGCGGCAAGCAATGACTTCACCCGAGTACGCAGAATCTGCCGAGATTCCCCTCGGCATCGTCCGCGCGCTGCTAGACCTCGGCTTCGTCTCTGAAGCACGTAACTGGCTGCAGACGCTAGCCCCGAGCATGCGTCGCGACTGGCGCTTCCAGTGGCATTCCGGCGTGACTGCCCTGCTTCTCGACGACTTTGCTGTCGCCCAAACCCACTTCAACCAGGTTCTTTCTATCCTCCCAGGTGAAGCCGCGCCAAAGCTGGCCTTGGCAGCGGTGGATGAGCTTTTGCTCCAGCAGGCTGGCCTCGAGTCGACGGCGCTACTCACCCCGGAGGTGGCTCGATCCACCGCAGAACTTGGCTCTTCTATGGCTGATTTGGACTTGACCTTCCTCAGCAACCTGGAAAACACTTGGTCCCACATCACCTCCGATCCGATGTCGCTGCGTTTCCATTCGCTGCGGCTCTATCGGCTCGTCTGGGCTACCAACCCCACCACCGTCTCTTCTGCTTTCGGCATGGCCCGCCAGCTCATGGCGGAAAAACAGCCTGAGCTCGCGATCACGGCCCTGGACCGAGTGCCCCAGAACTCTCGCCACCACCGCATGGCGCGACTGACCACAATTTTGCTGCTCATCTCAATAGAGCTATCCGAGTCCCGCATCCGCCGCGCCGCCCGCAGGCTCGAGGAGATCCCGACCAATGAGCCACGCCTGCTCCAGATCCGGGTCGCGGTCCTCAATGCAGGTTTATCGTGGCTGCGCACGAATAACTTGACGGAGGCCGCGAGCCACAACGACCTCTTTGATTACCCGTTCACCCAAACGGGCCTGCGCACTGGACTAGAGGAAACCCTTCGTTTGCTGGCGCGTTCTGCCCCCTTTGCGCGACACCGCTACACTCTCGTCGATATGGCAAACGCGGTGCGACCGACAACCTGGTTCTAGCGCACTTCCGACACGCTATAAACCTAAGGACGGCCCAGGCGATTGTGCCTGGGCCGTCCTTAGGTTCTTGCCTGAAGGCCGTCGTAATCGTCGGCCTGTCTCAGATTAAGAGTTAGTTTGCGCCTGCCAGCGCTACCGCGTACTGAGCAATCGCAAGCTCTTCGTTCGTCGGTACGACGCACACCTTGACCTTGGATTCTGGCTTAGAGATGATGCGTGGTTCGGAGGAACGGACCTTGTTGAGCTCTGGGTCAATTTCGATGCCGTACATCTCCAAGTCTGCGAGAGCATCTGCGCGCACGAAGTTGTCGTTTTCGCCAACACCAGCGGTGAAGGTGATGGCGTCGACACGCCCGAGGGCGATCATGTAGGAGCCGATGTACTTCCGCAGGTTGTGGATGTAGACGTTGTAAGCAAGCCAGGCGTCAGGATCTTCATCGTCGATCATCTGGCGCAGTTCACGGAAATCGTTCACACCGGAAATGCCCTTAACACCGGACTTCTTATTCAGCAGCTCATCGACCTCATCCACGGACATTCCGTTACGCAGGAGGTGGAATACGATGCCGGGGTCGATGTCGCCAGAGCGGGTACCCATCACGATGCCGGCGAGCGGCGTCATACCCATCGAGGTATCAACTGCGCGACCGTTGTGTACTGCGGAAATCGACGCACCGTTACCGAGGTGGCAAACGATCTGATGGGTGTGCTCTGGATCGCGACCGATCAGAGCTGGCACCTGCTGAGAGACGTACTCGTGACTGGTCCCGTGGAAGCCATAGCGACGAATACCCTGCTTGCCAGCAACGTCTGCGTTGATGGCGTAGAGCGCTGCAGCTGGTGGCAATGAGTGGAAGAAGCCAGTGTCAAACACCGCGATGTGCGGAATGTTTGGCAGCAGTTTGCGAGCAACCTCGATACCAACAATGTTGGCGGGGTTGTGTAGCGGCGCGAGCGGAACGAGATCACGAACCATGCCGAGGATCTCATCAGTGATGACTGCAGGCTGCGAGAACAGCAATCCGCCGTGTACAACACGGTGGCCAACTGCGGAAATCTCCACGTTAGCTGGACCGATTCCGTGCTGGTCAAGGAGCTCAAAAACTCGGTTTAGGCCAACGCCATGATCAGGAATCGGAAGTTCCTCAACCCACTTTTCCCCGCCATGCTTGACGGTGATGCGGCCTACGGGCTCGCCGACCTGTTCCACCAAGCCAGATGCGAAGGGCTCAGCAGTAGCGTCTGCAGATGGGTCCAGGATCTGGAACTTCAGGGAAGAGGAACCTGAGTTGAGAACGAGAGCGAGGGTCAACTTATTTTCCTCCAGCCTGAATGGCGGTGATAGCAACGGTATTGATGATGTCCGCGACGGTCGCCCCGCGGGAAAGGTCGTTCACAGGCTTGTTCAGTCCCTGCAGAATCGGGCCCACTGCAAGTGCGTGCCCGGTGCGCTGCGCAGTCTTGTAGCCAATGTTGCCGGCCTCAAGGTCTGGGAAGATGAACACATTTGCCTTGCCAGCGACAGCGGAATCCGGCATCTTCTTAGCGGCGACGGATGGGTCGACAGCGGAGTCGAACTGCAGCGGACCGTCGACAGTGAGTTCTGAATCCAACTCATGAGCCTTTGCGACGGCCGCAGTGGCGCGGTCTACGTCAGGGCCAGAGCCGGAGGTACCGGTGGAGTAGGACAGCATGGCCACGCGTGGCTCAATGCCGAACTGCGCCGCGGTGCGCGCGGAAACAACGGCGATTTCGCCGAGCTGATCCGCAGTTGGGTTCGGGTTCACGGCACAGTCGCCGAAAGCCCACAGGCGTCCGCGCATGACCATAAGGAAGATGGAAGAGACCACAGAGGCCTCTGGCACAGTCTTGATGATCTGGAAGGAAGGCTTGATCGTGTGTGCAGTGGTGTGGTTAGCACCGGAGACCATGCCGTCAGCAAGGCCCTTTTGCACCATCATCGTGGCGAAGTAGGAAATGTCCCGCATCGTTTCGCGAGCTTGTTCTTCCGTGACGCCCTTGTGCTTGCGCAGCTCGTGGAAGTCAGCGGCGAATTCCTCGGCTAGTGGCGTGGTGAGGTGATCGACCAACGAAGCCTTGGACAGGTCCAAGCCGAGTTCGGCGGCGCGGCTGTTGATGGCAGCTGGATCGCCGAGGATGGTCAGGCGCACGGTGTCATCGACCAGCAGGGCGTGAGCTGCTTGGAGGATGCGGTCATCGTCGCCCTCTGGGAGCACGACATGAGAGTTGGCGTTCTTGGCGCGTTCCAGCAGCCACGCCTCGAATACCTCGGCGCTCATGACTGGTTCTACATCTTGGTCAATTGCCGGTAGTTCTTGGCCTTCGCTGAAGACACCAAGAACGGTGGCGCCAAGGTCCTCGGCGTGTGTCACGGAGAGGTCGGCGCGCGGGGTGCGCTCGTCGGCGAGGATGATCATTCCGACTCCCAATGCGGCGGCAGCCTTAGCATCGTAGTCAATGGAGCCGGTACCGAGAAGAAGGACGGGTCCTTCAGTCAAGGGGCGGGACGCCAGCACTTCGGAAAGCTCGGCGACGCCGTCGATAAGCGGGCGAACCTTCAGGTTGTAGGCGTGAGCGAGGGCATCGATATCGAAGCCGTCAAGCGTCCTACCGACGGACGTTAGGAGGACCGATTTAGTCACGTGAGTCCTTTCTGCAAACTTTGTTAAATGGCACATTTAGGTAATAGGTGTGATTCTCAACGCGATTCTACTTCAGGTGTTGCGTTTCGACACATTCGCGCCTTTTATTGATGGAATTTTCGCGCGGGAGATTGGGTCCCCGCAGCTGCTGCCGTAGACTAAATGCACTAACTGAACTCTATTTTTAAGGACGCTATCCACCTATGTCTCGACCGCTTCGCGTTGCTGTAATCGGCGCCGGCCCTGCCGGCATCTACGCTTCCGACATCTTGATGAAGTCGGGCCAAGAGGTATTGATCGATCTGTATGAGCGCATGCCGGCACCATTCGGCTTGATCCGCTACGGTGTCGCACCCGATCATCCTCGCATCAAGGGCATCGTGAATTCCCTCCACCGCGTTCTCGACCGTGATGAACTTCGCCTGCTGGGCAACATTGAAATCGGCAAAGACATCACCGTTGAAGAACTCCGCGAGTTCTATGACGCGATCGTCTTCTCCACTGGCGCTACGCTCGACCGTGACCTCGAAATCCCGGGCATCGACCTCGAGGGCTCCTACGGCGCTGCTGACTTCGTCGGTTTCTATGACGGCAACCCCAACTTCAAACGCACCTGGGACCTCTCGGCTACATCCACCGCCGTGATTGGCGTAGGCAATGTTGGTTTGGATGTCGCACGCATCCTGGCAAAGACTGCCGATGAACTCCACGTCACGGAGATCCCCGACAACGTCTATGAGACCTTGAAGTCCAACCAGGCCACGGAAGTGCACGTCTTCGGACGCCGCGGCCCAGCGCAGGCCAAGTTCACCCCGCTGGAACTGAAGGAACTGGATCACTCCCCGAACATCGAGGTAATCGTCGACCCAGAAGACATTGACTACGATGCCGCCTCAGAGCAGGCCCGTCGCGATTCGAAGTCCGTAGACCTGGTGTGCCAGACGCTTGAAGGTTATGCGATGCGCGAACCAAAGGGCGCGCCGCACAAGCTGTACATTCACTTCTTCGAGTCCCCAGTGGAGATCATCGGCGCGGACGGCAAGGTCACCGGACTCAAGACTGAGCGCATGCAGCTCGACGGCAACGGCGGGGTCACCGGAACCGGTACCTTCACCGAGTGGCCGGTCCAATCCGTTTACCGCGCCGTGGGCTACAAGTCCGACGAGATGCCGGAAGTGCCTTTCGACGCCAGCCGCAACGTCATCCGTAACGACGGTGGCCATGTCATTACCCACGCCGGGGAGATCGTTCCTGGCCTGTACGCCACCGGCTGGATCAAACGTGGCCCAGTTGGTCTCATCGGCAACACCAAATCCGATGCCAAGGAAACCACCGACATGCTCCTGGCTGACTACGCTGCCGGCACTCTGACCGCACCTTCCTCGCCATCTCTGGACGCAGTCACGGAGTTCCTGGATAAGCGCGGAGTCGCGTACACCACCTGGGACGGTTGGTACCAACTAGATGCCGCCGAGAAGGCACTAGGCGAATCCGAAGGACGCGAGCGCAAAAAGATCGTCGAATGGGACGAAATGTTAAAGCACGCGCGCGGGAATCAATAGCCCCGTCGATCTGCTATTTTGCCGGCGATAACCACATTTTCAGCTTCGGCCCTGTGGTTTTCGCCGGCTTTTTGTAATTTTCGTGGCGAGGCACGGTTTTTCACAATTAGACTCGCGCGCATGGATTACCACATGCAAGTTTCGCAGCTCAAAGACCTCAGCGCGCTTGAGGTTCATGAAATCTATAAGCTGCGCGTGGGCATTTTTGTACACGAGCAAAACACGGCTTACAAAGAGGTCGATGAAATTGATGTCCTGCCCTCCACTAAGCACATCCTGGTGTGGTCATCTCAGAATAAAGAGGAGCTCCTCGGCAACATTCGGGTGTATGAAGATGCTGTAGAAGGCCAAGATGTCATGCGCTTGGGACGTGTCTGCGTCGCAGAATCAGAACGCGGTACGGGTCTGGCTAAGAATCTGATGGAGTACACCATTAACTACGCCGACGAAACCTTCCCAGAAAAGAACTTGGTCCTCGACGCACGTACTCCCCTGGTGCGCTGGTACGAAAAGTTCGGCTTCCGCAAGATCGCCGAGGAATACCCCTTCGCAGACATCACTCTGACCCCAATGATGAAGTTGCACTAGTGTGCTGACGTCCCCCCTCGCTGAATTAACTCCCTATCAGTGCTTTCAGCTGTTTAAGCTGCGCGTTGACATTTTCGTCGTAGAGCAACAATGCGCCTACGAAGAAATTGATGAGGTCGACGCACTGGCTTCAACTCGGCATGTCCTAGCTTTCGACGGCCCATCGCTGGCCGGCGCTGCACGTGTTTTTCCTGACGCGGAAGGACACACCTGGCACATCGGTCGGCTTTGCGTAGCACCGCCCTACCGGGGCTCAGGATTGGCCACACAGATCATGCAGACGTGTCTCGAACTGTGTGAGGGGCCGGCCTCGCTCACCGCGCAGTCCCCACTCGTGGATTATTATGCGGCTTTCGGGTTCCAGCCCTCTGGTCCCGAATTCGATTGGGATGGGATTCCTCATACTCCGATGCGGCTTCGCGAAGGTAGCGAGCGCGTCTAGCTGCGGAAACTACCGCCGTCGCTCAGGTGAGACAAAAAGTTCCCGGGATAAATCTCACGCTTACACCGTTGTAATTCGGCCTTATGGTAGTGAGCGTGACTCTAATCGACCCCACCCATACCATCAATGAATACCTGTCGCGCGAAGACTGGCGCGTCAATGCGAACGCCAACCAGGACTACTCGCTCGGTGGGCTCATCCTCAACGCTTCCGGCAAGATGATCGCCAACTACTGGCTCGATAACATCTTCAGCGAGGAAGCAGCCATCGCGCATCGCGAGGGCGACATCCACATTCATGACCTGGACATGCTCGGCGGATACTGCGCCGGCTGGTCTCTCCGACAACTACTTACCGAGGGCTTCGGCGGTGTTCCCGGCGCGATTTCCTCCCGCCCACCAGAGCACTTATCGAGCGCTCTGGGCCAAATGGTGAACTTCCTGGGCACGCTCCAAAATGAATGGGCCGGTGCCCAGGCATTCTCCTCCGTAGACACGTATCTGGCACCCTATGTACGGGTAGACAACCTCAACTATGACCAGATCAAGCAGTGTTTCCAGGAGTTTGTCTATAACCTCAATGTGCCTTCACGCTGGGGAACCCAGACCCCGTTCACCAATGTCACCCTCGACTGGACCTGCCCAGAGGATCTGCGCACCGAGCACCCGTTGATCGGCGATACCGTGTGCGACTTCACCTACGGGGACCTCCATGCCGAGATGGACCTGATCAACCGCGCCTTCATCGAGGTTCTCTCCGAAGGTGATGCCGATGGTCGTCCATTCACCTTCCCGATCCCTACGTACAACATCACTAAGGACTTCGACTGGGATTCGGAAAACGCAGCAGCGCTCTTCGAAATGACCGCTAAGTACGGCCTGCCTTACTTCCAGAACTTCGTCAACTCTGAGTTGGATCCTGGCATGATCCGCTCGATGTGCTGTCGCCTGCAGCTAGACCTGCGTGAGCTCCTCAAGCGCGGCAATGGGCTGTTTGGCAGCGCTGAGCACACCGGCTCCATCGGAGTAGTCACGCTGAATTGCGCGCGACTGGGCTACCGCTGCGAAAGCGAAGAAGAGTTGCTGAGCGAGGTCTCCCGTCTGGTGGCTATCGGCGTCGATACGCTGGAGCGCCGACGCGCTACGGTGGCGAACCTGCTGGATGCGGGCCTATACCCCTACACCGCCCGCTGGCTGCCGACCTTGGATAATCACTTCTCCACCATTGGCGTCAATGGTGTCAACGAGATGATCCGAAACTTCAATGGCGAAACCGTCGCGTCCAATCCGGAACTGGCACTTCGACTTCTGCAGCACATTAATGATCTGCTCGTCGCGGCGCAGGAGGCCACCGGACATCTGTATAACCTAGAGGCCACGCCTGCGGAGGGCACTACTTACCGTTTTGCTCGCGTTGACCAGCAGCTTTATCCTGACATTATCCAGGCCGGCACCCCGGACCAGCCTTATTACACCAACTCAACGCAGCTGCCTGTCGCACATACGCCTGACCCCTTTGAGGCACTCGAGCTACAGGAGGAACTGCAGACCCAATACACCGGCGGTACAGTGCTGCACCTCTACATGGGCGCAGCGCTCACAACCGGTGACGAAGCCGCATTGCTGGTTCGGCGTGCCTTGTCTCGCTTCCGTCTGCCGTACATCACGATCACTCCGACTTATTCCATCTGTCCTTCCCACGGCTATCTCGCCGGTGAGGTGCCGGAATGCCACTGCGGTCGCGAGACCGAGGTCTGGACGCGCGTAATGGGTTATTTCCGGCCGGTGGCCAGCTTCAACACCGGCAAGAAGGGCGAATTCCGTGAGCGGGTCTACTTCCATTAGCCTGCCCCTGGCTGGAGTTATCCCCTTCTCCGCCACGGACTGGCCCGGCCATCTCACGGTCACGGCATTCACTCAGGGCTGCCCGCTGGCATGCCCTTATTGCCACAACCCTGCGCTTCAAACCGTCGGCGGCGGGCAGCCCTTCGAATCGGTTCTGCCGCTGCTGGAAAAGCGACGCGGGCTTATCGACGCCCTGGTCATTTCCGGCGGGGAGCCCACCATGCACGCGGGGCTAGGAGAGGCAATTTCTGCAGTCCACGCCGCTGGTTTTCCCGTTGGGTTACATACTTGCGGGTACCGCCCCTCGGCGATGAAAGCGTTGCTCGAGTCTTCGGCCACCACCCCGGATTGGGTCGGGCTCGATGTCAAGGGGTTGCCGGAGGACTGCCAGGAAGAACTAGGCATAGCGCCACGTGCGGCGGAGGGGTGTTGGGAAACACTGTCACGGCTGCAAGCTGCCGGGGTGGATCTCCAAGTACGCACCACCGTGTGGCGAGGCTCCACGATCGAGCGCCATGTGCCGCAGCTTCGCGAGCGAGTCCAGAGCTACGGCGTAGATCTGGTGGTACAACAGGCCCGCAATGTCGATGCTACGGGCCAGTTTCGAGGCTAGTGCTCTGCCACGGTAACCGCTTGAGCGGCCGTGGTGGCGCGATCCCGCGCAGCCTCGACGGATTCTCCAGTAGCAACTGCCACACCCATTCGGCGTTTGCTACCCGCGAGTGGCTTACCGAAGAGCCTCAGGTCAGCTTCCGGCACGGCTAGGGCCTCGGCCACGCCCGAGTACTGCACCGGCCCCTCAGAGGAACCATAAATGACGGCGGATGCGCCCGGCGAGGTGAGAGTGACATCAACAGGCAAGCCGAGGATAGCGCGTGCATGCAGTTCAAACTCGGAGAAGCGCTGCGAGGCCAGCGTTACCAGGCCAGTATCGTGTGGTCGAGGTGAAACCTCGGAGAAATAGACATCATCACCATCGATGAAGAGCTCCACCCCGAACACGCCGCGGCCGCCCAGGGCACCGGTGATCCGAGCCGCTACTGAACGAGCGTTCTCTAGGGCTACCTCAGACATCGGCATCGGCTGCCACGACTCCACGTAGTCGCCGTCCACCTGCCGGTGGCCGATGGGCTCACAGAACCAGGTGGCATCCTTGCCAGTAGCCGGGTCAATTGACCGAACGGTAAGCAGAGTGATCTCATAATCGAACTTCACAAAGGACTCGATGATGACGCGACCCGAGTCCACTCGGCCACCGGACATCGCATATTCCCAAGAGCCTTGAATATCTTCGGCGGAATGCACCACCGACTGTCCTTTTCCGGAAGAACTCATCACTGGCTTGATTACGCAGGGATAGCCGATGCGCTCAACAGCTGCTGAGAACTCTTCGAAAGTAGACGCAAATTCGTACTTGGACGTTGGCAAGCCAAGTTCCTCGGCTGCCAGGCAGCGAATGCCTTCTCGGTTCATGGTCAGCTGGGTGGCCCGCGCAGTGGGGATCACTGTGGCAGTGCCAGCTTCTTCCACAGCGGCGAGGGCCTCGGTGGCAATGGCTTCGATCTCCGGAACCACAAAGTCAGGCTTGACCTGTTCGATCAGCTCCTCCACGGCTTGAACAGAGGTCATATCGATCACGTATGAAGAATGCGCCACCTGGTGCGCAGGAGCATTGGCGTAGCGGTCCACGGCATGAACTTCAACGCCTAGTCGCTGTAGCGCGATGGTTACTTCTTTGCCGAGTTCGCCGGAGCCAAGCAGCATGACTCGGGTGGCGTTTGGGGACAGTGGGGTGCCGATTTTTTCCGGAGTGTACATGGGAAAAGTATAAGCCCCCGAAGGTGCGGACGGGCCAGTTGTGCACCGCGGGTTTTAGCTTCAGGTTAAGACCACACCAGCGTTTCTGTGGTGCTTAAGCCACGCCTGTGGCAACCACACGACAAGAATATAGGCAATGAGGAACGTGAGGGTCTTATCCAGTGGGTCGCTGAAACCGAAGCCGTCCTGAAAGCCGATGGTGGTGTAGCGGATCTCATTTAGTAACTGCGCAGTGCTCGGCTGCCCCTGCCTAATAATCGGCCCTAAGAGGGTGATGTTGAGCGGTGCTGCGAGTAGCGAAGTGAGCAGTCCCGTGAACAGGCCGTTGATAAGTACCGGAACGAGGTTAGCCATGCCGCCCAACTCGTGAGATTTGCCCGCAATAATGGCAACCACCATATTGAGCGGGGCGAAGAGCAGCATGCCAGGATCCCATAGTGCCAAAATCAAATAGTAGGATGCCGAGCACGCAACCCCGAAGCGAGTACCCAAGAGCAAAGCTGCCGCGATGCAACCGATGGTGTCGAGGTACAGCGGAATGCCGGTGTGCCAGAAGGTTTTACCCATCCCCACGTCCAGCAGAATGAATGCTGCCAGTAGGCCAATGTTTCGCCAGGACAGCTGCTTGGTGCTTGCGAAGAGCGCAGCGCCAAGAATGAAGAGGTTTGTGCAGATCACCACGATCTGAATTGGCTCGCCATTAAAAGTATGAATGTTTTCCTTGGGAGGGAAAGCCAAGACTACTACCCAGTTGAATACCACTAGTAAAAGCACCATCGCGTCAAGAAGCACGCGCCACCGTTTGAATTTGTACATAGCTCCCTTGAAGTTGCTGGCTGCGTGACACCCGCAGGCCGTTTGGGCCCAGCCAGCATCGATCTGGCAACCAACCGGCAGTAGCATTCGCCCGATTGATCGTGGAAAACACGGTGATCTCTCAGTGTTTGCTGGTCAGGGACTATTGTCGACTTATCTCGAAGATGTCCAGCACACCTAAAATCAGCTCCACCTAAGTGCTAAATCAATCCTATCTGGTCACCATGCCGTGCTAACTCAGTGGCCTGCGCAATGGGCTATTCGCGGCAGCATTGAAACAAGAAAACAGCTCCCACGATTCATATCGCGGGAGCTGCCTTCTAAACGTGCTGTAGTGCAATCGTCTGGGGAACTAGTCGGCCATCACGTCATGCCGCACGATTGTCTGGTCGCGACCTGGGCCGACACCGATGTAGGAGATGCGGCAGCCGGAGAGCTCCTCCAAGCGCAGGACATAATCCTGCGCCTTCTGCGGCAAATCCGCGAAAGTCTTGCAGTCGGTGATGTCTTCGTCCCACGCTGGCATCGTCTCAAAGATCGGTTGTGCATGGTGGAAGTCGGATTGCGTCACCGGCATCTCGTCGAATCGCTTGCCGTCGACGTCATAAGCGACGCAGATAGGGATCTCGCCGATACCGGTGAGCACGTCCAGTTTGGTCAGGAACAGATCCGTGAACCCGTTGACGCGAGAGGAGTAGCGGGCGATGACGGAGTCGTACCAGCCACAACGACGCTTTCGGCCGGTGTTAACGCCGATCTCACCGCCTGTGGTCTGCAGGTATTCGCCCCACTTGTCAAAGAGTTCGGTCGGGAACGGACCGGCACCAACGCGGGTGGTGTAGGCCTTGATGATGCCCAGCGAGTGCGTGATGCGAGTTGGCCCGATGCCGGAACCGACACAGGCGCCACCTGCCGTCGGGTTGGAAGACGTCACGAATGGGTAAGTCCCGTGGTCAACGTCCAGCATTGTGGCTTGGCCGCCCTCCATGAGGACATTCTTGCCAGCGTCGAGGGCCTTGTTGAGTTCAAGCTCCGCCTCAATGATCATCGGACGTAGGCGCTCTTGGTAGCTGAGGAAGTACTGCACGATTTCCTCTGCGACGATGGACTTGCGGTTGTACATCTTCACCAGCATCTGGTTCTTAACGTCCAGTGCAGATTCCACCTTTTGCCGCAGAATGGACTCATCAAAGATGTCCTGGATGCGGATGCCCACGCGAGCCACTTTGTCTGCGTAGGTTGGACCGATGCCACGGCCTGTTGTGCCGATTGCGCGTTTGCCCAGGAAGCGTTCTTGGACTCGGTCGAGGACCTGGTGGTATGGCGCTACCACGTGTGCGTTTGCGGAAATACGCAACCGGCCAGCATCGCAGCCACGTGCGATGAGGCCATCCATTTCTTCAAAAAGCGCTTCCAGGTTGATCACGACGCCATTGCCCAGTACTGGGGTAGCATTTTCACTCAACACACCAGCTGGCAGGAGCTTGAGCTCATACTTTTCACCGCCGACAACAACGGTGTGACCTGCGTTGTTACCACCGTTTGGCTTCACAACATAATCGACGAGGCCGCCAAGGATATCCGTGGCTTTGCCCTTGCCTTCATCGCCCCATTGGGCGCCGACAATCACGATTGCAGCCATAGTTAACGTCACTTCCGATCAACTCGAGTAGCGTCCCACATCTAGGGGCGCATAAGACGTTAACTAATTCTACATGCTGTGAAGGATCTCCAAATTCATGCGGGCCATGACCTGAGTTGCGCCGACACCAGTGGGTGAAAACTGTTTTCCAACTCCGGGGCTACTTCATAGCAGCTCAGGACACTGAGTTACAGGTCCTCGATGACCTCGGGCGGGAAGCCCGGATGTGATGAAGTAGGCACGAGTGCCGCCACTGCAGAGCGACGAGACAGCCCACATACCTGGAGCAAATCCACGATCAAGGAACGCGTTTGCCCCAGAATCATCAGGGTGGAGAACGCGTCCGGATCAGCCAAATCTGGTGCGGCCTGTGCCGCCAACTTGCGCAGCCTGTTCGCTAACTGTGGCAGCTCCGGAGCCATGGACGCATCAGTCCGGTACCAAAACACCTCTGACAGGTCGTGGGAAATTTCGGCAAGCTCATGAATCAGTTCCATCTGCCCCTGCGAGAGGGGTTCTTGGTCGTCGAGAAGCACCACCGCACGCCGCGCCAACACCCGGGTATTGCGCATCGCGTTATCCACCGGGTTGAGCACCCGGAGGATGGAACGCAGCTCGCGGCGACGTTTCCACATCAGCGGTGAGGCATTCACTACTTCCCTACTGGAGTTGGCGGTGTTGATCATGTTGTTGATCGCGCCTTGGGTGCCGCGCGCCTTTTGCAGCGCCGCGGCGAGCTGCTTCGAATCACCATGATCCATCGCATCGGCGACGTCCGCCAGGACCGCAGACGTCAAGCCCAAAATGCGGGCGATCTCGCGCCTACCGCCCTTCAGTGGCGATTGGGGAAGCAAGGCCATGACCACGATGCCCACTACCCCGCCGATAAACGCATCGACCATGCGGTCCATGCCACCCGAAGTTCCAGGAGGAAGAATGGTTGCGATGAGGACCGAAGCGAAAGCGGCCTGATTCGCGGCCAACACGCCTTTATCAACGAACATCACCGCAGTCACTGAGATCACTACCCCGACCGCAATTTGCCACACCCCGGCACCAAAATAGTTGATCAACAAGTCCCCCAACCCGACGCCAATGCCGACGCCTAAGACGAGTTCAAAGGCTCGTCGCATGCGGTCACCACCGGTAGCGGACAGCACGATGATCGTAGCCATCGGGGCGAAGAACGGTTGTGGGTGTCCAATGAGGTGCACGCCGATCCAGTAGGAAAGGCCAGCCGCGAGCCCCAGCTGCACTATGTACAGCCACGAGGTGCGCACTCGCTCAAAACCTTCACGAAGGCGGCCGATCGTTAACGCCGTTGCGGCTTTCTGCTTGCTTCTCACGCTTGCCCAGCTTATACGCCTTCTCCCACCGCCCGCTGTTGTTCCCCCGTTGACCGCACTTTTATGCCCTCAGCTGCGTACTTTGCGAGCCACAAAGTAAAATTGTTGGCTATGCGACGAATCATCCTGCAGTGTGGCCAGGCACCGCCGCACCGGACACGCGTGGACACTATCGAGTTGCCCACCATTCCTTCCCAGCGAGATCTGCGCTTCCTTGAACCAATCGCTCGGAGCGCACTGGAGAGCGATCCGACGCCCTCACTCGCGGAGATTCAGCAACAACCCGATGTGAAGCCCTTGGGCGCTCCGCAGTTGGCGCCGCAGCGGCCGTCGACAAGCGTGCGCTTGGTGGTGCGCGGCAACGACGCCGCACTGTCCGCAGTGCTCACTCGCCTGATGCGCCAAGACGACATGTGGATTGAGGTCGCTTTCGCCCCGACTGGGCCGTCCATTGCCGCCGAGAATTGGAAGCTCCCGGGTTTGGACTTTGCGCTTGAGGGCGAGGTCCAGCCCGCTCCGCTCATCCGCGATGATGCCGGCATTGCGGTGGCAGGATCCGCGGCCATCGTCGACTGGGATGGCGGCGAGGTTACCGGGGAGGTCATCGTTGATGACCATGTTCTGCTGCACACGCAACAGCAGAGCGACAACTTCGGGGTCCGGCTCGTCCCCACCACCGATGCACCCGGCATAGCGGCTGTGAAGAAGGTGCGGCAGCGTGCTCGGATTCGCAGCGAATACGACCTCCGCAGCCTGGCAACAGGTCGTGCGCTGCAGGCGGGCGGACGCAACCTGCGCGTGCTTATCGACGGCGAATCCCGCAAACGCCCTGTCGAGCGTGCGACGTTTTACCGCCATCTCCGCGACCTACAGGTGGTGCGCCCTTAACTGGCCACACCAGCGTGCAGTCGCTGGACCGGCACTGCCTAAAGAAGTGTGCCCCGGGAAAAATCCCGGGGCACACTTTTGTTGCAGCTTAGCTTACTTGGAAACCGAGGTTCCTACGGAGTGCAGGTCCTGGCAAGCCTCGATAATGCGCTCAGCCATGCTCTGCTCAGCCTTCTTCAGGTAGGAGCGTGGGTCGTAGGCCTTCTTGTTGCCAACTTCGCCGTCGATCTTGAGCACACCGTCAAAGTTGGAGAACATGTGCGCAGCGATTGGGCGGGTGAAAGCGTACTGGGTATCAGTATCGACGTTCATCTTGATGACACCATAGCGCAGTGCCTCTTCGATCTTTTCCTTCTCGGAGCCGGAGCCACCGTGGAATACGAAGTCGAAAGGCAGCGCGTCGTCGCCGAGGCCCAGCTTCTTGCGGGCGACCTGCTGGCCTTCCAGCAGCACCTCTGGGCGGAGCTTGACGTTGCCTGGCTTGTACACGCCGTGGACGTTGCCAAAGGTAGCGGCCAGCAGGTAGCGTCCCTTTTCGCCGGTGCCGATGGCATCGATGGTCTTCTCAAAGTCTTCAGCGGAGGTGTACAGGTTAGCGCCAGCCTTAGCTTCAACGCCGTCTTCTTCGCCACCGACAACGCCGATCTCAACCTCAAGGATGATGTTGGCGGCCTTAGCCTTTGCCAGCAGCTCCTGGGCGATCTCTAGGTTCTCGTCGATTGGCACGGCAGAACCGTCCCACATGTGGGACTGGAACAGTGGCAGCTCGCCACGGTCGACGCGCTCCTGGGAGATCGCCATCAGTGGGCGGACGTACTCGTCGAGGACTTCCTTCTGGCAGTGGTCGGTGTGCAGCGCAACGTTGATGCCGTAGTTCTTCGCAGCCTCGTGTGCGAAAGCTGCGAGTGCAACTGCACCGGCGACTTTGTTCTTTACGGCAAGACCGGAGCCGAACTCTGCGCCACCGGTAGAGAACTGGATGATGCCGTCAGACTCTGCCTCCGCAAAACCCTTCAGGGCTGCATTGATGGTTTCAGAAGACGTGCAGTTGATCGCTGGGTAGGCAAAGCCACCCTTTTTAGCGCGATCGAGCATCTCGTTGTAGACCTCGGGAGTTGCAATAGGCATAGTCTGGGACCTCCAGGTTGGTTGGAAAAATTACCTACTTTCCGATTATGCCCGTAAAACCGGCGCCGTGCTGTGGTCCACGCATTTGGAGGTATCGCTCCCACACCTATTTTTCTACAGCGGTCACCTTAGCGGCTGCTTCTAGCAGCATCCATCCCGAAAGCTGTACAGAAAGGTCTCGTTCCGGCACCGCAGAACCCAGCACAGCGCCGCTGACGGAACCTGAGTAGGCGCTGCTCTTCGGAACCTGGGCATCCCGCGTCCAGTCTGATGGAAATACCGGAAGGCCATCGATTTCCAGCCGGTGGTTCCATACCGAAAGCGCAGAGGCGCTCACCAGTCGTGCGGCTTTCCGCTTTGTCTCCCGGGTGGCCTGGGAGTCCCCGGGGAGGCGTACTGCTACGTCGGCAAGGTAGCGCGCCAAGATTCCCTTGAACAGTCCACCGTCGCCGCCGAAAGTTTCGCAATTGATCACGCCTTCTGGGGTGGCCAGATGGGTTTCTACCGCGGAAACAAGTTCGCGGACACGGGCAATGTAGGCGTAGGCGTCGTGGGCACGTTCGGCGTCATCAAGCGTCGCAAGATCCTTGATTCCCTCGTGTGCGAGGATCCCCTCGGCGATCTCCAGGCAGGCACCCATCATGACACCCTGGCAGTACGGGTGGATATAGCGGACTACCTCTGGACCGTGCATCCGCATACGGATACCGTCCATGACCAAGCCTTTTTCGTCGATGAGGTTGTCAAAAACCCAGTCGGTAAGTACGCGCGCCTTGGCAATTTTCCCGATCCGCGCGAACATAATGGCCGCGGGGCCATTAGTGGGCACGTTGTAGAAAGTCTCATTAGTCCGCCACGGCAGCACTCCGGTCAAGGTGTCAATGCCTGCCGCGATATTGTTCTCGAGGGAACGCAGGTTCTTGCTTTTCGACGCCCGCTGCCAACGGCCCGCGGCAAGGGCGAGCCACGACTTGTCGTCATAGTAGCGATTGACAGTCAGGTTGCGAATATTGCGCAAGCGGATTCCCCGCATCGTTTCCCGGATGCGCTTCTTACGCTTCTTCGTCGGGCGCCGCAGGGCGGCATCAATCTGGCAGTCCAGGTAGTGAGCCTGCCACCAGTAGTGCCAGCGCAGGAACAACTCGTCTTTGGTAGTTGCTGGCCAGCTAATGACAGCGAGATTTGTTTTCGGGATCCCCCACAGTTTCCGCGCGTGCCGGTCGGTGATCGCCGACTCGGCGAGATCCGCCCTATGGGACCATTTTTCTTCCATTGGCTGACTCCTCACCAAGCGTTCTCAAGAGATGCATGTTGCCGGATCCATGCGTGCATGGCGATCCCGGCAGCAACACCTGCGTTAATAGATCGGGTGGAACCGAATTGCGCGATGGAGCACGTCATGAGCGCTCCTTCGCGCGCCGCTTGCGTGACCCCCGGCCCTTCCTGACCAAACAGTAACAGGCATTTGTGCGGCAGGCTCGCTGTTTCTAGCGGGATTGACCCCGGGGTGTTATCGATCGCCACGATGGTCAGCTCCTGCGCGCGCGCCCAACTAATGAGCTCGTCCACTGTTGCGTGGTGCATTAGGTGCTGATAGCGGTCCGTGACCATCGCTCCACGCCGATTCCACCGCTTCTTTCCCACGATGTGCACGGTATCCACCGCAAAGGCATTTGCCGTGCGCACCACAGTGCCGATATTGGCATCGTGCTCGAAATTCTCAATGGCGATGTGGAGCGGGTGTCGCCGTGTATCGATGTCAGCGACGATTGCCTCGCGCGTCCAATAGCGATACTGGTCCACAACATTCCGCTTATCGCCCTGCGCAAGCAGCTCAGGATCAAACTTGGAATCGCTTGGCCATTCACCCTCCCAGGGCCCAACACCAACGCGAGATTCAAACCACTCGGTGGGCCCTTTAACTTGTTCAGAGTCCAAGGTCAGCCAAACCCAAAAGGTAGCGGTATTCCAGGCCCTCGGCTGCGATAACGTCGCCCGCGCCGGTGTTGCGATCCACGACGGTGGCCACGCCCACGACCTCCGCACCGGCCTCTCGCAAGGCAGCTACCGCGGTCAACGGGGAGTTGCCGGTAGTGGTGGTGTCTTCCACCACGAGTACTTTCTGACCAACCACATCAAAGCCCTCAATGCGCCGCTGCATGCCGTGCTTCTTAGCTTCCTTACGCACCACAAAGGCATGGATCTCACGGCCCGCGGCGTGCATGACTGAGGTTGCTACTGGGTCCGCGCCCAAGGTAAGACCACCGACCGCGACGTAATCCCAATCGGAGGTGAGCTCACGCAGCAGTTCACCGATAAGCCGTGAGGCCTGAGCGTGCAGCGTGGCACGGCGCAGGTCAACGTAGTAATCCGCTTCCTTCCCGGAGGATAGCGTCACCTTGCCATGTACGATGGCCAATTCTTTCACCAGCTCGGCCAGCTGCTGCTTCTTCGTTTGGTTTACCATGTGTGCTCCTTAGGCGGTTTTAGAAGATTGTGGGTTTGGTATCGCGACGCACCACTCTTGTGCCGTCACTTTCTGGCAGCTCAGCAGGCCCCTCGGCAATCGCGCCGACTTCATCTACTCCCACCGGACGTGCTTCCACAACACCGTGGGCAGCGCGCTGCGCCCTGCTCGGCATTTCGACAGGGTCCTCCGAACGCGGCACCCTGAGTAGTTCCGGTTCTTGCTGCTTTTCGACGAGCACTGGATCGCCCACCGGGCGAGTTTTCACCGGAACCTCTAGGTTCCGAACGGCACGTGGTGGCAGTATCCGCGAAGCATCGGCAATCAGCGCAAGCGGCTCTATCATCCGATCCCAATCCTCGGAAGTAGAACTCTTCTGGGTTTGGGCTAGGACCCAATCCGACTCTGCCCACACCGCTGTCACAGCTGCAGGCATGGCTGCTAGCGCTGCGATAATGCGCTCGTCGATGGCACGCTCGGCGGCACCGAAATCGTTGGATAGGATCGCGAAACCTGAAACTTGGGTCACGGGGAGGAGATCGTCGGAGTCGTCGTCAAGCAGCTCGCCAACGCGGCGGGCATCGAGCACGACATCGCTGGCGGCGGTGCGCCGAATCGCCATCACTGGCACGTTTTCCAGATCGACCAGGTACATTTCATATTCCAAGCCGAAGCTCTCCACCACTCCGGAGACCACTTCGCGTGGCGCTGCACCAGTGGCTGCGGCGCCACGCGACCACTCGTCAGTTAGATAATCATCAGCCTTGGCGTAGTCGAAGCCACGGTCGCTCGCCCAGTGTTTGCGCTCGCGACGCGCACCACCCGGCAGTTTGAGTCCAAGGCGGTGCTCGCGGTGTTCCCGAGGATCTGACTCGGTCACTGCGTCTTCGGCATGTTTTGCCACGGGTTCTGATGGAGCCGCCGGTTCCGCCACCTCGATGTCCGCAATTACCTCAGCGATCGAGTCTGGTTCTGGCTCCGGTTCCGCAATCGGCTCCGGTTCTGGTTCTTCCCCTAGATCAGGTTCAAGGTCTTCCACTACCTCGATCTTGCGGGCAACACCTGGTGTCAGTGGTTCGGACAACTCATCCCAACCAATTGCTGGGCCAGCGTTTGCCAACACCTCAGTCCCCTGAGTGCCCCCACCGCCTAGTTCAGCCGGGGTTGAATCAACTTCTGACGCGTCCTGAGCCGACTGCTGCTGTTGACGACGCGAAAACCACAGCAGAAATACTGCGATGGCAATGAGTAGGAGAGCTGCAAGAATAAACCACACGGGGATAAAGCTTAGTCGACCCGCTGCACCGGATTACTACGATCGGCGGACCACTGCGACCAACCACCCACAAACAGCGCGGCACCAGGCAGCCCAGCGTGGTGCATCGTCGCGATCATTTGTGCCGAATGCAGCCCGGAACCGGAGTAAACGATGACGTTTTCACCAGAGGTCACCCCAATTTCCGCAAACTTTGCCCGAATCTCCTCCGGGGACTTGAAGGTGTAGTCCTCATGCAAAAGATCCAAGCTGGGCAAGTTCACGGCACCCGGGATGTGACCTGCTTTGAGATCGAGGGATTCCTTCTGTCCGGAATAGCGGGAACGCTCACGGCAGTCGACGAGAATCCCCTGATGTGCCTTCACGTCCTCTAATGTTGCGGTCGGTAGTTGGCCAATGTGCGGCCGTAGTGTGCTGGTTGCCGGGAAGTTACCGGGACCACCAACGACGGGCAGCCCGGCGCGCCTCCAGCCGTCAATGCCACCATCAAGGATCCGGACGTCCGGAACACCCGCCCACTTCAGGATCCACCAGGCACGGGCGGCAAGAAAGCCTTTGCCGTAGTCATAGACCACAACCGGGCTTTCGGCGTTGACCCCCATTTTGACGAACCACCGCTGCAGCTGCAGCGGGTCCGGCAACGGGTTGCGCCCTTCTTGACTCGAAGGAATTCCTGCTAGCGCTAGCGAGGTGTCGCAAAACTGCGCGTTTGGGATGTGTTCGGTGAGAAAGCGGGTCAGACTCGCGCCCATACCGGGCTCCCACACGGATGCGACGATCGTGGTTTTGCGGGAATCCCGTACGCGTTGTACAAGGTCAGCCGGGGTGATGGTGATCATGGCGCCAAGTCTAGGCGGGACTGCGGGTAGGTGCAGCATCAGGCTAGGAACGTCGAGAAGCAGACGCACACAGCGGTACCGGCCACGATCGACAGCACCGCGTTACGACGCCAAGCGTGCACTACTACGGTCGCAGCCAACCCGAGCCCGTATCCCACATTGATGTTGGTGCTGCCCCAGTTCACTCCCGTCAAACAGTAGAGGGCAAGAATAAACATTGCCCCCATAGGCATCCACCGGCCGAAGTTCTCTAGCAGCGCCGAACCGTACAACCGGGTTTTGACCAGGAAGGGCACTGTGCGCAAAGCGAAGGTCACGGCGACGCAGGTGGCGACGGCGAAGAAGAAGTAGCTACTCATGGCGTCCCACCACCTTGTGACGAATCACTAGTGCTACCGCAAACAAGGTCATTGCGATGAGCATCATTTGTTGGTGTCCGAACATCGCGCCCACCCCAGCAGCGCCAAGAGCCAGCAACAGACCAACCGCATCTTTGTTAACGTGCCAGGAATCCATGGCCAGCACCACAAACAGGGCGATGAGGACAAAGTCCAATCCCGCCAAACCACCAAGCAGGCGCGCACCAAACACTGCGCCTATCAGCGAGCCACCCGCCCAGGACAAGTGCAGCCCGACGTGGATCCACCACATTACTTTTGGGTCGCGTTCTTCTCGTGGCAGCCCCATCACTACTGCAAAAGCCTCATCAACCATGCAGAAAACTATGTAGAGCCGTTGCCATGGCTTCTTGAAAGCTTCAAGGGGGTAGGTAAGCCCATAAAAGAGGTGGCGAAAATTGATGAGCAAGGTGGCCACAGCGATACTCAGCAATGGTGCGCCCGCAGCGATCAAACCGATGAGAATGAACTCCATGGAACCGGCGAGAACCGTGAGGGAGATCAGGGGCGCTGCCCACCACGGAAAGCCGTTGTCCACGGCCAATACTCCGAAACCGATACCCAGCACCATAATGCCAAACCACACCACGCCGGCTTTGGAGATGGCGGTGTGGATTGGCGCACGCTGGGTCATAACCGGTCATTGTAGTTTTGTGTGGGCGTCCCCATTCGCACTGGGGGTACGGAGGGAAAACTGCCCCATGGAAAGCTGTTCCACCTCAGCCTTGTCGGGCGGGCAACTCATTTCCACGGGGCAGAATCAGGCTGGATCTAGGCCGAGAGCTCCAGCGACTCACCGCCATCAGCAACATCCACGTGTACGGTGTCTCCGTCCACGACGTCGCCGGCTAGCAGCTTCTTGGCCAACTGGTCGCCAATAGCCTGTTGGATGAGGCGACGCAGTGGACGCGCGCCATACGCTGGGTCGTAGCCGCGCTCCCCGAGCCACAGGCGGGCCGCATCGGACACCTGCAGCTGCAGCTGGCGGGCAGCCAAGCGAGCTGCCAACTGCCCCACCTGAATATCTACGATGCTGGTCAGCTGCTCCTGAGAAAGAACGTCGAAGATGACCACGTCGTCGAGGCGGTTGACAAACTCTGGCTTGAAGGCATGCTTTACGGCATCCATCATCTGTTCCTTGGTGCCACCAGCCCCCAGGTTAGAGGTGAGGATCAGCAGTGTGTTGCGGAAGTCCACGGTACGGCCTTGGCCGTCGGTCAAGCGACCTTCGTCGAGGACCTGCAGCAAAATATCGAAGACGTCTGGGTGAGCCTTCTCCACTTCGTCGAAAAGCACGACGGTGTAGGGGCGGCGGCGCACAGCCTCGGTTAACTGGCCACCTTGGTCGTATCCAACGTATCCCGGAGGGGCTCCGACGAGGCGGGCAACAGAGTGCTTCTCACCGTACTCGGACATGTCGGTGCGAACCATGGCGCGTTCATCATCAAAGAGGAATTCCGCGAGAGCCTTCGCCAGCTCCGTTTTACCCACACCGGTAGGGCCCAGGAAGAGGAAGGAACCGGTTGGGCGATTTGGGTCGGCAACGCCGGCGCGGGAACGGCGCACGGCATCAGAGACCGCTACCACTGCGGCGTCCTGTCCGACCACACGTTTACCCAGTTCAGCCTCCATGTTCAGCAGCTTTTCCGTTTCCCCTTGCATCATTTTTCCGGCTGGGATCCCAGTCCAGGCGGAGACCACATCGGCGATGGTATCCGGCGTGACTTCCTCCGTGACCATGGATGCCTGGATCTTGGACTCAGCTTCCGCAACTTCCTTTTCCAGCTCGGGAATCCGGCCGTAACGCAGCTCGGCAACCTTACCTAAGTCGCCCTCACGTTCCGCCCGCTCAGACTCGCCGCGCAGACGCTCCAATTCCTCTTTCGCGGTGCGCACCCGATCGATGGAGGACTTCTCATTAGCCCAGCGGGTTTTTAGTTCGCCGAGCTTCTCCTTTTCATCGGCAAGCTCCTGGCGCAGCTTGTCGAGGCGGATCTTGGATGCCGCATCAGTTTCCTTCTCCAGCGCCATCTCTTCCACTTCGAGGCGACGAACCACGCGTTCAAGTGCATCGACTTCCTGCGGGGAAGAATCGATCTCCATGCGCAAGCGCGAGGCCGCTTCATCAACAAGGTCGATTGCCTTATCTGGCAGGAAGCGCGAGGTGATGTAGCGATCGGACAGCGTCGCAGCAGCAACTAGCGCCGAGTCTTGAATGCGTACGCCGTGGTGCACCTCGTAGCGCTCCTTCAGGCCACGCAGGATGCCGATGGCATCCTCGACTGAGGGCTCACCGACATAGACCTGCTGGAAGCGACGCTCCAGCGCGGCATCCTTCTCGATGTATTTGCGATACTCCTCCAAAGTGGTGGCGCCGACGAGTCGCAGTTCACCGCGGGCAAGAAGCGGCTTGATCATGTTCCCGGCATCCATTGCAGACTCACCGGAGGCACCGGCACCCACAATCGTGTGCAGCTCGTCAATGAAGGTAATGACCTGCCCTTCGGCGGCCTTAATCTCGTCAAGCACAGCCTTAAGTCGCTCTTCGAACTCACCGCGATACTTCGCCCCGGCAACCATCGAGCCGAGATCTAGGCTAATTAAGGCTTTCCCTTGTAGAGATTCAGGTACGTCACCCGCCACGATTCGACGCGCTAGCCCCTCGACGATCGCCGTCTTTCCAACGCCAGGCTCGCCAATCAGCACTGGGTTATTCTTGGTGCGACGGCTCAGCACCTGGACTACGCGACGAATCTCTTCATCACGTCCGATAACCGGATCAATCTTGCCTTCACGGGCCAGCTTGGTCAGATCGGTGGAGTACTTCTCCAGCGCTTGGAACTGTCCCTCCGGGTCTTGGGAGGTGACCTTCTGAGAGCCACGCACCGCAGTGAAAGCGCTTTTAATAACGTCATAGGTGGCGCCACGAGACTTCAGGATGTCAGCAGCATCGGAATCGCCGCGGGCAATTGCCGCCAAGAGCACCTCAGTGGAGACAAATTCATCTCCTAGCTCGCCGGCCAGCTCCTGAGCTGCAGTGAGCACATTGAGGGCGTCGCGATTGAAATTCGGGTTGGCCAGGTTCGTCCCCGAGGCTTTGGGGTAGCTATCAACCTTCGATTTCGCCTCGCCCAACACCGTTTTAGGGTCCGTGCCTGCGGCCTGTAGGACAGGAGCGGCAATGCCATCAGCCTGCTCCAAAATTGCGACAAGCAGATGTGCGGGTCGGATATCTGGGTTTCCGTTAGCGGAAGCGAGTTGCAATGCTGACTGCAGCGCTTCCGAAGTCTTAGTGGTTGGGTTAAATGAATTCATATTTTTCCTCTCTTTCTACTAGTTCTAACGCTCAACAGATTGAGCGTGTTCCACTCAACTCACGGAAACCTTGTGATATGCAACTCATTTAAAGTTGACAACGCCTGACTCAAGAGCTTGCTCCGAGTCTCACACATGCTTACCCTGTTGACGTGACCCCATTTAAAGTAGTGGTAATCGGGGCAGGCCAGGCAGGACTCGCTTCCGCGCAGCAACTCACCAACCGCGGTCTTCGCCCCGGCAGCGACTTCCTCATCCTCGACGCCAACGACGGCCCCGGCGGCGCTTGGAGGCACCGCTGGGACTCCTTAACTCTCGGCAAGACCCACGGCATCGCCGACCTGCCCGGCCTAGCGGCACCACGTGGCGACGACACCGTTCCCGCGTCACGTTTAGTCTCCGAATACTACGGATCCTACGAAGAGGTGTTTAACCTGGCGGTTCGACGCCCTATCCGAGTGCTACGCGTCTCCCAGGACAGCCCACACGTGCCATTTCAACTTGAGCTCTCCTCCGGGGAGAGCATCTGCGCCCACATCATCATCTCCGCCACCGGCACCTGGGATTCCCCGTTCATCCCCCATATCCCCGGCATCGAAACTTTCCAGGGAAAGCAACTCCATACTAAAGACTTTGTCCACGCAGCTGATTTTGCGGATCGTCGCACCGTGGTCGTCGGCGGCGGACTCTCCGCGATCCAATTCCTACTCGAACTGGGCGCCGAGACCCCGACGGTCTGGGCCACACGACGGCCACCAGAATTCCTGGGCAACGCCACATCAGCGTCATGGGGATTAGACGTCGAGAAGCGGGTGCGCGCACGCACCCTGCGCGGGGAGGGCCCCGGCTCAGTGGTATCCAACACCGGCATCCCGGCGCGCACTGACTATCACGCCGGCGTTAACAGTGGTCTGCTAGTTTCCCGTGGCATGTTTGACCAGATAACACCCGAAGGAGTGGTCTTCGCAGGCACACCACCCGGCCCAGCCTATGGTTGGGACCCACTACCAGCGGGCACGTTCGTGGATGCGGACATCATCTTTTGGAATACTGGCTTCCGCCCTTCACTACAGCACCTGGCCCCGCTGCATCTGCGCTCACCACGAGGGGGAATCCACATGACGGATGAGGTCACTACCGCCAGAAACCCGCGAGTACTGCTCGCTGGCTACGGCTCGACTCTTCCACCATTGGAGCGACCCGCGCTGGTCACAGGGCCGCCTCCGCTGCGTCAAAACTGCTTAGATAGCGCGGCGGCTAGATGGCGTGGCCTTTGAGCTCCGGAAGTGCGAACGCCGCCATCGCCGCAATCGCGAAAGCGAGAGCAAAGAAGGCAAACAAGCCCATCGTCCCCAATGTGGCCAACACTGGCGGGACAAACAACGGCGCAATGATGGAAGCGATCCGGCCGAAGCCTGCTGCCGCGCCAGTCCCCTGACCACGAATATTGGTTGGATACAGCTCAGGGCCAATGGCGTACAGCGCACCCCAGGCCCCCAGGTTGAAGAAGGACAGCAGGCATCCAGCAAGGATGATCTGCCATTCGGCCGTCGCAAAGCCATACATGCCCGCGGCAACAGCAGAGCCGACAAGGAAGGCTGCCAGGGTGGATCGGCGCCCCCATGTCTCGATGAGATAGGCCGCAACGGCATATCCCGGGAGCTGTGCCACCGTGATGATCAACGTGAAGGTGAAAGACTTCACCAGGGTGAAGCCCTGCGCGTGCAGCAGCGAAGGAATCCAGATGAACGCGCCGTAGTAGGAGAAATTGACGCAGAACCAAATCACCCACAGCGCCGCAGTCCGAGAACGCACAGCCCTATCCCAAATCGAATCAGCAACAACCGCAGTTTCCATCGCCCGCGCTGGCGTCACCTTAAACGGGATCCGCGATTGCTCAAAAGACTGCACTACCGTCTCGGCTTCCTCGTGGCGCCCACGCGATTCAAGGAAACGCACCGACTCCGGCATACCGACGCGCACAATGATCGAGTACAGCGCCGGGATGCACCCTAGCGCAAGCGCCCACCGCCAACCGTCATGGCCGTTGGCAACAACAAACGTGCCGACGACCGCAGCGAGAATCCAACCCACCGCCCAGAATGCTTCCAACAGCACTACCATCCGCCCCCGCACTGCCCGCGGGGAGAACTCGGCAATCAATGTGGAAGCCACAGGAAGCTCCGCTCCCAGCCCAAGCCCCACAAAAAATCGCAGGATCATTAGCACTGCGAGCGACCCTGCGAGGGCCGATGCCCCAGTAGCGATTCCATAGATCAGCAGCGTTGCGGCGAAAACCTGTCGACGCCCGATTTTGTCGGCGAGCAAGCCGCCCAATGATGCACCGATGGCCATCCCGACGAAACCGACAGAACCTAGCCAAGACACCTCCTGTTTGCTGAGGTTCCACTGCACCGCTAGGGCTGCCATGATGAAAGAAATCAGTCCAACGTCCATGGCATCGAGCGCCCACCCAATCCCGGAAACACTGAGCAAACGGGCGTGTTTGCGGGTGACTGGTAGTTCTTCCAAACGCTGCGTGCGACTTTGTGCACACATGGAGGCGGAGTTGTCCATGTGAAGATCCTAACGGCACAATGGACGTGTGCCAGGGCCAATTACGAATGTATTGCTCGCTGAGCAGAAGGCGTTCCGCGAACGCGTACTGAGCGAGCTCTTTCTCACGCGCCCAGAAACCCGCCTGTTGTTTCCCGCAAAACAAGAAGATGCGCACCAAGAATTGGTGTTTGCACTCTCATTTATACTGGATAACGAGCTAAACGAAGATCTGGTAGTCACCTTTGCCCGGGACCACCGCGCCTTCGGACTCACACCGGAGATCGCCCAAACAGGCCTCGACATCATCCGAAAATGCATCCGGGAGTTCTGCACTGACCTCCCCTATTCGGAGGTTCACGTCGCCGACCAAAAACTCAGCAAACTGTCAAAACTGTTGGTGTCCACGCTTTCAGAGATTCCCCCCCCCGGATGGGGCAAGGTTGTAGAAGTGCAGCGTCGCTCACGCCGGATCACGGTGATTCGCCTCGAATGCCCCAATCCGATCCAGTACCTGCCGGGCCAATACCTCGCCGTCTCTTCTTCGCTCGCCCGTGGCTATTGGCCACACCTCGCTCCTGCACTGCCATCTAGCGACGCCGGTTTCATCGAGTTTCACCTCTCCGAGACCCCGGAACTTTCGCGACTCGCGGTATCCCAGCCAGGTGACGAGTGGTACTTCGGGCCCGGGCATGGCAACCTGCATCTGAGCGGCGAAAACGATGCGCTTTTGATCGCGCGGGGCACCGGCCTCGCGGCACTCCGGGCAATCCTGCTAGACCAAATTATGCGTGGCACCACGAACCGGATACACCTGTTCTTCGGCGCGGAGTTCCCCGGGGAGCTCTATGATTTGCAGGGATTGTGGCACATTGCAGCAAACACGCCGTGGTTGTCGGTGACACCGGTCGTCGAGAAGTCCGCGGACGAGTGGTGGGTTGGTGCGACCGAACACTCTCAGGCTCCGCGCGGATTGCACCTGCAGCAGGTGGGGACACTTGCTGCTTCGGTGAGTTCGTGGGGAACCTGGGCGGATCGCGAGGTACTCATTTCCGGCGCTCCCGAGTGGGCGCAGCAAACACGTGCGCAGTTGATCGAAGCTGGCACCCCAGCAGACAACATCCAGGTGCTAGCCCTGTAGGACGGGCAGTGCAGCACGCGCCTTATCTACGTCACTGAGTTCAATCTCGGCTACCAGCAACTCTTCACCGTAGCCAGCTTCAACGATGCGTTTCCCGGTCGGGCTGATAAGTGCAGAATGACCGATTCCCGTGGGATCGCCGGGTGTAGCCTCCGGCGGCTGTGCCTGGCCCACCGCAACCACGAAGCTGGTGGAATCCAATGCACGAGCGCTCCCCAGCAGCTGCCATTGCCGCAGTTTGTCTTCTCCATTAGCCCATGATGCCGGCAAGACGATGATTTTGGCGCCGCTACTAGCTAGTGCCTTGAATTGCTCTGGGAAGCGAATGTCATAGCAGGTAGCAAAACCCAACTCTCCCCAGGTCACCAGCTCCGCCCCGGGCGCGACCGTATCCGATTCGGTGTATCCGAAGGCATCATAGGTATGCACTTTGTCGTAGCGTTTAACAGCCTGACCGTCTGTGATCAACAGTGTGTTGTGCACCCGGTTGAACTTGCCCTGGGTATCCGCCGGGGTGAACATTCCGACCACGATCATGGCCTTGACCTCGGCGGCGAGTTCCTTAATGGCCGTACCGAAGGGACCATCGATGGGTTCTGCGGCTTCATCCAGCCGCCCCGATTGAAAAGCTTTCATCGCCGCTTCTGGAAAGACGATCAGCTCAGCTCCACGTTGCGCAGCTTCCCGCGCTGTGTCTTGAATACGAGCCAGGTTGTCTAGCTTATCTCCAGAGGAAAGGATCTGTGCCAATGCGATCTTCATGGCCCCCAAGCTTATGTGGATAGCCACAAACTATCCACAGATCTGCGAAACCGGACCTTGCTCACATAGCATCCAGTCCGCACCATGCAGGGCATGAACATCACCACCACACCCACACAACCACTTGAGTTCCCCACACATTTCCCTGATCTGCCAGGTAGTTCGCTCACCGCGGCAGCGTTGTCCACCGCGAGCGCGAAGTGGCGAGAAGAATCCAACCGGCGCTCCCAATCCCTGCAGGCGAGCCACCGGCAAGTACTCAGGACCATCGCGCAGCTACGGACGCAGGACGACATGATCACAAGGACGCTGCGTGCTGCCGGTTAGGGCACCTGAGCTTTACGACGCCGCCCGCCAGCTTTCCCAGCTCGCCACCCGGCAGTCTCAAGCTCTCCACGCCAATGACCAGCGGTGGGAAACCCTCTTTGCAGCCGGTAGCGATGCCGACTTTCTACAGGCTGCCCGGCGTTCCGATTCCGCGACTGCGAAACAACAAGCGCAAGTAATCAGTCAGATGAGTGCTGTCGCTGGGGTGCTCTCCCGGGCTGCGGAGGTTGCCGCTGCGCTGGAGATTGACGTCGATAAGCTCACTGCTTCCCTGGATCGCATCGGGCAGCGCTCCCGTTCAGTAGATCTCCTCCTAGCGGAGATTGCTGAGTTAGGAAAGGCGGTGGATCGGGCTTGCGCGCAGGAAATCACTGCCATTTGCACTGAACAACAACCAACGAACACCACGCTCAGTGACTTTTCTAATGCCAGCCAGCAAGAAATCCACGAGTTTGTGGTCAGTACCGCCGGTCCAGAAATCCGCGCCCTAGCCGAGCGATTCCCCACAGCTCGTTTCATGCCGGCCAGCGACGGCGTTATCTTGGCCTTTGGTGAGATAGACACCGCACCCGCCGTCACTACCCTCGTGCCAGGAGTGGGGTCAGCAGATCCTGCAGACTGGGCAGAGTACGCCACCCGGGCACAAGGAATCTCGCGCACCACGGGTGGCGCCGCAGTGCTCTGGATCGACTATCGCGCGCCGAACAACCTACTCGCGGCTACCGCTACTGGCCCCGCGAGTATCGGTGCTACGCGGCTGCGAGACTTTCAGGCGGAGCTCAAGCGGCGGGCCGCGCGAGTGGGCAATGAACCTCATCTCACGGTGGTTGGTCATTCCTACGGGTCAGTTGTCACCGGCCATGCTGCGCAGGGCCGTGGTCTAACCGCTGATGCAGTGGTGTTCGCGGGTAGTCCCGGTGTCGGAGTACACCGTGCCGATCAGCTCAACCTCAAGTCTGAGCGTCCACGGGTGATCGCCACGACCTCCACTGCAGATCCGATCGGGCTCTCGGTGACCGCCCGCAGCGGTGTCCACGGTCCTGATCCCGCCGACCCGGAATTTGGGGCGGAGGTATGGCCGGCAGCCGGCGGGCACTCGGCATACTGGACTGATCCGGAGTTTCACCGCCGGTTGCGCACACTGCAGGATAGGAATCCTTGAGGATTAGAACAAGCCGGTCGGCTTCTCGTCATAGGACACCAGCATGCACTTGACTTGCTGATAGTGGCTCATCATCATGGCATGGTTTTCCCGGCCGATGCCCGATTGCTTGTAGCCGCCGAAGGCCGCATGCGCCGGGTAGGAGTGGTAGTTGTTCACCCACACTCGGCCCGCCTGAATCGTGCGGCCAGCCCGGTAGGCGGTGTTGCCGTTTCGGCTCCACACCCCAGCACCGAGGCCGTAGATCGTATCGTTAGCAATCTCCATGGCTTCTTCGAAGGTTTTGAAGGTAGTCACTGCGAGAACAGGGCCGAAGATTTCCTCTCGGAAGCACGCCATGTCATTGGAACCCTTGAAGATGGTCGGCTCGATGTAGTAGCCGCCTTCCAAACCGTCGATCTTGTTGATGCCACCGCCAGTGAGCGTCTCTGCACCCTCAGCAGGGCCGGATTTGAGATAGCCGGTGATCTTGTCCATCTGCTCCTGAGAAGCCTGCGCGCCCATTTGCACTTCGGTATCAAGCGGGTTGCCAAATTTAAGGGATTCCACCTTCTTCACCGCACGCTTGAGGAACTCCTCCGCGATGTCTTCATGGATGAGCGCCCGAGATGGACAGGTACACACTTCGCCCTGGTTGAGTGCGAACATGGCAAGGCCCTCCACGCACTTGTCTAGGAAGTCATCATCCTTATCCATGATGTCCGGGAAGAAGATCGACGGCGACTTGCCACCGAGTTCCAGAGTGACCGGAATGATCTTGTCCGAAACTGCGGAGTGAATGATCTTGCCGACCTCGGTAGAGCCCGTAAACGCGATTTTGCTAATCCGCGAGCTAGCCGTCAGGGCGGCACCTGCCTCAGCACCGAGGCCGTTCACCACATTCAGCACGCCCTTTGGCAATAGGTCTGCAATGAGTTCGATGACGTAGAGGATTGATGCCGGCGTTTGCTCAGCGGGCTTGAGGACGATGCAGTTACCGCCGGCGAGGGCAGGCGCGATTTTCCACGCAGCCATGAGCAGCGGGAAGTTCCAGGGGATGATCTGCCCCACCACTCCGATTGGCTCGAGGAAATGGTAGGCAACGGTATTGTCGTCGATTTGCGACATGCGCCCCTCCTGGGTGCGCACCACCGACGCAAAGTAGCGGAAGTGATCGATTGCCAGGGGGATATCGGCAGCAAGAGTTTCGCGCACAGCTTTACCGTTGTCCCAGGTCTCCGCGACCGCAATCTTTTCGAGGTTCTCTTCCATGCGCTCGGCTATGGCGAGCAGCAATGCTGCTCGTTCCGCCGGGCTGGTCTTGCCCCATACATCCTTTGCGGCATACGCCGCGTCGAGCGCTTTCTCGATGTCATCGGAATCAGAGCGGGGGACTTGGCAAAAGACTTCACCGTTGACTGGGGAGAGGTTATCCATGTAGTTGCCATTAACTGGAGCCACCCACTCTCCACCGATGAAGTTCTCGTAGCGCTGCTTGAATTCTACGATCGAGCCCTCGGTGCCAGGGTTTGCGTATACCGCCATTGGGGACGTCCTTTCAAGTGCTGAGCGTGGGAAATGGTTGAATTTCGCTCAGCCTAACCAGGGGAAAATGTGTCCGCAATCACATTTACTATATTTGCAGTCCCTTCTTTGAAAGGTCGCAGCTAGGAAAGGTTTTGTTAATTAGGCAAATTTCGGACATGCGAAAGCCCGCCAGCGAAACACTGACGGGCGGACTAGCTAAGGCTTGCGCCGTTTTCGACGCGGTTCCCACATCACCACAGCGGTGGAGCGTGGCACGTGAACCAATTCACCATGACTGCGCGGACGTTGGTTGTCTGCGAGTTCACGTTTCAATTGTTCGTTTTCCGCCTTGAGCTTTTCGTTTTCTTGGGTCAACTCGATGATGGACTTAATTCCCGCAAGATTCACACCTTCTTCTTGGGAAAGTCGCTGGATCTCGCGCAGCAAATCTACGTCCCGACGCGAGTATCGCCGGCCGCCTCCCCTTGTCCGCTGCGGAATAACCAGGCCTATCCTGTCGTAGGTCCGCAGCGTTTGGGCATGCATTCCCGCGAGTTCCGCAGCGACAGAAATAACGAAGACCTCGTTATCCGCCCCTCGGCTACTCATCAGATTCCTCCTTATTCCGCCCCGACCCAATCGGCACGAGGATCATGCCCCGCGTCCTTTTCGGCCTGGACATAGCTGCGCAATGCAGAAGTTTCTGCTGCACCCATGTTTTGAGGAATGTGGACTTCTACCTTCACCAACAGGTCACCTTGCGCTCCAGAAGCACGATGTACTCCCCGATTCCGGACTCGCAGCACGCGCCCAGAAGGGGTTCCTGCCGGTATTTTCACCCGCACCGGGGCATCCAAAGTCGGAACAGCGATTGTCCCGCCAAGTGCGAGCTCACCGAAGCTTACTGGAACCGTCACCTGCAGGTCATCGCCCTTTCGGGTGAATACCTTGTCAGGTTTGACGGACACCGTGACGAATAGGTCGCCCGCCGGCTTGCCATTGGGTCCCGCTTCGCCTTGCCCGGCGAGCCGGACCTTCTGACCATCCTCAACACCGGCTGGGATACGCACCGTGATGGATCGAGTACGACGCACAGTCCCAGTTCCAGTGCAGGTTGCGCACGGATCGGTGATCACGCGTCCAGAACCACCACACTTGGTGCACGGTGCAGAGAACCCGAAGGCCCCTCGATTTTCCGAGGTATATCCCGTGCCACTGCAATCCCCACATACGGATGGGTTTCCGGATTTGGATCCAGATCCGTGGCAATCAGTGCAGGGCGCTTCCCCACTCAGTTGAATGGGGATCGTGGTCCCTTTGGCCGCTTCGCGGAATTCCAGGGTGATGGACGTTTCGACGTCGGCCCCCCGCGTTGGCGCAGCTGCTGTGCGGCTATGGCCACCGCGGTTGAAAAGGCCACCGAAGATATCCCCAATGCCACCTTCGCTAGCAAATCCGCCGTCTCGGAGAATGTCCTCGAATCCTTGGCTACCTTGAAACCCACCGGGGAAGCCCGGACCTCCTCGTCCGCTGAATCCGCCGAAACCTCCGGATGCCAGCATGGCTTTCAGGTCATCGTATTCTTTGCGTTTCTTTTCGTCGCCGAGCACGTCATATGCCTCGGCAGCCTTCTTGAAACGCTCTTCTGCAAGCTTATCGCCAGGGTTTTTGTCCGGGTGGTTATCGCGCGCTAGCTTGCGATAAGCCTTCTTAATCTCGGCATGATCAGCAGACGAGGAGACCCCCAAGTCCGCATAGTAATTTTTATCCGCCCATTCGCGTTGCGTCATCGGGCATCTCCTCCTTTCTGCATTTACCTTGCTTTTCGACGTCCGAAGTTATTCCGACGCCGGTGCTTCGCCAGCAGCTTCGGCTGGGTCGGCGATGATCACCATCGCGGTGCGCACGAGTCGCTCGCCCACGAGGTACCCCTTACGCAGCACTGTTCCAATGACTTTTTCTTCACCGTTGGATAAATCTTGCACTGCTTCGTGCCGCTCTGGGTCGAAGGGATCACCCTCCGCCCCAAAAGCTTCGAGGCCCTGCGCAGTCACGATGTTGGTGAACTTGTCTGCGAAAGCCTTCAGCGGCCCTTCCGCAAGATCACCATGCTTTTCCGCAAGATCGAGGTCATCCAAGATGGGCAGGAACTTTTCGATCATGCTTGCCTTGGCGGCCGCAATGGCTCCTACTCGATCCCGCTCGGTCCGCTTGCGGTAGTTCGCGTACTCAGCGGTCATCCGCAGCAGGTCCTCGGTGCGTTCGGCGAGTTGCGCTTCTACATCGTTAACTTCGCCGTCTTCATCGAGGTCGACATCTGCGAGGGCTTCGTTGACCTGGGCTTCCAGATCAGCTTCTGCTTGAGCCTCCTCAGCGGCAGCCGCCTCAGCTTCAGCGGCCTCCGGAGAGGTAGCCTCCTGATCCGTGATGTCGGGATCTCCCGGGTTTTGCGACATGTCGCGATTCGGCTCAGTCATTACTTCTTCTCTTCTTCCTCGTCGATGACTTCTGCGTCAACAACGCCGTCGTCAGTGGCAGCATCTGCCGCGGCACCTTCAGCGCCTGCTTCCGCAGCCTGTGCCTCGTAGATTGCCTTACCAAGCTCCTGAGATTCCTTGTTCAGGGTCTCTACTGCGGTCTTGATGGCTTCGATGTCTTCACCCTTGAGAGCTTCATCGACGCCCTTGGCAGCCTCTTCAACCTTGTTCTTGATGTCCTCAGAAACCTTGTCGGAGTTGTCCTCCATGAACTTGCGGGTCTGGTAGGCCAGGGACTCGGCAGAGTTGCGGATTTCCTGCTCCTCGCGGCGCTTCTTATCCTCTTCTGCGTGCGCCTCGGCGTCCTTCACCATGCGGTCGATCTCTTCCTTGGAGAGGCCGGAACCGTCCTGGATCTTGATGGTGTTTTCCTTGCCGGTGCCCTTGTCCTTAGCGGTGACGTGGACGATACCGTTGGCGTCAATATCGAAGGTGACCTCGATCTGTGGCACGCCACGTGGGGCAGGCGCAATGCCACCCAGTTCGAAGGAACCGAGCAACTTGTTGGCGGAAGCCATCTCGCGCTCGCCCTGGAAGACCTGGATCTGTACGGAAGGCTGGTTATCCTCCGCTGTAGTGAAGGTCTCCGAACGCTTGGTTGGGATGGTGGTGTTGCGCTCGATGAGCTTGGTCATCACGCCACCCTTGGTTTCGATGCCGAGGGAGAGCGGGGTGACGTCGAGAAGCAGCACGTCCTTCACTTCACCGCGCAGCACGCCGGCCTGCAGCGCAGCACCGACTGCAACGACCTCGTCCGGGTTAACACCCTTGTTCGGCTCGCGGCCGCCGGTCAGTTCCTTCACCAATTCGGTGACGGCTGGCATACGGGTAGAGCCACCAACCAGCACCACATGGTCAATGTCGTTGACGGAGAGCTCGGCATCCTTAATCACCTGGTTGAATGGCGCCTTGGTGCGGTCCAGCAGATCCTGAGTGATCTTCTGGAATTCAGTGCGGGAGAGGTTCTCGTCCAGGAAGAGAGGGTTCTTGTCTGCGTCAACGGTGATGTAAGGCAGGTTGATGTTGGCAGACTGCGAGGAGGACAGTTCAATCTTGGCCTTCTCCGCAGCCTCACGCAGGCGCTGCAGTGCCATCTTGTCCTTGGTTAGGTCAATGCCATTGGCGTTCTTGAACTTCTCCACGAGCCAATCGACGATGCGCTGATCCCAGTCGTCACCGCCCAGCTCGTTGTCACCGGAAGTTGCGCGAACCTCAACGACACCGTCGC
The DNA here is from genome assembly GCF_037482665.1 of Corynebacterium sp. H127. Lineage (NCBI taxonomy): Bacteria > Bacillati > Actinomycetota > Actinomycetes > Mycobacteriales > Corynebacteriaceae > Corynebacterium > Corynebacterium sp. H127. Next base: position 180,666 of record NZ_JBBHKY010000003.1, read on the forward strand.
CAATTTCAAGCAGGGAGACGTCGAAGGTGCCGCCGCCGAGGTCGAATACCAAGATGGTCTGTTCGCTATCACCCTTCTCCAGGCCGTATGCCAGAGCAGCAGCAGTTGGCTCGTTCACGATACGGAGCACGTTGAGGCCAGCGATCTGGCCGGCTTCCTTGGTCGCCTGGCGCTGTGCGTCCTCAAAGTAGGCAGGAACGGTAATCACGGCATCGGTAACTTCTTCACCCAGGTAAGATTCAGCGTCGCGCTTGAGCTTCATGAGCGTACGAGCGGAAATCTCCTGCGGAGTGTACTTCTTGCCGTCGATATCTACGTTCCAGTCGGTACCAACGTAGCGCTTGACGGAGCGGATCGTGCGGTCAACGTTGGTGACCGCCTGATTCTTGGCAGACTGACCAACGAGCACTTCACCATTCTTTGCGAATGCAACAACCGATGGCGTGGTGCGAGCACCCTCAGAGTTGGCGATTACTACTGGCTCGCCACCTTCCAGTACGGATACAACCGAGTTGGTGGTTCCGAGGTCAATACCTACTGCACGTCCCATGTGTTTCCTCCTATTTTGTTGGACTACATTTGCTACAGATTGATACCCATTGGCTCAACTTCTGCAATCCTAGCAAATGCCTTGAGCGGGCGTCACTCAACCTGTTCACTTAGCACAACGGCGCTGCGAGCAAACTTGTTCCCAGCGGACTCAACTTTCGCATGAGATATGGATCACAACATCAGTATTGCTGCGCGGTATCCCCTGTGAGCCAAGGACAAATGGGGGTTGCTCTGGCACAATTGGTGATCTGATGGACATACACAACAAAGATAACCTCGACAAATTGATTGACTTGCCCGAGCAGCTTGGCGCTGAACCACTCCACTCGGAGAGGATCGACCGCGCCGCAATCCTCGGCCAAGACGGCCGGTGGGTGGCCGGCTGGGCGCTGCGTTTTGTCATCCTTGCGATTGCTGGATTCATTGCCTGGAAAGGCCTGGGCAAGGTGTGGACCGGGCTACTGCCGATCCTCTTGGCGATCTTGGTTTCCACCGTTTTATGGCCACCAGTCAAATGGTTGCGCAGCAAGAAGTGGCCGCCCGCACTTGCCGTTACCACGGTGCTTTTAGTGTCGATCGGAACCATCGTCGGCATTTTTACCGCTATGGCTCCGAGCATCGGGAAGCAATCCAAGGAACTCGTTGACAAGGCTTCCGAAGGCTTGGACAAACTTGAGACTTGGCTGCAGGGCCCGCCTTTCAATCTCAACATCGATCAAATCACCGGGTTTCTCAACGACATCATGGCGAAGGCACAGGAGCAGGCAAGCAATATTGCTTCCGGGGTGGCGCAAGGCGTATCCACCGCTTCCTCCGTCCTTGTCACCCTCGGCGTCATGCTCGTGCTGACGTTCTTCTTCCTTAAAGACGGCGATCGCTTCCTGCCGTGGATCCGTCGCACTACCGGAGCCAATGCTGGTTGGCACCTAACTGAAGCCCTTACCCGCACATGGAACACCTTGGCGGGCTACATCCGGGCACAGGCGATCGTCTCCCTCATCGACGCCATCATCATCGGTGCTGGCCTCGTCATTCTTGGCGTTCCGCTCGCTTTCGTCCTGGGCGTACTGACGTTCTTTGCCGGCTTCATTCCAATCGTTGGTGCCGTCACCGCAGGTGCATTGGCGGTGCTGGTGGCACTGGTCTCCAACGGCACTACGACGGCAATTTTCGTGCTCATCCTTATTATTGCCGTGCAGCAGCTCGAGGGGAATGTGCTTTCCCCGATCCTGCAGTCCAAGGCGATGAATCTACACCCGGCAATCGTGTTGCTCTCTGTGACGGTGGGTTCCAGCCTATTCGGAATCATCGGCGCTTTCCTGGCCGTGCCGGTGGCTGCGAGCATCGCGGTATGGCTGCGCTACCACGGCGACCTGGTTTCCCTGCGCTCTGGCGAGCTCACTGTAGATGAAATCCAGATCGAAACGTCCCGCGCTGCTGGCAATACCGCCACTGCAGAGGATGCATTCGAAGCAATCCGGGACAAGTTCTCCAAGTTAGGCCGCAGACGACCACCTGCGGAAGCGCCAGCAGGTTTGGCTACCAAAGTGGGAGCGCCGAAGGTTGATCCAAAGGGCGATCCCGAAGCTGAGCAGTAAATCCCGAGCACCTCGCGCCGCATCACACTTGAGCTGTGATGCGGCTTTGCTTTGGCAAGTCTCCCCCACAAAAGACCACGCCCCTCACGGCATCTTCGCCCAGCGAATCCACCGAATTCCTAACCTGAGCCAGGCTCCTGATGGCAGGGGCTTTATTCCCCCCTGTCTACGGTGGCATGATGGGACAGGTGAATACTCAAAAGCCACCACGCATCTTTGACCAGTCCGACAAATTGAAGGGCGTCTTATATGAGATCCGTGGACCCGTAGCCGCCGAAGCCGAGCGCCTCGAAGCGGAAGGGTCTCGAATCCTCAAGCTCAACACAGGCAATCCCGCCGTCTTCGGTTTCGATGCTCCGGATGTGATCATGCGAGACATGATTGCTGCGCTGCCAACGTCGCAAGGCTACTCCACCTCCAAGGGCATCGTCCCTGCACGTCGCGCCATCGTGACCCGTTATGAGCTGATCGACGGCTTCCCTGAGTTCGATATCGACGATGTCTACCTCGGCAACGGGGTCTCCGAGCTTATTTCCATGGTGACCCAAGCGCTGCTTAACGACGGCGATGAAGTGCTAATCCCAGCCCCAGATTATCCGCTATGGACCGCCGCCACTTCCCTTGCCGGAGGCAAGGCCGTGCACTACCTCTGTGACGAGGAAGACGACTGGAACCCGTCCATCGAGGACATCAAGGCGAAGATCACGGACCGCACCAAAGCCATCGTGGTGATTAACCCAAATAACCCAACTGGCGCCGTGTACTCGCGCGAGGTGCTGCAGCGAATTGTAGACATCGCCCGCGAGCATGAGCTACTCGTTCTCGCTGATGAAATCTACGACCGCATCCTCTACGACGATGCTGAGCACATCTCCATAGCCACCCTATGTCCCGACCTGCTGTGCATTACCTTTAATGGCCTGTCCAAGGCATACCGTGTGGCAGGCTATCGTGCCGGTTGGATGGTACTGACCGGCCCGAAGCATCATGCGGAAGGCTTCATCGAAGGTTTGGACCTACTTGCCGGTACCCGCTTGTGCCCCAACGTTCCCGCACAGCATGGCATTCAAGTCGCGCTCGGTGGCCGGCAGTCCATCTATGGCCTGACAGGGAAAAACGGGCGCTTGCTGCGGCAGCGCAACGCCGCCTATGAAGCCCTCAACGAGATCCCGGGAGTGTCCTGTGTGAAGCCGATGGGCGCACTGTACGCCTTCCCGAAGATCGACCTGGAGATGTACCCGATCCAGGACGACTCCCGCATGATGCTGGATCTACTTAGGCAGGAGAAAATCCTGCTCGTTCACGGCACCGGATTTAACTGGGATAAGCCGGACCACTTCCGCGTGGTCACATTGCCACACGCTGCGGAACTGACGGAAGCAATTGGCCGACTCGGCAACTTCTTGAAGCATTACAAGCAATAGGTCGGTTCAAGACTTTGGCTCGCAGAACTCCACCTCGAAGTTGTTTCGCCCCAGCCAGCTTTTGCAGTGTCACCACTTTGCTGAGTTCCTGAAGCACTACAAGCACTACAAGCAGTACAGATAACGGCCTCGCCCAGCTCAGGCGGGGCCGTTCGCCTTTCCTGATCGGGCACGGCGGTCATTCCTGTCGGCGATCAACTGCAGCACCACCAAGGCCACGCCGACATACAGCACCAATCCGAAGACATTGATTACCGGATCATTGGGACCGGAAGTCATCGCAATATACGTATCGTTTGCCCATCCGATGCCGGCGATCATCGCGCCGATGCTCCCCACCACACCGCGGGGCCGGACGCAATAGGCGATGAGGACCAGCGCCGACATTGCGACACCGATCCCGCAGTAGACCTCGCCGCGATCATAAAGCATCCATAGCGAGGCCGGACTCCAGAGGACAAAGAGGATTACAAGGATCGTCCTAATGCTTGAATAGTCCATCCGGCAGCTTTCCACTCCTCGACCGGCAGCACGTTGCGGCCGTCGAGAATCTTCTTCTCGCGTACCAGCGTAGCGGCGTGGACCGGATCAAGGTCGCGGAATTCCTGCCACTCGGTGGCAAGCACCACTACGTCAGCACCGCGCAGCGCGTCGTCAGTGGAGGAAGCATAATTCAGGGTTGGGAAAACCTTGCGGGCATTATCCATGCCCTGCGGGTCATACACGGTGACTTGGGCTCCAGCCAGCGACAACGAACCTGCAATAGACAGCGCCGGTGAATCTCGAACATCGTCCGAGTTCGGTTTAAAGGCAGCACCGAGGACTGTCACGTTGTGGCCCAGTAGGTTGCCACCGCATGCTTCACGGGCGAGCAGCACCATGCGATCGCGGCGACGCATATTGATCGCGTCCACTTCGCGTAGGAAAGTCAGAGCCTGGTCAGCGCCCAGTTCGCCAGCGCGGGCCATGAATGCCCGGATGTCTTTAGGCAGGCAGCCACCGCCGAAACCAAGGCCGGCACCCAAGAATTTGCGGCCGATGCGGTCGTCGTGACCAATGGCGTCGGCAAGCTTAACGACGTCCGCGCCCACCAATTCGCACACCTCGGAGACCGCGTTGATGAAGGAGATTTTGGTCGCCAGGAAGGCGTTCGCAGATACTTTAACCAGCTCAGCGGTCTGCAGATCCGTAACGATGAATGGAGTGTCCTCCGCCAGTGGGGTGGCATACACTTCGCGGGCAATCTCTTCCGCGGTGGAGTTCTCGGCGCGCGTTCCTAGAACAATGCGGTCTGGGGTGATCGTGTCCTTGACTGCAAAGCCTTCGCGCAAGAACTCGGGGTTCCAGGCGATCTCTACTTCAGTACCTGCTGGGGCCAGCTCGTCAGCCATCTTCTGCAACTCAGTGGCAGTCCCCACTGGCACGGTGGACTTGCCAAAGATGACGTGCTTGCCCTTCAGCTTTGGCACGAGATCCTCTATCACGGCGTAGACGTATTTGAGGTCTGCAGCATAGGAGCCGCGCTGCTGCGGAGTACCAACGCCCAGGAAGTGGACATTGCCAAACTCGGCCGCCTCATCATAGGAAGTAGTAAAAGCCAGCCGACCTGCAGCAATGTTGCGTTCCAAAACCTCAGGAAGCCCCGGTTCATAAAACGGAACGGTACTGTTTCGCAACGCCTCGATCTTCTGCTCGTCTACGTCCACTCCGAGGACTTCATGGCCCAGTTCGGCCATGCAGGCGGCGTGGGTGGCGCCTAAATATCCGGTTCCGATGACTGTCATACGCATAAGAGTCATTCTTACCGGTATTTGGGCGCGGGCGCTGCGTACGTTACCTAAAGTTCAGATATGCCTTCGACGGGGTAGGGCCACGCTGCCCCTGATACTTACTGCCGAGTTTGCCACTGCCATAAGGAGTCTCTGCCGGGGAACTCATCTTGAACAGCGCAAGCTGGCCCACCTTCATCCCCGGCCACAGCGCGATCGGAAGGTTGGCCACGTTGGACAGCTCCAGAGTGATGTGACCGGAAAATCCCGGGTCGATAAAGCCAGCGGTGGAGTGCGTAAGCAAGCCGAGGCGCCCCAGTGAGGACTTACCCTCCAACCGACCCGCGAGGTGCGGAGGCAGGGTGAACTTCTCAAATGTCGCGGCCAGCACAAACTCACCCGGATGCAGAATGAATGGTTCGTTGTCCTTGACCTCGATCTCGCTGGTCAGCTCGTCCTGCTGCTGCTTCGGGTCGATGTGCGTGTACTTGGAGTTGTTGAAGACGCGGAAGAATCGATCCATACGCACGTCGATGGACGACGGCTGAATCATCTCCGGAGCGAACGGTTCAATTCCCAGTTCTTTGGTATCAATTGCAGCGCGGATATCACGATCTGAAAGCAGCATGCCCACAAGTCTAGTTCCTGCACTTCGGACACGGGAAACTACCCAATCCCGGGCCGCCAATCGAGGCGGCATCTGCTCCGCCTGATCTTTGTCCGCCGTCTGGAAGATCGCGCCCACCATGGTCTCCAGCTCCTATCTGTCGGGCAGGCTCCACCGCGGTGATATTTGCCACCAGCTTATCGACGCCATCGACCAGCGACGCTAGATCCCACTCAAACTTTGTGGCGGAAGCACACACGACCGACCCGTGCGGTGATTTATTAAGTAGCTTCCTGCAGTGCTAGGATAGTCGCTATTGCAGAGCAATATGCCGATGTAATTCAATGGTAGAATGGCAGCTTCCCAAGCTGCATACGCGGGTTCGATTCCCGTCATCGGCTCCACTTACTGAGAAGGCTTTTGTTAGTGCATTCTGAGCGATTCGCTCGCCTACATCTTTTGCTTGGCGACGACGGTTTAGGCAATCTCAAGAACTCAACCGTCATGGTTCTCGGCCTCGGTGGCGTTGGTTCCGCTTGTGCGGAGGCGCTTGCACGTGGTGGCGTTGGCAAGCTAATTCTCCTTGATCGCGATGTAGTGGAACCGAGCAACATCAACCGCCAAGCAATCGCTTTTACCTCCACCATCGGTCGTGCCAAAACCGAGGTGATGACTGAGATGGTGCAGGATATCAACCCCTCTTGCGAGATAGTCGCACAGCACATCTTTCTCGCCCCAGACAATGTTGCTTCCGTCTTGGGCGAGCTCCCCCGGCCGGACTATGTTGTGGACTGCATCGACACCATCTCCCAGAAACTCGCCATCGCGCATTGGTGCGCCGCAGAGGGATTGCCGCTACTTTCCTCGATGGGCGCGGCGAACCGGATGGATCCTTCCCTGCTGAAGTTCGCCAACCTGCGCAAAACCACCCAGTGCCAAATGTCGAAAGTGATGCGCCTGGAGTGCCAAAAGCGCAGAATCAAGGGCGTTGAGGTGTTGTTTTCCACCGAGGTACCAGTGAAGTTGAATGCGGGGCGAACCAAAGGTGAGAGTCTTGGCTCAATGAGCTACATGCCACCGATCATGGGGTTAATGATTGCCGGCAAGGTGATCCAGCGATTGGCGGGGCTGGAACCCATGGCTCGACCACCACGATTGTTCCGGACCCGCGAGGAAGCTCTGGCGGCCGTGGACGAGGCGACACCGTGCTCCTAGACACCCACCTTCACCTGGACTTTGTGCCTGCATCCCAACGCACCACGTTGCTAGCAGAGCTTGCCGAATCCGACGTGCAGGTGGTGGCACAGACTGTGCTTCCTTCCGAATTCCAGGTTCAGCCCGGCACTCTCCCTTCGCTGGGATTTCATCCATGGTGGGTCGGGCCGACTTTCGAGGAAGAACTGGAAACTTTCGCCAACAATCTCCCCCAGACTCGTTGTATCGGCGAGATAGGCCTGGATTTCAGCCCGCGCCGGGTTGAATCAGCTCCACTGCAGCTTGAGGCACTGCGCCGAATCTTTGCCTTCTTGAAGGACCGCCCCTACGTGCTCTCCATTCATGCGGTGCGGGCGGCGACTGAAGTCCTGGATATGCTGCCCGACAACGTAATCCCCGTCTTCCACCGTTTCTCGGGAACAAGCGATGAGCTCACTCGGTTAATGCAGATCGGTGGCTACTTTTCCGTGCATCCCAGCGTGCTGGAGGGAAAGAAAGGCCGGGCATATGTGAAGCAAGTGCCTGAAAATCGACTTCTGCTGGAAAGTGACCTACCGGCGTCGACAAGCGCGGTGGTGAGCGCCGGGGACGTGGTCACGTCCCTGCGAGGCACCTTGGAGACGCTATCTGAGCTGCGTGGACAGGACATGGCACCGGTGATCAAGCAGACACAGCAGGAAGTCTACTTTTCCTAGAATGCGGGATTAACCAGCGTATTCTTGTAGGCAACCCCAATTGAAGGATGCCTCATGACCACCTGGAAGACTAAGCACCCAATCCTTGTCGGTATCGGGATCGCCATCCTCGGTACGCTGCTCACCGCGGTGGGGTCGGCGGTCGGCCAGGTGATGCAGCTTGACGACGCCACAGTCATTTACGTCCTCGTCGGATTCATCTCACTTTCTGCTCTGCTTGGTGTGCTGTGGATGAAAGTAAGCAAGCATTCGCTTGCAGAGTATGGCTTCCGGACGCCGGTTGGCTGGGCGGTTGGTCTGCCGCTGTTTATTCTCCCAGTATTGAATTTGGTCGAGGGTGTTCACATCGGGGCATCGCTCGTGGTTCCCTATTTACTGTTCACTTTGACTGTCGCATTTAATGAGGAGATTTGGTTCCGTGGCCTGCTGCTCGCCGCGCTACGCATTCGCGGTGAAAAGTTCGCAATTGTTGTTTCCGGCGTCTTATTCGGCGTACTGCATTTGAGCAACGCCTTTAGTGGCCGATCTACCTCTTCTTGCAAGTGATCTACGCGTTCCTCATCGGGTTACTGCTCGCAGAACTCGTCGCACTCACGCGCAGCCTGTGGGCGGGCATCGTCTGGCATTTCGTCTATGACTTCACGGCTTTCCTTGCGGGCGATAACCTCACCACCCTAGGCATCGTGCTCAGTGCGATTATCAACGTTCTGCTGCTCGGCCTCGTCGTGCTGTGGTGGCGGAGATTGTTTGCCCCCCCCCGCTTCTTGAACGCCATCGGCCACCACTTAGCTACTCAAGCGTTCGCTCTTCACGCGACTTCCACAGGCCAGCGGAAAAGGTAATGACAAAGAAAACGAGCATCATCAACATGGACCATTCCGTGTCCAGCTTCCCGTCAGGAAAGAACGTTCCTTTAGCAATATTCTTGACCGCCACAACAACGTAGAGGAAGATGAACCCGCCAAATACTGCGAGTATGGGTGGCCACTTCATGCCCCGTTCCAGGTACGCATCCGAGCGAATTGCTGCCACGCAGAAATAGCTCAACGTTGTCCACAGCACTGTGTGGGCAGCCGCCAACGGGGTTGCGTTCAGCAGCCCAAACTCTTGTGCGCTCGCTAACACCATGAGCAGGATCATCGCGAGTGCTAGCGATCGGTTCCCGATTCTGCCGCGGGCTTGGAGTTGGCGCTCGTCATATTTCATGGTTGTCCTCCCAAAACAGATCATCAAGGGTTTTGCCGGTCCTGCGACACAGTGCGAGGCACAGGGAAATAGTGGGGTTGTACTTTCCCTGCTCGATGGCATTGACCGTTTGGCGAGTAACTCCTACGTCATCGGCAAGCTGCTGCTGCGTCAGGCCAATAGCCACGCGTGCTGCCTTGAGTCTCAGATTCTTCGCCATCCCCAACACCTCCATGTCTTATATATCTGACATTACGACGGATATACCAGACGGTCAACCGTTGAAGCGTATCCCAAAATGGGATACGCTTCAATTATGTCCACTCAAATTGCAATCCGGTTACCTGATGAGCAGGTTGTGTTCTTGGACGGATTAGTTAAGTCAGGCGAAGCCAGTAGCCGAACTGAGGTCATCACGAGCGCGGTCGAGCGCGAGATTCGTCGTCGCATGGCGATTCGGGATGCCCACATCTTGGCCAACTCCAGCGAATCCGATGATCTGGATCTCCTCATCGATTGGGCCGGACAACACTATGCGTGAGATCTGCTTAGCTAACTTGGACAAGACGCGCCCTGTGGTTGTACTTACCCGAGAGCTAGCCAGACCAGCAATGATGCGGGTAACGGTTGCTCCTATCACCACAACAATCCGAGGTTTGTCCAGCGAAGTTGTCCTGGATCAGCGCAACGGCCTAGACCATAGGTGCGCCTGCACAGTGGACAACACCATCACTATTCCCAGCGACAAACTCGGCAAGACAGTCGGATTTCTCACCTATCAGCAGGAAACCCTTTTGGCTCAAGCAATGATCTTTGCTTTTGATCTGGATGTTCCGCTCCCCACTGCCTGGAGCTAGCAAATCACTGCAGTCTTACTCGGCAGGCAGATGAATCCGCAGCCCCTCTTTGTTGTCTTCAATCAGCGCCCCGCGTGGCGCGCGAAGTGCGACAACTGTCATGAACCAATCCCCTACCGCGCCACCCAGCAACATCGCAGCTGGCACCACTAGCCATCCTGCAAACGGGCCGTGAAAAATGATCCACAGTGCGGGCATCACAGCCAGCACAATCCCCGGCAACAATGCCACATAGGTGAACGCCTTCTTCGAGAGCAGCACACCCGGCGACGTGCAATAAAACGCCGGCATCGCCCCGCCTACCATCGTGGCGCCGTATTTCGGCTTGGCGCCCAATGTTCGCAGAGCGAAGCCATGCAGCAGCTCATGCACCACAATGAGCAGTGCGAATACTAAGAACGTGAGCAGTATGAGCACCAGCTCACGAGCGGAAATGGCAAAAGCCACCGTCCCAGAATTGACTGCCGCATACAAGGTTGCGAACCCGACAAGCCCAGCAATCGTGGTTCCAAGACCGACCACGTTCATCCAGACCGTGGTCGTCTTATCAGGGGCCCATTCTTCGATCATTTCTACGCCTCGTCGCGGTCTCTCAAACAGAGTTCTTTCACAATCCGGTCTACTGCAATTTCGAAGACTTCATTGGCTAGTTCAGTAAAATCGGCACCTCGGTTACAAAACCGCTCTCTTTTTGTCATTAGCCCTAGATCTTCATCGAATCTTTGTAGGCTAGGCCACATGAACACTCCGCAGCATTGGGAAGCCGACGTCGTCCTCAATGACGGCGATATCGTCACGCTGCGCCCCGTGCGCCCCGAGGACCGCGAAGAGCTCCAGAACTTTTACGCAAGGGTCTCCGATAAGTCCAAGTACCTGCGGTTTTTCGCCGCACACCCGGTACTCACGGAGGAAGATCTCAAGAACTGGATGGACGTGGACCACCACGACCGGGTCACCCTAGTGATGGTGGACCGCGAAGACATCGTCGCCACTGCGAAGTACGCTCTCATCCCCGGCGAGACCAGGACCGCCGATGTCTCCTTCCTGGTCCAGGATGACCACCACCACAAGGGTGTGGCCAATATTTTGCTCGAGCACCTGGCCCAGATCGGCCGGGAATGCAGCATCGAAACCTTCTTCGCGGAAATGCTCACCCAAAACCGCACCATGGTGCAGACCTTTATCAAGGCCGGCTATCAGGTCAATCCGGAGCTGGAAGACGGCTTCATTACCGTCAACTTCCCCATCGACCCGACGGAAACCTCCCGTGAGGTCATGGCTCGTCGCGAACTGCGCGCCGAGGCGAACTCGATCCGCCGCTTGCTCCAACCAACATCGGTAGCTGTGATCGGCGATGTAGATCGCATGCAATCAGTTGTCCCAAACCTCACCCAGGCCCGTTTCCAGGGTGAACTGCGCATCCTTACCGGCACCACCGACTACGAGAAAATTCCAGAAAATACAGACCTCGTCATCGTCGAGCACGACCCTGACACCTTTGAAGCCGCACTCAAAAACGCCGCCGAAAAGAATGCTTTCGGAGTGGTGGCGCTGGCCGGGTCCAAGAATCCTGGAGTTGCCCTCGAAGATGCACGAACGTTCGTCGATAAGGCGCGCGACTATGGTCTGCGTGCGTTGGGCCCAGCGGCAGTCGGCCTCATCAACACACACACGCAGCTCAACGCCTCACCTGCGCCGATGCCACGCGCAGGCACGGTCGGGCTGTTCACACAGTCCGCGGGCATAGCGACGCTCACGCTGTCCTACGCGTTGAATCGCGGCTGCGGGCTCAGCTCGTTCATCGGCGCAGGCTCCTTTGGCGATGTCACCGGCAACGATGTCATCCAATACTGGGCAGATGATGACGCCACAAACATTTGTTTGCTCTCCCTCGACACGATCGGTAACCCGCGCAAGTTCTTCCGCGTGCTCAGCCGCTTGGCCATGGAAAAGCGCGTGGTGGTTTTCATCCCTTCCCGTGCCTTGAAATCGGCACGGCACTACGACCAATCCAACTTGGAGACCGCCTCGACTACCGCGCTGGATGAGGTCATTCGCAACACTGGCGCAATGGTAGTCACCCGCAGGGAGACGATGTTCGACATCGCCCAGCTCCTCGCCCGGCAGCCGGTACCGCGCGGCAAGCGGATCACTGTGATCTCCAACTCCGCGGGGCTCACCGCACAAATGGCCCAGTCAGCCCAGCGCTTCGGTCTCGAAGCTACAGCAATCACTGTGTTGGAGGACCCGGTCTCCGGCATTCTCGAAGCCACCCAAAAGGCCCTGGCCGAATCTGACGTGGTTCTTAGCGGCATCGTGGAGATCGGCGAGCAACTCTTTGAAGCAGCGTACGAGGGCCTGAAGGAACTCGCAGCAACCACCGAAACCACCCCGCTGATCAGTACATTCGTCGGTTTCCGGGCACTGGAAGAGGATCGAAGAGGCGTCGAAAAGCGCGGGCAATTGCCGGTGTTTAGCACCTACGCTGATGCTATCGAAGCGGTGTCGCTCATCTTGACTTCCGAAGAGCAGCGCGCCGCAGCTCGGCCGACTCCGACAGACGAATTTGGGCAGGGCGACAAGGCCGCCGCCACGCAGCTCGTGCAGCGCATCCTGGCAGAGTCGTCTGAGGGTCGTTGGGCCAGCGACGAAGAATCTGCCGAGCTGCTGCGCACCTACGGCATCTACCTGGTGCCGTGGACACCGGTTACCACGCTCGACGAGGCGATTACGGCCGCGGAGAGTTATGGCTGGAACGTGGTACTCAAGAACATTCACTCGGCCGTACGCGGGCGACCTGAGCTGTCCGCGGTGATGCGGCACATCACCACGCCGTCTGCATTGGAAGATGCCTGGCACACCCTAGAGACCATGGCTACTGACTTGGGTATTGGCGCCGACATGGTCGTGCAGCCGACCGTAAAACCGGGTACCACGCTCACCATCCGCGCGATTGAAGATCCGGTGCTCGGACCGATGGTCTCCCTCGGTGTCGCTGGCCCGCCGTCGGAACTGCTCGGCGATACCGCCTGGCGCGTGCCGCCACTGCGTCGCACCGACGCTCGCGCCATGATCAAGCAACTGCGCGCCGCCCCACTCCTCATGGGCTACCGCGGCTCCCGTCCTACGCCGCTCAGCGAGATTGAGCACCTTATTATGCAGGTAGCGCGCCTGAAAGATGACATCGCTGCGATCGTCGACGTGGAACTTACCCCAGCCATCGCCAGTTCCGACGGCACCACCGTCGTGGGCGCCCGCATCCGTCTCGCCCCACTAGCCATTGAACGCGACCCGTTAGCGCGCTCACTATGAAACCGCTGCTGCTTCTCGACGACGCCCTGTATGGATACAACCTGGGCGACACCCACCCGATGGGAGCGGACCGCGTTCGGCTGGCCGTGGAACTCGCGGACTACTTTGACATCCTCTCGGAATTTGATGTGGAGGTGCCACCAGAGCCGACGCGATCACTGCTGGAACTCGTTCACACCCCTGGCTATATAGAAGCGCTGCTGACTGGCGAGCCCTCGCTCGAGCATGGCATCGGTGTGGCAGACAATCCGGTGGTGAACCCCGTTATGACCTCGATTGGGGCGCACATTGTGTCGGCTACCGTGGCCGCTGCTGATGCCGTATGGAACGGGGAACGGAAGAGAGCAATCAACATAGCCGGTGGGCTCCACCACGCGCACGCCAACAAGATGCACGGGTTTTGCATGTACAACGACGCAGGGATCGCTATTCGACGCCTGCTCGACCATGGTGCAACGCGGGTGGCGTACATCGACGTCGACGCACACCACGGGGATGGTGTGGAGCAAGAATTTTGGGACGACCCGCGGGTACTCACCATCTCCATTCACGAATCCGGACTCTATCTGTTTCCCGGCACGGGATTCGCCCACGACATCGGCGGCCCCTCGGCGCTAGGAACCGCGGTCAATATCGCCCTGGATCGCGATACCGGCGACGCGGAATGGCTGCGCGCCTCCCACTCGATCATCCCGCAACTGCTGAAGGTGTTCCGGCCGGAAATCATCATCTCCCAGCACGGCGCGGACCCGCACTTTTCCGACCCGCTCGCCGATCTTTCCCTCTCAGTGGATGCGCTATACCGGGCGTATTCTTCGATCGGCAGGTGGGCCGACCGCTACGCGTCTGGGCGCTGGGTTGCGCTGGGCGGTGGTGGCTATCAGCGTGACAGCGTTGCGCGCATCTGGGTGGCGCTGTTGGCTGCCGTCGCTGGGGTGCCGTTCGAGGCAGCGGCCCCGATGCCCCACAACTGGTCCCGACGCGTCGGCGCGCCCTGCTCGGTAACTTGGGGAGATCCCGGGGCTGCCGGGCCGATGCGGGATCTCTCCCTCGACCAAATCATGCACTCAGCTAGCCCGACAATGAAAGCGACTTCAAAGGCAGTGTTCCCATATTGGGGACTGCAGCCTTATCTGTGAGATCCTCCAGAATCAAACAGTGTCCAACACCCGATGTAGCTTCAAGCACATGCGTATCAAGTCCATAGCGACATTCGTCGCGCTAAGCGCCTGTACCCTCGGCGCCCTTTCTGGCTGCTCCTCAAGCACTTCCGATGGCGCTGCCCCCGCCCGTGAGAAAAACACCACACCCGTTAACGCCCCAGACGTACTGCTGCGTGAAGTAGCGGGATACGAGGCCACGGACATCGCCAAACTCATCGAAGAGAATGAGCTCGCAAGCCCCGGCTCCAGCGATCGTATGACTGCTATGGCAGTTGACTTGGAAACAAACCCAGCCGAGTGCGCGCAGCTGGCACCAACTGCTATGAGCGCAATCGCAAAGGTTATCGCAAATCCAACCGGTATTGCCATTTCCGAGTTCGATTCCGACTCTGACGGCGCGATCACGGTCAGCGTCAACAGTGGCGACATACCAGCTGATCAGATGCTTCCGTCCGATATCGGCTCCTGTGAGAGTTTCGCCAGGAGCAACAAGAAAACTACCTACACTGCCGAAAAGCTTGACCTTTCAGTCGACAACGCCGAAGATCTGCGGGCAGCGCGCGTCACCATGACTGGCAGTGAGATCGCAGCGATGGGCGAGGCCGGCAAGGCACACAAGGTTATCGGCGGCCTGGTCGATGGTGCCTATTTCCAGGTCACTACATCACAAGACGTCCCCGATGAAACCTTGCTCAGATTCGCGCAAGCCCAGGTGGATAAGATCACAAGCCGCTAGGGTCTGCGACAGGCGCCCCGTTTCAGCATCCTTTTCCGCCTGCCAGCCGGCTGATTAACCAGTCGCGATGATCTCAAACTCGCAGGTTAGCGCGGTGGCATGCGTAAACCGCCGTCCAGGCGGATCGTCTCGCCGTTGAGGTAGTTGTTTGCCACGATCTGCTGGACCAGCTGCGCGTACTCTGCCGGGTGCGCCATGCGGCCAGGGAACTGGACGCGGGACTCCAGTTCCTCGCGGAACTCGTCGGACACCGAGGCCATCATCGGGGTGTTCACCACGCCCGGCGCAATGGAGCACACCCGGATGCCCAGCGATGCGAGGTCACGGGCGGCGGTGATGGTCAGGGCGTAGATGCCACCCTTAGAGGACGCGTAGGCGGCCTGGCCGACCTGGCCTTCGAAGGCCGCGACGGAGGCGGTCATGATGGCCACGCCACGCTGGCCGTCCTCATCTACCGGCTCGAGGCCTGCGACAACCTCGGAGAACGCGGTCAGGACGTTAAAGGTGCCAATGAGGTTCACCTGAATGGTCTTGGCGTACAGGCCCAGGTCATGCGGCCCCTTGCGCCCCATGATGCGCTGGGATGGGCAAATACCGGCGCAGGCCACGAGCAGGCGCAGCTCGCCAGCGGCGGCAGCCTCGGCAACGGCCGCGGTGACTGCCTCCGGGGAAGTGACATCCACGGTCAGGTAGGTGACGCCCTCGATGTCGCCTGCCTGTAGGTCGAAGGAGAATACTTTCACGCCGGCGTCGACAAGCGCTTGGGCCGTTGCGGCACCGAGACCGGATGCGCCGCCAGTGATGATAGCTACTTTGTTCTTGATGTCCATTGCAGTTTCCTTACACGAATGCGGAGCGGCCAGTGACTGCGCGCCCGACGATGAGTGAGTTGATTTCGTAGGTACCTTCGTAGGTGAAGATGATCTCGGCATCGGCCATGAGCTTGGATGCCTCGAAGTCCGTGCACATGCCATTGCCGCCGAAGATCCCGCGACAGGCAGCGGCGGACTCGCGGGCCAGGCGCGTGGTGGTGGCCTTCGCCAGGGCCGCGTGCGGCATGTCCATTTCGTCGTCCTGCTGGATGCGAGCGACCTGCGCCATCATCGACAGCGACGCCGTTGCGTTGCCCAGGATGCGCACCAGCGGCTCCTGGATGAGCTGGAACTTGGCCAGCGGTCGGCCGAACTGCTCGCGCTCGATTGCGTAGCGCCGGGCGGCGTCGAACATGGCCAGCTGGATGCCTGCCCCCTGCCAGCCGACCCAGGCGCGGGAGTTGCGCAGCAGCACGTTGGTGGCGGCGAAGGAGGCCGCGCCCGGGAGTTGATTCTCGGCCGGGATGTGGACGTTCTTGAACTCCATGTCGGCGTTCTGCATGATGCGCAGGCCCAGCTTACGGGAGATCTTGCTGGTAGATACCCCCTCGCGGTCGAGCTCCACGAGGAAGCCCTTGATCTCATTGTCAGCAACGTCGCGCGCAAAGACGAGGGCGAAGTCCGCAAAGGTACCCGCACCAATCCAGCGTTTGGCGCCGTTGATCAGCCAGCCATCCTGCGTTCGTTCCGCGGTGGTGGCCAATCCGCCGGCAATATCGGAGCCGTGGTCCGGTTCGGTGAGTGCGAAGCAGCCAACCTTCTCAAACTGGCGTAACCCCGGCAGCCAGGTGTCCTGCTGCTCCTGAGTGCCCATGGCGTTGATGAAGTCCACGATCAGCTCATTATGGATACCCACTAACGCAGAGAGGGAGACGTCAGCGCGGGTCACTTCCGCATAAACTAATCCCTTGAACAGGCGGGAGTCGGAGATGAAGTCCAGTTCGCCAAGGCCGTGGGCTGCGAGCTTGGGAAGCATCTCAAATGGCAATTCCTCGCGATCCCAGTACTCGCCCACGTTGGGCCGTATCTCGGTTTGCAGGAACTCATGGATCACTTGGAGTTGTTCCTGTTCTTGGGGGGAAAGCATGTCTGCAACTGCGAGAATATCGGCGTTAGGAAATTCGATATTCGCCAGGTGAGGTTGATTCCCAAGTAGTGGCGGCATGCCCTTCTCCTCTAGTGAACTAGGATAATTAGTACGATTTCACTGCCAAGCGTACAGATTAATGTGCGCCACGTCACTACTTTGAAGGGTTTTTATGCTCACCGCACGTCAACGCGAGCTTTTCGACGCCCTATACACTTCCTTCCTTAGCGAAGGATTTCACTCATTCACTATCGACGGCGCAGTTGCCAGGTTCCACTGCTCCAAGTCGACGATGTACGCGCTTGGAACCTCTCGCGATGAGATCGTCCGGCGGATTTTGGTTACCTTCTTTAAAGAGATCACCCGCCGAGTGGATGCCCAACTGACGGGGATCCGCTCTCAAAAGACAATCTTGGAAACCTATTTTTCCGCCATGACCACGGCACTTTCCTCAGCATCGCCGGAGTTCATGCGAGACCTAGCAACCGAAGAAGTAGCCCGCCCAATCTACGAACTCAACACCGTGGCCGCAAACAAGAAGATCTCCGACATTATTGAGCGCGGCGTGAAATCCGGCGAGTTTTCGGCCACCTCTCCCAGCTTTGTCACCCTCCTTATTCAGCACGCAATGGAGCAGATTCAGCAGGGAGACTTCGCCGCCACCATCCCCTTCGGAGATGCCTACCGCGAGCTAGGTCAGCTCGTCCTGCATGGAATTTCCGCCCCGCACTAACTTTTTCTCGAAAGCCCTCGCATTTAGTTCAACTTGCAACTAGGCTCGGATTGCGACCTAGATCACAACTGTCATTGTGGCGGAGCTGGCTCACTCTCACCTCCGTCATTGAAGTTGAACTTCACTGTAAGGAGCCACCATGTCCACCATCACCGAACAGTTCCGCGCGGCGCGCGACACCCTCATCAAGCATCAACAGGACTACACCGCGGCCCGCGAAGCCTTTGAATGGCCTCGCTTCGAAAACTTCAACTTCGCATTGGACTGGTTCGATGCCCTGGCCACAGGAGAAAGCAAAGACCAAGAGGCTCTCGTCATCATCGAGATCGATGGCTCCGAGACACGCCGCACCTTCGCCGAGTTGAAGGAGCGCTCGGACCAAGTTGCCAACTGGCTCACCGACATCGGCGTTAAGCGCGGCGAGCGCATCATGCTGATGCTCAACAACCAAGTCGAACTCTGGGAATGCATGCTGGCCTGCATCAAGGGTGGCTTTGTCATGAACCCTGCCACCGCGATGCTCGGCACCGCAGACCTCCAGGATCGCACCGAACGCGCCGAGGTGTCCTGGGTGGTAGTCAACCCTGAGGATGCCGAGAAGTTCGGCCCTGTCACCGGTGAACTCACCATCATCCAGGTCGGCAACGAAGCCCCAGTACAGGACACGCACCCTACGATCCAGTACACCGAGTCTTTTCAGGCAGCCACCGAGTTCACTGCTGGCGTCGCAACGCAGGCCGACGAACTACTATTCCTCTACTTCACCTCCGGCACCACGTCGAAGGCGAAGCTGGTGCAGCACACCCACACCTCTTACCCAGTCGGCCACCTCACCACCGTCTACTGGATTGGGCTGACCCCACAGGACGTGCATCTCAATGTGGCAGCACCCGGCTGGGCAAAGCACGCCTGGTCCAACTTCTTCGCCCCGTGGATTGCCGGCGCCACCATTTTTGTATACAACTACTCTCGTTTCGACGCCGCAGCGCTGATGGATACGATGGGCCGCGAAGGCGTAACCAGTTTCTGCGCCCCACCGACCGTTTGGCGGATGCTCGCCCAAGCGGACCTTTCCCGCCTGAAAACCCCACCGACCAAGCTGGTTGCCGCCGGCGAGCCACTCAACCCAGAGATGATCGCCACCGTCGAACGTGCTTGGGGCACCACAATCCGCGATGGCTTCGGCCAGACCGAGTCTTCGCTGCAGATCGCCAACACCCCAGGACAGCCCGTAAAACCAGGTTCCATGGGGCGTCCACTACCAGGCATGGACGTGCGCCTGATCGACCCCATCACCGGCGAGGAGACCAATCACGGCGAAATCTGCCTGTCCATTGATCCCCGCCCCGTCGGACTGACCCCGGGCTACTACAATGCCGACGAGAAAAACGCCGAGGTTTTCCGTGACGGCTACTACCACACCGGCGACATCGCTGAGCGTGACGACGACGGCTACATCACCTACGTCGGCCGTGACGATGACGTGTTCAAAGCCTCCGACTACCGCCTTTCCCCCTTCGAACTCGAGTCCGCAGTCATCGAGCACGAGGCGGTGGCGGAAGTGGCAGTGGTTCCTTCTCCAGACCCGATCCGCCTCGCCGTACCAAAGGCTTATATCGCATTGGCCAGTGGGTTTTCTCCTTCTGCAGACACGGCCGAGTCGATCCTGAAACACTGTCGTGAGACCTTGGCACCCTACAAGCGCATCCGCCGGATCGAGTTTTATGAGCTTCCAAAGACCGTCTCTGGCAAGATTCGCCGCGTTGACCTGCGCAAGCGGGAAAGTGAGATCCACGCTGGCGACGGCGGGGCTACCTCGGTATCCACCGAGTTCTCCGACGCGGATTTTCCTTCACTGAAGGGTTAGTATTTCCTCATGCCCACCCCTTTTGATCCTGTACTTGAAGCGCAACGCAATTGGCAGCAGCGGGGGTGGGAGTCAGCTTCCCAAGGGATGGCGACGGTTACTTCGCTGGTGCGCATCGGGGCGCTGCTCTCTGTCCAAGCGGACGCGATACTGCGCCCCTTCGGGATCTCTTTTTCCCGTTACGAATTGCTGACCCTGCTCATGTTCTCCCGCTCCGGCGCACTGCCCATGAAGAAGGCCAGCTCACGGCTTAACATTCCGCCAGCCTCCGTGACGCACATGGTCACGGTATTGGAAAAGGACGGGCTAGTTTCGCGATCCCGAGACCCAAAAGACGGGCGCGGGATCCTCGTTAGCATCACGGACCAAGGCATCGCGTTAGTATCCTCGGCAACCCCCGCGCTCAACGAATTCTTTGAATCCCTCAACGTTCAGCCGGATTTGTTAGCAGAGCTGACGGCGTTTCGACGCACATTGGGTGACGCTTGAGCGCTATTTCCCCACGGCGGCGATAATCTCGTTCCGTTTCCAGGAAATGAACTGCTCAACTGTGCCATCAACAAGCTCCACCACCAAAATGGCGGCGGCTAAGGCCTGCTTTTTGTGTATCTTCGCAATGTTCTCGCGCGGAATCCGCACGACCTCGTTAGAGAGATTGACTGCATGTGGCTCAAACACCACCGCATCATCGCTAACAATCAAGTGCCCACCGATAGCAATTTTTCCGTAAATGCCAGTGAAGATCTGCAGTGGCTGCCAGGCAAGCAGTTTCTCGATAAAATTGCTCGGCTTGGCAATTCGGCTGGCTGGGGTTTTCATCGTTGTGAGCTCCTAGTCAATTTTCTCTGTCAACCCGAATTCGATCCGCTGCAATGGCCAGATCTTAGCCGTGACTTTACCGGCCACATTCTGAGTCGGCACGGTACCGTTTTCAATCCCCATGTGAAACCGTGAGTCCGCAGACATCGTGCGATTATCTCCCATGACCCATAGCCGGTCTTCGGGAACCACGATCGGGCCGAAGTAGGCGCCGCCACAGTTCTCCGATCCGCTCGCAACGGCCACTGGCTGGGCTGCAGGCTGCAGGATGAACTCTTGGTTCGTTGCTTTTCCATCGACCATGATCGCCGGATCACCGGGTTGGCAGGACACCGTCTGCCCCGCCACAGCGATAACTCGCTTAACCATTATGTGATCTCCGCCCGGTCCCAGCCCTATCGATCCCAAGGCTTTGACGACGCTCCACGTGGCGGGCTCATTGTGCCAAGACTCCGGGGCATCAAACACCACCACGTCACCCGGTTGCGGCTCGGAAAAGTAGTAGGAAATCTTTTCCGCAACGATGCGATCACCCTGGCACCCGGGGCATCCATGAAGCGTGGGTTCCATCGATCCCGAAGGAACAACATACATCCGCCCGACAAGGACATGAACGACGGCGATGAGCGCAATCGTCATGACAATGACAAGTGCGTATTCTTTGAGAACCTTCACGACTCCTGCAACACCTATTTCTAAAGCGAAAATTGAATATCGATCCCCGTTTTATAAGTGATAGCAAAAATCACGGCCATCCGCTCCTCAAAATTAAAACCCCAAGCATCCCCAGCCACGTGCGTTATACAACAATGACGCGCTGGGGAGCTCGGGGCGAGGCCGCCTACCGACGTGGGCTAGCGGTGCTTGAATTCTGGTTCGCGCTTCTCCACGAAGGCAGCCATGCCTTCCTTTTGATCTTCAGAAGAAAAGAGGGAGTGGAAGGTACGACGCTCGTACTGGATGCCCTGAGCCAGAGTCATCTCATAGGCGGCATTGATCTGTTCCTTAACCATGCGGGACGCAACGAGCGACTTAGCTGCGATAGTTTCCGCAGTCTTCAGAGCCTCGTCAAGCAGGGATTCTGCTGGCACAACGCGGGCAACCAGACCAGACTGTTCGGCTTCTTCCGCTGGCATCATGCGCCCGGTGAGGCACATTTCCATTGCTTTTGCCTTGCCTACCGCGCGGGTAAGGCGCTGCGAACCACCCATACCCGGGGTGACACCAAGGTTGATTTCCGGTTGACCGAATTTCGCCTTGTCACCGGCGATGATGAAGTCACACATCATCGCAACTTCACAGCCACCACCGAGGGCGTAGCCGTTTACGGCGGCGATCACTGGAGTGCGCACAGCGGTGAATGCATCCCAACCGGCGAACCAGTCCAAGTTGAACATTTCAGTTCCCGATTTGGTGGACATCTCTTTGATGTCGGCTCCAGCAGCAAACGCCTTTTCAGAACCGGTGAGGATGATGCAACCGATGTCCTCGTGGTCGAGTTCTTGCGCCGCTGCGGCGACTTCCCGCATGGTTTGATCATTGAGGGCGTTGAGCGCCTTCGGGCGGTTCAGCGTGATGATGCCAACGCGACCTTTACGTTCAACCAGGATGTTTTCAAACGACATATTAGATTTCCAGTTCCTTTTCTAGCGGCGCGAAAATGGCGTCGATGTGCTCTGTAGTGACATCCTCGAGGGTAGCTGGTTGCCACTGTGGGTTGCGGTCTTTGTCAATGATCTGGGCGCGCACACCTTCAGCAAAGTCGGGTTGCTGCTGGAGATGGCAGGACACTCGGTATTCTGCACGGAGGGCATCGGCCAGCGTCAGGCTGCGTGCTCGGCGGATGGATTCCAAGGTCACCTTCAGCGCTAGGGGGCTGTTACGACGGATCCGTTTGGCAGCATCAGCTGCCCACTCTTCCTCATGCGCATCGAGCTGGGAAAGGATTTCCTCGACAGAATCAGCGCTGTAAATGCGGTTGATTTCGGCACGTCGCGGTCCGAATCCGACTGGAGCCTGCACCGCATACTTCTCAATGACCCCTACCTGCCCCGTCTGGCACAGCTCGCCGACTAGAGCCTCGATGTCTTGATCCGAAATGAGATAGTCAGCGAGCCCCGCTTCGATGGCCTGCGCGCCCCCCTCATGGATTCCTGTCAGTCCATAATGCACACCGAGGTTATCCGGCGCGTGTCCCAGAATCCATGATCCACCAACATCTGGGGCGAAGCCAATCCCGGTTTCTGGCATTCCCAGCCTGGTGGAATCGGTAACGATCCGGTGCGATCCGTGAGCTGAGATACCGACGCCCCCACCGAGGACAATGCCGTTCATGATGGCAACGTACGGCTTCGGGAACTGGGAAATCATCAGGTTCAGCCGGTATTCATCCGCCCAAAAGTCTGCGCCCGCATGGCCGTCGTTAAGCGCGTCCTCGCGTAGGGCTGCGACGTCGCCGCCGGCGCACAGGCCGCGCTCACCTGCACCGCGCACGATAACTAACTGCACGGTGTCATCATCGCTCCAATCTTCCAGCGCGAGGGTGATGCTGTTGGCCATTTCGTGGCTGAGCGCGTTCAGGGCTTTCGGACGGTCGAGGGTGATGATGCCCGCGTGGCCGCGGATCTCAGTTCGGATCATTCTTCAGTTCGCCTCCATCAGGATTGCTTCACCTTGGCCACCGCCACCGCACAGGGAAGCGCCGACTTTCTTCGCCTCGCCATTAGCCAAGCGATGCGCCAAGTGTGCCACAAGTCGAGCTCCAGAGGCCCCGATCGGGTGGCCCAACGCAATAGCGCCACCACAGGGGTTGACCTTGTCTAGGCTCACGCCAAGTTGCTTCGCGGAGTAGACGCCAACAGCAGCAAAGGCCTCATTGATTTCGATGATGTCCAGATCTGCGGCACTCCACCCTTCGCGCTCCAGCGCCTTTTCCAGAGCATGTGCCGGCTGCGCCTGTAGCGAGGCATCAGGGCCTGCGACCTGCCCCGGGGATCGCAGCACTGCCATGACCGCCCAGCCCTCCTTTTCAGCTCGCTCACGGGTGGTCAGCACTACAGCGGCGGCACCGTCCGAGATTGGGGAAGAACTACCCGCGGTGATGGTTCCCTCCTTGGTGAAGGCAGGGCGCAGGCCAGCCATGGACTCAGCAGTTGCGCCGGAGCGAACCCCCTCGTCTTCAGCAACAGTGACATCTGCCTTGCGCTGCTTGATAGTCACTGGGACTATCTCACGCGCCAAGATGCTGCGATGTTGTTCCGCTCGATTATGCGATTCTGCAGCCAGGGCGTCCTGTTCCTGGCGAGCCACAGGATAGATGTCCGCAAACTCTTCGGTCAGCTCACCCATGGAGATGGCTTTGCCGGCATCGGTCAGACCATCCCACGCCATGTGGTCGACCATCGTGATCTCACCGTATTTGGTGCCGGTACGAGACTTCGGCAGCAGGTGCGGAGCGTTGGACATGGATTCCATGCCACCAGCCACCACGACTTCTGCCTCACCGGCCCGGATGAGTCGCGCAGAGTCAATCACCGCGGTGAGGCCGGACAGGCACACCTTGTTCACGGTATTGGTGTGCGCGTTCGGTGAAATTCCTGCCCCCAATGCCGCTTGCTTGGCCGGGTTCTGGCCAGCGCCGGCCTGCAAAACCTGCCCCATGACCACGGCCTCAACCACATTCGGATCAATATCGCCCAAGGCACCCTTAATGGCGTAGGAGCCAAGTTCCGTGGCTTTCAGGCCAGACAAGCCGCCGAGCAGCTTTCCGAACGGCGTGCGGGCTGCACCTACGATGACTACTTCACTGGTCACAAGACACCTTCTTTCACGGTACGAATTTGTTTCCAACCGTACCGCCATAGCGTGATCTGTGCCACTGTTTCGGGGGAATTGTTAGAAATCGCAGCACCGCTGCAATAGGAGCAGTCTTTTGAAGCGCAACAAAACTCCCCAGCGCAACAGAGAATCTAAGCTAAAACCCATGCAGAGTCTCCCCGAGTTCATCTCGCTACTCCAGTCAAGCGACGCCGTCCCCCACCGGATCACGCTCCGCACGATAAGGCAATCAGAAGGCGCGGACTTCGGCTGGGTCATGACCCCCGTGATCGTGGCCGCCAACCCGGATGGGTTGTGCATCGAGCGCCACGGCGCAAACCTCCGCGCCTACCGCGGCGAAGCAGACGTGTTCCGCCGCTCCGAGAAAGGCTGCTGGGTGTTTCGCCCCGATGAGCTGCCCACCTACTACCGCGAGACTTCCTTCGCCGCCTTCGGTGGGGGTGCCCCCTTCCTGAGCAGCGGAGATTCCCTTAATTTCCCAACCACCTTCATGGAAGTCACGCAAGGCTCCTTGCTTGGCAGAAACACCTGGGATGCGCACTTCAGCATGCCGGAGGCCACGTTGCGAATCGACCAAGAAACCGGCGTGCTGCTTGCCATCACCAACAATGAGTTCGAGGTGGAAGCAAGCAGTTTCGAGGTGCTCACCGCAATTCCGGACATCTCCTGGACTGGAGAGGCCATCGACTTCGCACCACCGGCTCCACCCGAAGTCACGGAAACCCCACAAGAACTGCCACCGCTGCGCGATGACCTTCGAGTATGGCTGACCTCCGATATCCTCGAAGGCGCAATTTTCCCCTTCACCGTCGGGGACTGGACCCGCCAGAGCCTAGAGCTCATCCCCGAAAATCGATACACCGCACCTGAAAAGCTTGCCACCCACCGGGTGACCGCACTTCCAGCCCGCTACTCCCACAACCGTTGGCTGGGTTACGCCGCAGGCGAAGGCTGGACCGCTGAACTGAGCAGCACCGAGCCACTGGCAGGCGACACCGAAATCCGCGGCTATGTGGCAATCGACCGAGATCGCCCCGGACCTACCGCCAGCCTGCTCTACATCAAACGACTCTTCGTCCAAGAACGCAGCTTCGGCAGTGACTTCATCACGTGGCGCGAGGTGGACACGACGACCGGATATCGGCCACAAGCTCCCAATGCATCAGTGGAGTGCATTGTGTTGGACGTCGATACGCGCGGCCCAGACCGCCCCGCCCCGGCCCGCGACCTAGCTACGTCGGACGCGGCCATTATCGACGGCCAGTTGTGGCTCCTCGACGCCGACCTCCCCATCGCGCACGGCTTTGATATCCGCACCGGCGCGCAGACGAAACGTACGACGATTCCGGTGCCCGTCGGCACGCGGCTGCGGTTTGCTGCCGGCCAGCTTAGCGACGGCAACACCGCCTTTTCACTTGGCGATAAGTTCGCCTCCAAGCAATCAATGCCGGAATCGCAGCCGATGCCACAGGCGCCCCAGGATTGGTCGATCATGAACGAGTTCCGCGATGGCCTGGTCGGGTTGTGGAATGCGTCTGACATGATCGCCTCCGTGGGCAAGGTGGATGCAAATGGACGCATCGAGGTAAGTCCCTTGCGTGTCCTCGAGCGGCTGATTGACAACGCGATGCGCTGGGGCGACGGCTATGCGGTGTCACTCGGTTGGGGCAGCGGATATCTGCTCGATGCTGAGCTCGCAGTGGTCAAGGAGATCAATGACGGTCGTGGCGTGCCGGTTCCGCTCGGCACGATCGCCGGCTACGAGAGCGAAGACCGGATCGAGTACCTTGATCCAGCAACTGAAGAACCGATGTGTACGCTGCCAGTAGCTGAGTTCCGCACGCGACCAGTGGCGGCCACGCCAGATCTTGTAGCGCACCTGATCGATGGTCGCACCCTGCACGTATGGCAGCGTGGCAAGCAATGGACGGTGGAGCTTAACCGCACCTAACGATCGGCTGCGGGTCATACACGGTGGTGAACGTGTCTCGAGAAATCTCGGCGCCCGACAGGGATCGGATGATGCGGGTATCGGACGTCGTGAAGCCCGGCGCGCCACTGGACGGCTGGCAGGAATCTCCCGGCACCTTCATCTCACGCGGCTGGGTAGGAGCCCAACGCCCGCCAGAAACGGACTCGACTTCCACGGTCTTGACCCCCTTCAGCGCCACCGTCACCGAATCACCTGACACCCCGGCGCTGATCATCACCGGATACTTGGATGTGTTCTTGAACACCAAGTCAATTGCGCCGTCAAAAACGGTCGCCTCACGTCCTGCTGGGTAGCGGGAGATGTAGTAGCTATGTGGCGTGTGCGCGACGTCCTCCATGCCCGCAAAATAGTAGGCGTTATAAAGCGTGGTGGCGAACTGCGAAATACCGCCGCCAACCGCCTTGTCCGCGTGACCGTTCATGATGATCCCAGATTCCACAAAGCCCTGGGCGCGACCACGTGGGCCGGTCCAGCCGTTGAGGGAAAAGGTATCCCCCGGCGCCACGATTGCCCCATCCACCAGCGCAGCAGTCTTAGCGATATTCGTACCCGAGGCCCCCGAGAAACCACCGGTGGTAAAGGATCCGATCGTGTCATCGAAAGTGGCAGTCTCCGCCATTTCGGTAGTGAAAGTAGCCTTTTCATCAATGTAAGTGGCTTCGAAAGTGCGCGGCGCTGCCCCAATAACCCGCGCCGGGAAATCAGCCAAGACCTTTTCCCAATCGATCTTCACGCCGTCAACGGACGGAGTCACCGCCCGGCCACCACCAGCAAAGGAGATATCAGCGTTCTTCTTCTTCACTTCCGTCTTGGATAAGTTCTCCGCGAGAATCCCGCGCGCGGCCTCCACATTGACATCGGTTTTGAAGCCAGCCCCCTCCGGAACGAAGGTCACCACTTCCCCCATGCGCTCCACTGGGATTTCACCGGAAACGCCGTCACGGCCTGAAACTACGATCGGGCCAGAAACAGCCACCTTCGCATCGCCTTCCACGGCTTTCTGAAGCGCTGCTGCACCAATCTCAGGCTTGGTCACCTCCGGTTGCACGGCAACTCCGGCCGGATCGAGCCAATCACTAACTAGCGCAGAGCGCAGCGCTGCCGTATCGACGTTTTGGCCGTCGATAGGCTGCGTCGGTGCCACCTTGCCATCTGCCAGAGCTACCGCTGCATTCGACGGCGCGAAGGTCAGTTCCTGTTGCACTCGCGTGAGCTCAGGGGCAAAGCGAGCTTCATCAACTGCGCTGACTATCCCAACTTCCCGCTCGGAGAAGAAAGAAGACACCCGGTCAATTGGGTTGAGCGGCTGCGCACCAGCGGCATCGACAGTGGCCTGCCAATCGACAGTGAGCCCCGCAGTAGTTGGATCAACGTGTGCCTGCCGTTGTCCCGCAGCCACGTCCACTGGTTCAGTTGTCCGCGCAGACAATTCCTCCGCGAGTTTCGCGGCGGCCGCTTCCGGCGACATTCCACCTACAGGCACGCCAGCGATCGTGGTCCCTCGAGGTACTTGATCCTGGGTGAGGAAGTAATCAGCACCGTATGCAAGGCCACACAGGCCGAATAAGCCAGCAAGAACGCCAGCGACTATCGCGCCACGCTTCCGCTTAGGCTTCAAGGAATGATCTGAGGACATACAACTCCATGCACAAAGTGACTATTAACTCCCCCAACCCTAGTGACAATAGCCACTAAATTCCTAGCCTGCGGGTCGAAACCCCTGTTGATCAAGTTGTTGCAGTTTCACACGTAATGCAGAATCTTCCAGTTGAGCTTGGGGATATGTACCCGCGGAAACTGCATTGTCAGTGGAATCGATCGCCTCAGACAACGCCCCCGTAGAAATCCACAACGCACAGTCGGCCCCCGCCACGAGTGCCGCAGTTGCCGCCTGCGGGGTAGACAAACGATTGCTAATCGCCTTCATTCCAGACAGGTCATCGGTATACACCACCCCACGGTGTGGGGCGCCGCCCGGATAATCTCCGCTACGCAACAGCGCATAAGCAGCCGGATTAATAGTGGAAGGGCTGGCATCTCCTAGGCCCGGAACCCGTACGTGCCCCACCATCACAGCTCCTGGAGCCTCTCGCAGCGCCGGACCGTACGGTGCGAGGTCCACACTCTTGACAGATTCCAACGATGGTGAGGTGACATCTTCAAAGTGAGAATCTCCCGAGACACGCCCATGACCAGGGAAGTGTTTATACACAGGTTGAATCCCGGCATCGCGCAGCCCTTGGGCGAACGCCGCACCGTACTGGGCAGCCGTGTCCGGATCGCTGGAGAAGCTGCGATCCCCAATGGCGCCGCCAGCTTTGCCGCCGTCCACGTCCAACACGGGCGCAAAGTCCACCGTCACGCCTGCCGTGCGCAGTCCCCGCCCTAGTTCGAATCCAATCGCGCGGGCCTGCGCTGGCGTTTTGGATTCCGCGATACTACGCGGTGCAGGCACCGCACCGAACAGTGCTGGCTGCCGCTGGACACGACCGCCTTCGGCATCAATAGATACGGAAAACGGACGCCCAATTTCTGCGCGCAGGGCCTTCAGATCGCGCCCAGGCTCTGTCAACAGTGCGGGCGAAGTCCACGAACCGATGAAGATCCCGCCGGCTCCCTGCTCGAGTGCAAATTTCGCATCGTCGTAGTCTCGAACCCCGACCATCATCAGCGTTGCTACTTTAGCGCGCTGCTGGGTTGGTAGCTGCGACTTCGCTTCGCGCAACCGATCCACAGTCACCCCAAGACGATTAGCTTGCTCTTCCTCCGCAGCCTTTGCTACGGCTTCCGTTTCCTGCTTCGCCTGATCCGCCAAGTTCTGCACCAGCGTCGGGTGGGGGCCAAACTGCATAGACTCACTTTCAGAAGTACACCCAGCCAGCGTCAAAGCTGCCAAAACTGCCAGCACTTTGCGCATGCAGGTCACCTCCATAGTTCGTCTCGTCACATGTAGTGTCCCAGACACGATATCGCTAAGTTGATTAGGCTGCACAGAAGGACCCACAGGCGTACCCAAGGAGTTAAGTACAGTGAAAACCCCGAACGAGCAGGTCATGTTGGTGGCCTTCGATGGTTCCGAAGAATCCAAACGCGCATTGGCATACGGCGCAGAGCTACTACGCCCGAGTCATGTGCAGATCCTCACCGCGTGGGAGCCACTACACCGGCAAGCGGCCCGGGCAGCCGGCGGAGCCGGGATGATGCAGACTGATTTTTCCTCCGCGATTGAAGCAGCTGAGGGCGATGACCCGGCCTACACTCACGCACTGGAGACCTGTCAGGAGGGAATTGCGCTTGCGGAGTCCTACGGCCTCGAGGCCCACGCACACCTGGTGGAATCTTCTACCGCAATTTGGAGTGCTCTCGTCGATGCTGCGCAGGAGCTTCGCCCCGATGTCATCGTCACCGGCACCCGCGCACTGAAGGGGATTCGCTCCCTATTTACCTCCTCCACCGCTGAGAACCTCGTGAGCAACGCTGGGTTACCCGTGTTAATCGTTCCTCCGGTAGAAGAAGAATTGGTATAGTTCGCCCTATGGCTTTGGAATCCGACACCCTAGTGCGCCGCTCGATCGGCCCTGCGCTTGCTAGCGCGGTGGTCGGTGTAGCTGTGGGCGTAGCGGCCGTTATCGGCATCGCTACCGTATCCAACCAGGATTCCCTTCCAGCTGGGCACGCTGCCGACGCGGATTCCGCACTCCTAGGCGGCCCGGAGTATGGCACTCGCGAGTAAAGCTAAGAACCACCCGCACCTGCTGGGCTGGCTCCTCATCTTATTGTTGAGTTTTGCGCAGTCCCCAGGCTTGACGGTTGCCGATACCAAACACGATCTCGCTGCCGACCCAATCGGTTTCCTCAAGAATGCACTGCACGCCTGGACCGATATCTTCCCGCTCGGACAGTTGCAGAATCAGGCCTACGGCTATCTCTTCCCACAAGGGTTGTTCTTCGTCCTCAGCGAACCACTGCCGGATTGGGTTGCGCAGCGACTGTGGTGGACCCTCGTTGCTGGGGTCGGCTTTTCGGGTTTTCTCCTGTTACTCAACCGCTTAACCATCGGCACTCCGGGGTGGCGGATCCTCGGCGCTTTTTTGTATGCGTTTTCGCCGCGCGTCATCACCACCCTCGGCGCGATCAGCTCCGAGGCTTGGCCCATCATGCTGGCCCCCTGGGTACTGTTCCCACTGGTAGGAGCGCGCCCCCGGTCGAGCCAAGTCGCCGCTTCCCTCCTCGCTGTCGCGGGTATGGGCGCTGTCAACGCCACCGCCACGGCTGCGGCCTGCGTCCCGGCATTTCTTGCGCTGCTTCTGGCACGGGCATGGCGCCCATTGCTTGGCTGGGTTCTCGGCTGTGCCGCCGTCTCCGTGTGGTGGCTGGGGCCACTAGTGATTCTCGGTCGCTATGCCCCACCATTCACGGATTTCATCGAAAGCTCCTACGTCACCACACGGTGGTTGAACCTGGTGGAGATGCTGCGGGGAACAACGTCCTGGGCGCCGTTCGCCGATTCGGAACGCATGGCCGGTACGATTCTGGCAACGTCTCCCTACTTCGTCCTGCTCAGCGTGGCAGTAGCCGCGCTGGGGCTAGCCGGGTTGGCATCAGCGCCCCAGCGCCGGCTGTGGATTTCCCTGCTGCTCGTCGGCGCAATGACTATGGCGGGAGCACACGGCCCCCTCGGCCCCGAGGTCCTTAGCTTTCTCGACGGCCCCGGCGCTCCGCTACGCAATGTGCACAAATTCGATGCCCTAGTGCATCTGCCCATCGTGGTTGGGTTTGTGCATTGTGCTTCAAGCATTCGCTTTAGACACCAGGGGCGTCGATACGCGGCGATAGCGCTGATTTGCGCCGTCGCGCTCGGCAGCCTCGCCCCGGTGTGGAGTGCACGTCTTGCCCCTCGCGGTGGCTACGAACAGGTGCCGGGGTACTGGCAGGAGGCCGCCGATTGGTTGAATACCAACGCCCGCAACACACGCACCGTTATCCTGCCCCAGGCATCCTTCGCGCGCCAGACTTGGGGTTGGACCAGGGACGAACCATTACAGCCACTCCTCGATGTCCCCTGGGTGGTTCGCGACGCAGTTCCGCTGGTACCACCCGAGACGATCCGCGGCCTGGACGGCCTGATGGCGCACCCTACCCCAGAGGGTTTTGCCAGGCTCGGTGTGGGCGCAGCAGTGATTCGACACGACCTCGCTGGAGCTACTAACTCCAAGGCGCTGAGCACCCAGTTCCGGAAGGCGGGGCTCAAAGTCCACGAATTCGGAAAGGTGGACATCGTCGAGTTCAACCTGGATCACAACATGCATGTCACCACCGCGGAACCGGTGCGAGTAGCTGGTGGCGGTGAGGCGCTCGCGCTACTCGACGACCTGAACGGCCCTAGCACCTACCGCATCACCGACAACGATGCGCAGATCGTCACCGATACGCCGCAGCTGCTCACCAGGAACTATGGCAGCGTGTGGAACGCTCAGTCCGCGCCACTGGCCACCACTGCTGAGGGAGAAGATGTCCGCAACACCGTCAAGGATTACCCCTCCGGCGGGCCATTAAGCCGCATCGCAACCGGGGACATTCAGGTTGCGGCTTCCTCTGCTGCCGCACAAGCAACCGCCTTCGGCGGCGCCGATGCAGCTCGCTCGATAACAGCCGCAGTTGATGGATCACCGGATACCGCCTGGTACCCAGCGCCCGGGAAACAAAAGGGCGAGAAGTTCAGCATGACCGGTGCTTTCCACCGGCCGGTCGTGCACATCACCACCGAGGGGGCTCCGGTCGTTCTCAGCATCGCGGCAGACACAACCACCGTCAACAAAGTCGCACGTCCCGGTACGCCACTGACAGTGGAGCTACCGGTAGCCGACGCCGAGAAGATCACGATTACCTTGGGTGCATCCCGTGAACCAGTCGGTTTGGCTGAAGTCAAGGTGGAAAGCCACGACGCACGCCGGATCCTCGAGGTTGCCGACACTTCTCCGGACGTGCAGCAATTCCTATTCCAACGCGTCTTTGTCAACACCGATCGCATCCATCGGCTATTTACTGCGCCTCGAGAAATGACGGTGCGGGTAAATGCCTCCTCCTGTTCTGAATCACCCAAAACGGCAAATGAATCCGGAGTCAGTGATGACTTCCTGCTCGACGCTGCCCCGGTCGCATGCGGCGAGACGATAACCCTGCAACCCGGCCAACATGAGTTATCCACCACCGCCCGGTGGATCAGCCTGACTACTCCGGAGTTTCAACCAGCTCCGCCGCCGACACCCATCGGCGAGACCGTCCCGGAATCGACCCAAGAACAGCTGTTGGTAACCGGCCGTGCTTTCAATCCTGGATTGCGGGCCACGGTCGGTGGCGTTCCAGTTGTACCCGAGCGGGTCGATGCCGACACCCAAGCTTTCCGTATCCCCGCCGGTAGCCACGGTGAGGTACGGCTGACCTTTATCGGTGACACCCCGTACCGGTACAGCCTCTTCGGCGGAACTGCCCTGTTGATCCTCACTGCCCTCGGCTGCGTGTTTTTGCTGCGTCGCCGTTCGCTAACGACCGTGCCGACACAACTGACGGCATGGCCGGTGACTCTCGGAATCTGCAGTATCAGCGTGGTCGGCGGCTGGGCGGGAATAGTGGCATTAGTGATGGCTGCGGGGATCCTGAAGTTCACATTGATTACCCGTGCTCACCTTGCAGCTGCCGGGGTGTGCATCGCCGGGCTGTGGCTAGCGCACGCCCCATGGCCATCTGGGACCTACGCGGGAGATCAATGGTTCGCTACCCTCGCCTGTTGTATTTCACTCGCGGCCTTGGTCTTGCCAGCACGGTACTTGGACCAACGCAGTACCGGTTCTTCCACGAAGTAGTAACTAGCTGCCGCTACCGGAACTGTCAACGCCACCGTCATAACTAACACCAAAACAAAATGCCCGCTAAATGGTGGCACCCCCAGCAACGGGAATGCCCACGACAGCATCGGAACATGCCATAGGAAAACCGCATAGGACCACTTCCCCAGCAGTTGCGCCATCGGGGAAGCGAGCACCCGTGGCCCAGGTGCTAACGCCACCGGCAGGAGGAATAGCGCTCCAAACAGAGCCCCCGCCAACACGCGTCGCACGAACGCCGCCGGCGAGGGGTGTTCAAGACCGAGTGGACCAAACCATGACTGTGCCGCGACCCAGGCGACCGCGAGACCAAGCGCCCAATATGCCCACCACGGCCCGGGCACCCGAACTCTTCCCTCTAGCTCAGCAGCGATCAGGCCGACAGCAAACCAACACACATAGGAGATAGGAAAAATCTGCAGGTTTGCTAGGCCGGGAGCTGGAGAATCTGCAACGAAGGGCAAAAATGGCCACAGCAGACTTAGAGCACAACTTGCGAGGATGACGCGGATGCGGGTGCGGGAACGAAAGCGTCTCAATCCCCATGCGATCACTGGTAGCACCAGATAAAACGTCACTTCAACGCACAGGGACCACAGATGCGTTAAGCCTGGTGCTAGTGCATCGGGAACGTAAATCTGAGCCAGCACTAGGTTGGCGCAGATGGTAGAGATACTCGTGCCAAAGGCGTCGGGAAGCAGCAAGAACACTCCCACTACGGCTACCCAATAGGCTGGGAGAATGCGCACAGCTCGGTGCTGGAAATAGGTCCTCCAACTGCTTGTACTTTCGTAGCGTCGCCACAGCACAAAGGCGGAAAGCGCGAAGAACACTGGAACAAAGAAGTCAAAGCGCGCGAGGACAGAATTCGGACGCATGCCTGACTGAAACGCGACATGGGTGAGCATGATGCCAAACGCCGCTACCGCGCGCAGACCTTCGAGCTGTGGGAGAAAACCGGGCCGCTGTGCGTAAACTTGAGCTGTTGACACCCCTGCGGCCTCCTGATTTTATCGACGTGGCTGTACCTGGATACTAGTGGAAAGGCGCACCTGTGACACCGAAGGCTAAGGCTACGACGGCGTTCGTGCTGACCTTCATCTTGCTCGCGCTGCGTATGGTGGGCCCCGCCCTGGCCACTTCGCAGGTGCGGCTGCTGCAAGTAGGTGCTTCGATGCAGACTACTACCGAATCAGCTGAAGCAACGTTGTTCAATGCAGCAGCCTGGGAAGCTGGCACTCCGGTAGATAAATCACCGGAATGCGAACACGCTCCCGCGCTTGTGTGCTTCATCGAGCGCCCCCTTGTCACCGCTAGCCGCACGATCACCTCGCAACCTGGCGAGACTCGGAAAGACATCAAGTTCCATGTCTCCGAGGACATCACTGCGGACAGCAACAATGTCCTGTTCACCTCGCAGGACGAAGCACGCTTTGTACGGCACTCCTCTTTCCCCGTGGACGAGCCCATTGCGTCACTGCGAACAAGCTCGCCCATCCAGGGGCTGAGCCATGAAACTCACGATCAAGTCCGCACCGGGCTGCAATATGTCTTCCCGTTTGCCACCGAGTTTCGCTCTTATGACTACTTTGATAAGTTTTCGGCGACAACGTCCCCGATCGACTTTCATGATCGCGAGAAGCTGCGCGGCGAGACCGTCTATCGTTTCCACCAGGCCATCGAACCAACGCAGCTCGATGGCTCCCCGATCACAGGCCTGGCCCGGCAGTTTTACACCGAGCAGGAACTGGAAGCGGAGGGAATCTCTGGCAGTAGCGTTGTGGCTTTGAATCGCTACTACTCCATCACCCGCACATTGTGGGTCGAGCCGAAGACGGGCACGATCGTGGATAGTGTTGAGATTCCGCATGTTTTCCTCGCCGGCGACACTGCGGAAGCAGAGCAGACGACACCAAAATCACCGCGCACGCTGTACACCGCAACCCTACGTTGGAATCAATCCTCCCAAGGTGACGCATGGACTCGGGCGAAATCTGGGCTGCGTGTGCTCAAGTCGGTCCAGGTTGGCGTTGTCCTAGCTACGACAGGTGCCGCAGTTTTCGGAGCGCTCGGCCTGTTCTATCTGCGCCGACGAGTCTAAGGCTTGCAGATGTTGCGGCAGCACATTCCACTTTGGCCGGGCCTGTACTGTGGCTGGGCAGTGCTTTTGCTCGGTTTCCTAATGTGGCCGCTACTCTTCCCAGGAGTGCTGTTGCATCGCGATATGGCGGTCATCAACAGCCCAGTGCTTTCTGCTGCTGCCTTAGGATTCGGCGACTTAGCCGCGCGCAACGCCCCGCAGGATGGGTTGTTGGCGCTGGTTGGTTTTGTACTCCCGGCTTCTTGGTTCGTCCGGCTCTTGTTGCTGGGATCGGGACTGTTCGGGGCCTACGGGGCGCTGAGTCTAGCCCGCTTCGTGGGATCGACGCGCCTCGGAGAGCTAGCCGCGATCACCTTGACGATCTTCAACCCCTTCGTCATTGAGCGACTCCTGCAAGGACAGTGGAGCCTCGTGATCGCGGCCTGGCTACTACCGGGGGTCGCGGCTTGGAGTGGCTCGGGCCGCTGGCAACCCCTCCTCTGTGCGTTATGGCTGTGTTCACTCACCCCAACCGGTGCAATATTCGGGCTGACAGTCGCGCTCGTCATGGCGCCACGTTGGCGGACTGCCCTCTTTGGTTTCCTACTCTGCCTGCCGTGGCTGGTACCCAGCGTGCTTTCCCCACCCACCAGTTCCGGGGCAGGGGCCGAACTCTTTGCTTCCCGCGCCGAGGGGATGGTCGGTACGGTAGGCGCGCTGTTAGGGCTCGGCGGGATCTGGAACTCTGCAGCGGTCCCGCCCTCAAGGTCAGCCGGGTTTGCGCTCGCTGGGGTATTTCTTTTTGTGCTGCTGCTCGCTGGGGTGCAGCGCGTACCGCTGCGGCTGAGTGTCCTCGGTGGCACGGGGCTGGGTGCGGCCATGTTGCTGGCTTTTGTTCCCCCACTCGCCACCTTCCTCAGTACGGAGGTGCCGGGCGGAGGGCTGCTGCGGGATTCCCACAAGCTTCTTCTCCTTACGCTGCCGCTATTCGTCGCCCTCGTCTCAAGTCTGCGTACTCGCTTCCTCACCACCTTGGCGATCGCGCTGACGCTACTCCAAGTGTGGGATGCCCCTTGGTCCGTCGCGCGCCTTCGCCCCGTCCCCGAGCCCACAACCATCACTGAAATCCAGCAGGCTGCCCAAGGGCGAGATGTCTTCGTCCCCGGCCTACCAACGCTCGTGCTTATCGACGGCACCCCCACGGTAAACCCGCTGGCCAAAGCGGTGCCACTCGTCGAAAATGGCGCCCTGCTTGTCGACGGCATTGAAGTTGATTCCCCTTCACCGAGGTTTCAGGAGGCCAGTCGACTGTGGGCAGCTGGCTCGGTGCCGGAGTTGGCGCAGCTTGGCATCGGGGTAGTTTATCCATCCACCGCTGCGGATCTTATCGAGGTCCCCGGCATCGGGCCACAGCGAGGCTGGCAGTGGTGGCTGGGCCTGACCCTTCTCATCGAATGGCTGGCCCTTGCCGGTTGGGCGCTAGGCCGTGGCAGTATCTCCCGGCGTGCTTCCGCTCGTTGATGGCACCTGTTTCTGTGCCACCTTAACCAGCAATGCTAGGAAGTCTGCGCCTGTTTGTTGCCAAGAAAATGACTCCGAGCGACGCCTCGCAGCTTCCCCCATCTCCGCTGCCCGTTCGGGCGAACGCAACAGGTCAAAGACTTCCCGGATCAGCGCCGCCTTGTCTGCTACCAACACTCCGGTTTCACCATCGATGACGGAATCGCGCAATCCCGCAGAGTTGCGATACCCAATCGTAGGAACTGCGTGTTGGCCGGCCTCGATCACGGCCAGTCCCCAACCTTCTTTGCGGCTCGGCATCAGATGGAGCTGGGCGCGGTCAAGCACCGCATGCTTTTCTGTCTCGTCGAGATGCCCATGAAAGATCACGCGGTCCCCCACTCCAACGGAAGTGGCGTAATCCCACAGCTCCTGCTCCCACCAGCCGGAGCCAATCACGTCCAAGACCACATCATGTTGAGTAGCCAAAGCTGCCACTACGTCGATGGCATGCTCAATCTGCTTGTGTGGCACTAGACGCGACAAGGTAACCAAGTGGATGCGGCCGTCGGCATGCAGCCGAGCAAATTCTGGCACCGGGTCCACACCGTTACGAATGATGGCAATGCGGCTGCGCGCCACGCCGAGCCCCGCCAACTCGAGTGCCGAAGGCTCGGACACGGTGACGTACTGGGAGCGTCGATAAGCAATCGGTGCCAGGCGGCTCTCTAAGAACCACCCCACGCGTGCCAGCACCGGTCCGGCTACCGGCCATTGCTCTCGATGGCAGTGATGCGTGAGTACGATCGTTGGTTTGCGGATCCACCATTTGGCAAAGAAGGGGATGCCGTTTTGGGTATCTACCACGATGTCTACGTCGCGATATCGCCCAAGCAACATCTCGATCGCAGCCGTGACATATACGGAGTATCTCCCGCCAAAGCGCAGGAAAGTCACGCCGTCGCGAATGCTCCGGTGGGGCGCGCCGGGGTATGAGGCCGTTCGATAAATCACCTGGTGGTCATGCGCCACCGCAAAATCGGCGACCCGCTCTAGGTAGCGTTCACTGCCGCCACCCTGTGGGTGGTCGGTATCGCGCCAACACAGCAGAAGAATCTTCATATATTTGGACAGCCTACAATGCTCTTGTGAACCAACTCCACCGCACCCGCGCCTTAGCGACGCTACGCCGCTCTTGGCGACTCTTGCGTTCCTTCCCCATGGAGCAAACTCGCCCTCAGGCCTTCTATTCTGGGCTCGCGACGGACACATTTAATCTGCTCGACTCTCTGCATCGGGACATTTCTGGCACCGGTCTGCGCGGTCGCCGGGTGTTGGACGTCGGCGGCGGCCCCGGCTACTTCGCCAGCACTTTCACAGCACAGGGCTCCCACTATCTCTCTGTCGAACCTTCGGCGACGGAGTTGCACGCCACGGGGCTACCAGCGAAGCAAAGCGTGCGTGGCGACGGCCTGAGCCTTCCGTTTGCCAATTGTGTCTTCGACCTCGTCTATTCTTCTAACGTCGCGGAGCATGTGCCACAGCCATGGACGATGGGCGAAGAAATGCTGCGGGTAGCTAAACCCGGAGGTCTGGTGGTGCTGAGTTACACGGTGTGGCTCGGCCCCTTCGGTGGACACGAGACCGGATTATGGCAGCACTACATCGGCGGGGCTTGGGCGCGCGATCGCTACGCCCTTAAGCATGGGCACGCACCGAAAAACGTCTTCGGGGAATCGCTGTTCGATCTTTCCTGCGCCGAAGGGATTCGGTGGGCGCAGAGCCTAAAGGATGCCGAGGTGATGGCACTTATCCCGCGTTATCACCCAGCCTGGGCATGGTGGCTTGTGCGCATCCCCGGGCTGCGAGAATTCTTGGTCAGCAACCTAGTGATTGTGTTGCGCAAGACTGATCCTGAACAGGCACTGCCCTAAGCGACACACCACTGCTGGAAACCAAAAACTGAGGCGCCCACCCCAAGAGCTGGAGCGGACGCCTCAATTCGGAGAGGATCCTTGTGGTTTAGGAAGCGTCTGCGATGCGCTTCTTCAGTGCCTCAAATTGCGAGTGAACCTCTGCAGGGACCTTCGGACCGAGGAAAGTCAGCCACTCTTCATTGTCCGGCATGTCAGTTGCCCACTGCTCTGCCGGAGCAGTCAGCGCTTCCTTGACATCTTCGATTGGGGTATCCAGACCGGTCAGGTCTAGATCTTCCACGCGTGCGGTGAGGCCAGCAACGGTAGCGTCAGCTTCGACACGGCCTTCGACGCGATCCACGATCCACTTAAGGACACGGGAGTTGTCGCCGAATCCTGGCCACAGGAAGCGGCCATCTTCGCCGCGACGGAACCAGTTCACGAGGAAGATAGCTGGCATCTTGTCGCCGCCCTTACGCCCCATGTCGATCCAGTGCTGCAAGTAGTCACCAGCGTTGTAACCAATGAATGGCAGCATCGCCATTGGGTCGTGGCGCAGCGAGCCAACCTTGGCTTCAGCTGCAGCAGCGGTCTGGCCAGAAGCCAGCAGGGCGCCGATCATGGTGCCGTGCTCCCAGTCGAATGCCTGGGTTACCAGCGGCACGGTGTCTGGACGACGTCCGCCGAAGAGGATTGCGTCGAGCGGAACGCCCTTCCAATCGTCGTATTCTGGCGCTGCAACTGGGCACTGAGAGATTGGCACACAGTAGCGCGAATTCGGGTGGGAGGAGAGCTCACTGGACTCTGGGGTCCAGTCGTTACCCTTCCAGTCAATGAGGTGCTGTGGCTCGCCCTCGAGGCCTTCCCACCAGACGTCGCCATCGTCGGTCAGTGCAACGTTGGTGAAGATCGCGTTGCCTGGCTCCATGGTGCGCATTGCGTTCGGGTTGGAACCGTAGTTGGTGCCTGGAGCAACGCCGAAGAAGCCATTCTCTGGGTTCACGGCGTACAGGCGACCGTCTTCGCGAATATGCATCCACGCAATGTCATCGCCAATAACCTCAGCAGTCCAGCCTTCGATGGTTGGCTGCAGCATGGCCAGGTTGGTCTTGCCACAAGCAGACGGGAAAGCGGCTGCCACGTGGTAGCTCTTGCCCTCAGGAGAGTTCAGCTTCAGGATGAGCATGTGCTCTGCCATCCAGCCTTCGTCGTGGGCCATTGCGGAAGCGATTCGCAAGGCGTAGCACTTCTTGGCCAGGATGGCGTTTCCACCGTAGCCGGAGCCGTAGGACCAGATTTCGCGAGTCTCCGGGAACTGGGTGATGTACTTAGTGTCGTTGCATGGCCAAGCCACATCTTCCTGGCCGGGCTCCAGCGGAGCACCCACGGAGTGGAAAGCACGCACGAAATCGCCGTTGTCACCGATCTTGTCTAGGGCATCCTTTCCCATACGGGTCATGATGCGCATGGACATAACAACGTAAGCAGAGTCGGTGAGCTGCACGCCAAGCTTCGGTTCTGGGTCGCTGATAGGACCCATGCAGAATGGCACCACGTACATGGTGCGCCCCTTCATCGCACCCTTGTAGTGCGCCAGCATTTCTTCTTTCATAGCTGCCGGCGGGGCCCAGTTATTAGTCGGGCCAGCACCTTCTTCAGTTTCAGTACAGATGAACGTTCGGGACTCTACACGCGCCACATCGGATGGATTGGAGCGAGCAAGGAAAGAATTAGGTCGCTTCTCTTCATTCAGCTTGATGAAGGTGCCAGCATCTACCAATTCCTGACCGAGGCGAGCCCACTCTTCTTCGGAGCCATCTGCAAAGACGACTTTCTCCGGGGTGAACAACTCGACCGCATCCGCAATCCAGCTCAGTAGCTCTTCGTTATTGGTTGGGGCATTACCCACAAGGCCCTTAATTGCAGCAGCGGTCATCGCTTCTCCTGACTTTTCGGTCACCGGCCCCCAACTTTTGAGCTGGGCGACCGACGAACCGGCTCGTTTTCCGTTCTCCCTTTAAAGACTAGTCACAACGAGCGCCGAATTGTGCCCGTTGCTTGAGACAACCACCACAATTTGTCATTACCTGTCAGCTACCCCCAATCAGCGCATGTCCAACCAGTAACTTGTTTGAAATCTGCATTGCCATGTTGCCCACTTTCGGGGGTCGATTCCTCCCATAACTCCCAGCTCGCCTCCGAAGCGAGTGACATGTTTTCGCCAACGACCAGGGTGCAATACTCCCCCGAGTAATCCATTCGAGAAACCTGATCAATCACTCCATCGCCATCCACATCGGCAAAAACCGTCAGCCCCGTATCGTCATATTCAACGTGAGATTGCCCGGCTTCCGCCAGCAGGGGAACACCCTCGGAAATACCAGACTGCGATAGGACCTGTTCAACAACATTTAGCCA
Source organism: Corynebacterium sp. H127 (assembly GCF_037482665.1). Classification (NCBI taxonomy): domain Bacteria; kingdom Bacillati; phylum Actinomycetota; class Actinomycetes; order Mycobacteriales; family Corynebacteriaceae; genus Corynebacterium; species Corynebacterium sp. H127. The sequence goes on from NZ_JBBHKY010000003.1 coordinate 221,785, forward strand.
GTTCATGTCCACCATGTACCCCCTAGACCTGCGTTGCCAATTTTCGACGCACCCAAGCGCCTGGCCCAGACGCAGTAGCGCTGACCAGGCGCGCCCGAGTTCGGCGCCATGCCTGCAGCCGATCCCGCAATTGCACCCAGCCACGCACGAGCCCCACCAACACCGCAACTGCGAGTGCAAATCCACTCGCAACTACACGAGATAGCCCCACGTAACTCAGTATCGTTATAACCAGTGCGTCAGCTAAAACCAGGGCCAGCACTCCCCAAGGAATGGACAGATCATCTGGGCCACCGTTTTCCACTCGCTGAAGCTGCTGCGCACGCTGCAACTGTTCCAACCGAGCCACCGACCTTTCCCAACTCAGTGGATTGACAGCTGGCAGTGGCGCCAACGGAGGATTCTTCACCACAGTGTCTATTACGTGGGGAATTTCCTGCTCCGCGGTCAGCACCGCCTCTGGACACACCCCGCTGGGAATCGGTGCCGTAATAATCAAGCGACCCACCTGAACAAACGCCTTATCCAAATTGGGGTAATCGGCTTTCCGCCAACCCCCGGCGGGAGCAACCGCAACAACCACATCCACGTGAACCCCCTGCCCCAACGCAAACCCAGCGGCCGCCACCTGTTCGCGCACCCGCTGCCGGTCCGATTCTTCCGGCCCTACCACGCCAACAACCACTGACCCCGAGGCCTCCACTGGACTCGCAATCTCCGGCACTTCCAATCCGAGGGAGCTGAGTCCGGCATGCAAACTCCGCAATCGGGCTGCTTCTACCCGCGCAGGATCCAGTTCCGACCACGCAGCCGGGATATCAGTCGCAGCGGAAACAACCACGAACTCTGCAGGACCAGCCGAGATTCGATCCCGTACACGAGCTGGCAGTGCAGCAGGGTGCACGAGGAAAACAACATCCACATCCGCGCCAATCGCAGGCCACGCGAGGTGCACGCTGTGGGCGTCGGGAAGCTTAATGCGCACCGGATATTCGAGGGTGCAGGCACCGACTCGCGGCAGCGCCTCACTGCGCGCCAACAACGCAGCTACTGCTGGATCAGCAGAAAATTGGCGGCAAAAGTCGCGCAACTCCTGTAGATCATTGCTCCCCATATCCGTCAGCCCCCACTGATCTAGATCACTTCCCCCAATTGCACCCCATCGGCGAGTCGCACGCAACTTGGGAGCCATGTTGAGTATGGGAACGCCAACAGGCAAAATGGATAGGATGCATAATACTGATTCCCCCAATAATCCTGATTCGGTCAATACTTCCGTCGGCAACGTCCCATTTGGGCGCCCGCCGCAATCCGAATTTGACGACGGTCGCGACTATCCGCGACTTGGTTCTATGAGCTTTCGTCGTGGCACTCTCACCGCAAATCAAACCAAGATGTGGAATGAGAATTGGCCGCGGCTAGGCAAGATTCTCTCTGATGAGCGCATTGACTTAGCAGAGTGGTTCGGCCGCTCGGATGCAAAAACCATCTTGGAGATCGGCTCCGGAACCGGCACTTCCACCGCAGCAATGGCTCCCCTCGAAGCAGACACGAACATTATTGCTTGCGAGATCTACAAGCCGGGTCTCGCCAAACTCATGGGCGCTGCCGTCCGTGAGGGCCTCACTAATATTCGTATGATTCGCGGCGACGGTGTGGAAGTTCTCAACCGGATGTTTGAGCCTGCCTCACTCGACGGCGTACGCATCTTCTTCCCAGATCCGTGGCCGAAAGCGCGGCACCACAAGCGACGCATCATTCAATCCGGCGTGCTGCACCTCATTGCAACTCGGCTGAAGCCCGGCGGCGTACTTCATGTGGCTACCGATCACGCGGACTACGCGGAGTGGATCAAGGAGCTCGTGGATGTCGAACCACTACTGGACTACAAGAGCTGGCCATGGCCGGAATGCCCACAGCTCACCGACCGCCAGGTAATAACCAAGTTTGAGGGCAAGGGCCTAGAAAAAGATCACATCATCACAGAATTCCTGTGGCAGCGTAACAATAAGCCGAGCGAGGTCGTATAAATGTCCATGCACGAATTCATGCATAACTACACCGATCGCCCGCAGGACTTTCAGCCCCCACAGTCCCTGTTGTTGGTTTGGGATGCCCCCAACATCGATATGGGGCTGGGCGCCATTTTGGGAAGCCGCCCTACAGCTGCCTACCGCCCGCGTTTCGACGCCATCGGCCGCTGGCTACTTAACCGGGGCTCGGAGCTAAGCGAAACTCTTGGCGAGCATGTTGAGCCAGAGGCCACCGTGTTCACCAACATCCCAAGCGGCGGAGCAGATGTCATGCGCCCTTGGGTGGAAGCGTTGCGCAATGTCGGCTTCGCGGTTTTTGCCAAGCCGAAGATCGGTGAGGACTCCGATGTCGATCCGGACATGCTGGATCACATCAAGCGACGCTTCAACGAAGGCGTGCTCAAGGGTGTGATTGTCGCCTCGGCAGACGGCCAGAACTTCCGCGAGCTCCTTGAAAAACTAGCTCAGCAAGGCATTCCCGCCACCGTCATTGGCTTCCATGAGCATGCCTCATGGGCGGTAGGCCACGACACGATCAACTTTGTGGACCTAGAGGAAATCCCCGGCGTATTCCGTGAGCCGCTGCCGCGTATTAGTCTTGATGCTCTGCCTGCCGAGGGTGCTTGGCTGCAGCCATTCCGCCCGCTTTCCGCGCTGCTTTCCAGCCGATAATCCGCTCACACCGAAGGGAAACAATTCGTGTTCTATCGTTGGGGCGAAATTGCCTACCGCTTTCGCATCACCGTTCCGATACTGATCATTGCTGCCATCCTTGGGCTGTTCTTCTTTCAGGGAACCCAACTCGGTGACCGCATGAGCCAAGAGGGCTGGGATGATCCACATTCCTCTTCCACTCAAGCGGCACAAATTGAGCTGGAGACCTTTGGTCGCGACAACTCCGGCGACGTCATCTTGATGTTCGAAGCACCCGAGGGCGCTACTCTCGACGATCCAGCTGCCTTTCAAGCCATCCAGACGCATCTAACGCAGCTTAAAGATCAAAACCCAGATCAAGTTGCGCATGTGACCAGCTACTTCGACAAGAAGAATGCAAAGCTGATTACCGCTGATCACCGCACCGCCTTTGCCGCCATCGGTCTCAAGGGAGACGGTGAACAGACGCTCAAGTCTTTCCGAGCCGTGGAAGATAAGCTCACTCCGCAACAGCTTCCGGCTGGGGTTACTACCGAGGTTGCTGGCGCCACTGCAGTGGCTGATGCCCTGGATTCCGGCATGGCTGGAGATATCAAGCGCGCAGAGATCTTCGCATTGCCGCTGGTAGCTTTGTTGTTGCTCCTGGTCTTCGGCTCCGTAGTCTCTGCGTCGATGCCATTGATCGTCGGGTTACTCTCCATCGCGGGTTCGCTGGGAGTGCTGTCAATTCTGGCGTCCCAAGCCCAGGTGAACGTTTTTGCACAGTCAGTAGTCACCCTGCTCGGCCTCGGATTGGCCATCGACTATGGCTTGTTCATGGTCTCCCGTTTCCGGGAGGAAATGGCCCTCGGCCGGGATACCAAGACTGCGGTGGCCAACACTACTGCTACCGCCGGCCAGACAGTGGTATTTTCCGCGCTCATGGTGGTGGTGGCGCTTTCTGGGTTGTTCGTCTTCCCACAGGCTTTCCTGAAGTCTATTGCTTATGGAGCGATCTCCGCCGTCGGGCTAGCGGCCTTCTTGTCCATCACCGTGTTACCAGCCTTGTTTGGCATGTTGGGCAAGAACATCGATAAGTTTGCCATCCGCTCGACAACGCGGGACGAGTCCAAATGGGAATCCACCTTGTGGGCTCGCATCCCGGCTTGGTCAATGAAGCATGCGAAATTGGTCACCGTCGGATTGGTCGGACTGCTGTTAGCAATGACTTTCCCACTGGTGGGTGTGAAATTCGGCGGCATCAACGAAACTTACCTACCACCGTCCAATGAAACCCGCGTCACACAAGCTAAGTTCGACGAGCAGTTCCCTGAGTTCCGCACCGAGCCGATCAAGCTCGTCGTTACTGGCGCGGACAACGCCCAGCTAGTGGAGGTCTACCAGCAGGCGAACGCGATCGAGGGGCTGACTGGCCGGTTCTCTCCTTCGCACGCGACAAAGGACGGCACTACGGTGTTGGCCGCAGGCATCGTTGACCGCAAGAATAACGAGGCCGTCGTCGAGCAGCTACGCGCCATCGAAGTTCCGGAAGGCGTGGAACTCCACGTCGGTGGCACTCCGGCCCTGGAGGTCGAGTCAATTGAGGCGTTGTTCGAGAAGCTGCCGTGGATGGCAACGTACATCGTCATCGCCACCTTCATCTTGATGGCGCTGGTCTTCGGCTCGCTCATTTTGCCAGCCAAAGCCATCATCATGACGGTATTGGGCCTGGGCGCGACCTTGGGTGTCCTGACTGCGATGTTCGTCGACGGTATCGGCGCAAACATCTTCGATTTCACCGCCGGACCCCTCATGTCTCCGGTCTTGGTGCTGATCGTCGCCATCGTTTACGGCCTATCGACGGACTACGAGGTATTCCTCGTCTCACGCATGGTGGAGGCCCGTAATCGCGGCGAGTCCACCGATCAAGCCATCAAGTACGGCACCGCGCACACCGGCTTTATTATTACTGCTGCCGCGCTCATCATGATCGTAGTGTGTGGCGCTTTTGGCTTCTCCGAAATCGTGATGATGAAGTACATCGCTTTCGGCATGATCGCCGCTCTCATTTTGGATGCCACGATCATCCGTATGATGCTCGTCCCCGCGGTTATGCACCTGCTGCGCGAGGACAACTGGTGGGCTCCGGCCTTCATCAAGAAGGCCTCCGAGCGGATGGGCCATGGCTCGATGGTTCCCGCCACCCCTGCCCCCGCACCGGCTGCTGCTGCACCGCTTAACGACGTCGATTGGCACCGCGCTACGGCCGAGTCTTCGGCGCTACCTACACCAGAGCTGCGACCATATCGACCACGGCGTCCCGAGCCTGCCGCGAATGCAATTCCGACCGCATCTGATCACGAGGACACCGCCATCCAGGACGCGATCCCAACCGATATGCCGATCCGCGGCGGCCGAAGCATAGCCAGCGACGACAATCTGGTCCCATTCTCAGAACTGATGAAGCGTCTGAATCAGGACAAGAAGTAATGGCGGAGCTCAGCAAGCTGACCTCCGCTCGCTGGGCCCGCGTCGCAGTGACCGCAGCGCTACTTGGCGGGGCGGTCTTTTTCTTTCGCGAGCAGCTCGGATTCATTTCCCAAGGCGTGGGTGCGGTACGCACCGCTTCGCCGCTCTGGGTTGGGATTTCCGTGCTGGTATGCGCATTATCATTCCTAGCGATGGGCGAAGTCATGGCCGTCCTTATGGCGGCCGGTGGCGTCAAAGTAGGGCGCGGACAAGCCCTAGCGTTGGTGTTGGCAGCCAACGCTGTTTCCAGCAGCCTGCCAGGCGGCCCAGCGCTTTCCACTGTGCTGCAATACAAGGTTCAGCGCGCCTGGGGTGCCAGTGTCATGGTCATCGGCTGGTTCATCGTGCTCTCAGGGGCGCTCTCCACGCTGTGGTTAGTCATTCTCGGGTTAGGCGCCGTAGTCCTTTTCGGGGCTTCCTTTTCCGTGGCCTCGCTAGTGGCAGTAGGAATCGGAATGACGGCCCTCGCCTTTGGAGTGTATTGGGTTGCAAACAACCCGTGGTTTCTGGAGCGTGTAGCCACCGCTACCCTGCCGCTGGTGAACCGGATGCTTCGTCGTGCGCCGGAGGTAGGAATGGAAGGTGTGGTGGCGCAGATCAGGCAGCTGCAGTCAGTCACATTGCCCCTCAGCAAGCTAGTTTCGGTTACCCTACTCTCGCTGCTGAACCGAGTCTTTGATCTTCTCACCCTCTGGGCTGCGGTCGTCGCAGTCACTGGCGTTATCCCGGCAATGGCTTTAGTGCCCAATGGAACGAATATCGCCGGGATTACGCTTGCGTTCCTCACTGCCAAGATCATTGGGGCCACGGGGGTGACCCCGGGCGGACTCGGCCCGCTAGAGGCAGCGCTGACCGCTACTCTCATCGCAGTGGGGATGCAGGCGGCAACCGCACTGGCCGCGGTGCTGGTTTACCGCATGGTGTCATTCATCCTCGCCACGGCAATCGGCTGGGTAGTGTATTTAGTTGGACTTAAGGAGAAACCGTGAAGTACTTTTTCTACGATGTCATTGCCATCCTGGCGTTTGCGATCTTCGCCCGATTGGCGCACAAGTCCGAGCCGTTCACCGTGGCCAATATCCTGGACACCTGGTGGCCGTTCTTGGTGGGAGTCGCGCTCGCATGGGCGATTATTGCAGCTCTCAAACTTCGTGCCACGTCACTGCTGGCCGGCAGTTTCGTGTGGGTTTTATCGGCTGTAGGCGGGTTGTCCATCTGGGGCATTCGTAATGGCCATGTACCGCACATCTCATTCATCATCGTTGCGACGGTCATGTCGGGACTGCTGCTGTTGGGCTGGCGCCTTCTCGCCGGGCGGATCCGCCGCTAACCAACAAGAAACAAAAAGCTCCCTTTTCACCCTGCCTACCGGCCGAGTGAAAAGGGAGCTTTTTTATCCAGCGAAGCGCTAATTAGCGTCCGGTGGCACCAGCGAAGAAACGCTGGATCTGATCAAATGCCATGAAGAGGAGGCCGACCACATCTCCGGCAAGGTCTACTACGGTGCTCAGCATGTTGGTAATGCCCTTTCAATTGGTGGTTCAAAACTCTAATTCACATGTCGTGAATTATAACGAGAGCGTTACATGGGCATGATCGTGTGCTTTTTAGGCAGGTCAGAAGCAGTCTTGGTTTCCAACTGACGGAGCGCTTGCCGCAACGCGAGGCGAGTCTGATTCGGCTCAATCATGGCGTCGATGTAGCCGCGCTCGGCAGCAACATAAGGCGAGGTCATGTTCTCGTCATAAAAGTCCATGAAGACCTTCTTCATGTACGCCCGCTGATTCTCATCCTCAATCTTGGCCAGCTGCTTGCCTTGGATCATCACGACAGCTGCTGCAGAGCCCATCACCGCGATTTGAGCGGTCGGCCACGCCAAGTTGATGTCACCGGAGAGATTCTTGGAGCCCATCACTGCGTACGCGCCGCCATAAGCCTTGCGGACGATCAGGGAGATCTTCGGGACCGTGGCTTCTACCAGTGCGAAGGCAAACTTTGCACCGCGGTGAATCAGCCCGGCCTTCTCCTGTGCTACACCCGGCAGGTAGCCCGGCGTATCCACAATATAGATCAGAGGGATGTTGTAGGCATCGCAGATGCGAATAAAACGAGCACCCTTGTCTGCGGCATCGGCGTCGATACAGCCAGCGAATTCAAGTGGCTGGTTGGCTACGACTCCGACCGACTTGCCGTCGACACGCGCGAATGCGGTGATGAGGTTAGGGGCAAAGCTCGGCTGGATCTCCAACAGGTCGTCGGAATCGAACAGGTGCTTGAGCAAGTCGTGCATGTCATAGCCGGCATTTGTATCGTTCGGCATGAACGTATCCAGCTCGCCAGCCCCTGCGACAGCCTCATCGGATGGTGCCCAGAACTCCGGACCGGGTTCTGAACAGGTCAACGGCAAATGATCGAGCAGGTCCTTGACGTAGTTGAAAGCATCAGCTTCGTCCGAAGCAACATAAGAAACATTGCCGTTGAGTTCCTGCTGGCGGGCACCGCCAAGCTCTGCGGAAGTAATGGACTCGCCGGTGACTTCCTTGATCACGGCTGGGCCAGTGACGTACATTTCTGCACGCTCATCGACGGCGATAACAAAGTCAGTGGTCACTGGCGCATACACGGCGCCGCCGGCGGACTTACCCATCATGATGGAGATCTGCGGGCTACGCCCAGAAAGCGGCAACTGACGGCGCGCAATCTCGGAGTACATTGCGAGCGAGGTGACGGCATCTTGGATTCGAGCACCACCGGAATCTTGAATACCGATCACCGGACAGCCGATGCGGATGGCCATATCCATGACCTCGCAAACCTTCCGGCCGAAAGTTTCGCCTACCGACCCGCCATACACGGTCTTATCGTGGGCATAGATAGCTACGGGCCGACCTTCAATGCGTCCATAGCCGGTGACTACGCCGTCGGAGTATGGGGCCTCGGGGTCATCAGGTGTGCGGCCCAAGGCGCCGACCTCCACAAAGGAGCCGGCGTCTAGCAGTCGATCAATGCGCTGACGAGGCGTGGTCAGCCCAGCCTCATCGCGCTTTGCGCGAGCACGTTCACTGCCTGGGTCTTTCGCTTTTTCCAGGCGTGCACGAAGATCGGCGAGTTTGTCTGCCGTCGTAAGTCCAGTCACTACCCTGCTACTCGTTTCCGTCTTTAGTCTACTGCTGGCTGAGCTCTGCAATCCTGCGCGTCAGGTGTGCCCCAACGGTCGCAATCTCGGGCTCATCCACCACCGCGAGGTGGTCGCCATGCAAATGTACAATCTCTAGATCTTCCACGATAGCCGACCAACCACCGTCTTCCTTAATCGTGGCATAGCGTGGCTCTAATTCAATTGCACCATCGTGCATGCGCTCTGCGCGGAACAGCACCACCGGAACCTGGACATCCGCCCAGTCCTGGAAATTGATTTTATCCAGGATGCGATTATCCACGAAGGATGCTCGCTGGTGCTCGAGGACTCCGGCGGACAAGCCATGTTCAGACGCATCAGTGGTGGAAAGGAACTCCGCCATCATGGCGAGCAGCGCGTCCTCGCCTGCGGTCTCCAAAAGCTCAAAAGGAACCGGGAAGTCGAGGCCGTAGGTCTTCTTGGCGAAGGAAGAATAACGCTGCCAGCGAGCCTTCGTTTCTTCGATGCTATCTGGAACCGTCTCTGCAGGTTGGACGGTATCCAGCAACGCGACCGTAGCCACTTCTACCTCGGTATCGCGCAGCTGGTAGGCCACCTCATATGCCAGGGCGCCACCAAAGCTCCATCCGCCCAAGACAACGGGGAGGCCGTCGGAGTATTGCTTGATCTCATCGAGGTAGGCAGCTGCGCGTTCCGCGAGTGGCCCCTCGCGGCGTTCAACGCCATACACGGGCACGTCATCTGGCAGGCGACGCATCAACGGTTGGTACACCACGGAGGATCCGCCTGCCGGGTGGAACATGAATACAGCGGGCTTGGCCGACCCTTCTGGACGTGCGCGTAGCACGCGAATGTTGCCTTCTACCTCGGTTTCGAGCCCCTCACGCACGATGTTTGCCAGCGGCTCGAGTGTCTCGGCAGCGAGCACATCATCCACCGTGACTGTGGTTCCCGAGCGTTCGCTCAAGCGCGCGGCAATATCAGCAGCCTGAGTCTCCTTAAGCTGCGGCAATGCGGAGGTCACGCCAGCGGCAGCAGCGCCGGTGATGGTGGCCCAGGTAGCAAAGACGAGTCGCTCGGAGGCATCACGAGGTGCTACACCAACACCGTGCGCTGACTTAGCAGGCTTGTCGACGTCCGCAGCTAGCTCCTCAGCGACTGCGGCCCCGTTTGCTTCAGGATGCTCGGTTTTGCTTCCGACCATCTCCTCAACGAGCCGGACGACGTCCGCGACGGAAGCATCGCGGAGCGCTTGCACCTGCAGCTCTGGGATCTGGAAATCGTGCTCGATTCGGTTCTTGATGCGCATACCCATCAAAGAATCCAGGCCTAAATCAATGAGTGGAAGTTCGCGTGGCAAGTCTTCTACGTCATAGCCCATGGCTTCGGAGACGATGGTGCGCATACGTTGTTCCACTGTTTCGCCTGAGTTGGGATCCCAGTGCATGGACTCAATGACAACTTCGTCGGCAATGCGTGGGGCGACGACGCGACGTGGTTCCTCAGCTGGGGTTGGTGGCGTGAATCCCTGGGAGGTGGCGAAGCCTTCCGCGACCAAGCTCATTTCCTCACCAAGCTTGCGATAGACCGCAAGGTTGAGGCCTCCCACATGCCGCGTTGCGATCGTGGTGACCTCACCGGTGGCCGGCAGCGGCGCACGTTCCTCGCTAATGACCAAGCTGGCGCCAGAATCCAACACAGATACTGCAGAATCCATGAGAGCTTCAGCACTCGGGACTAGTTCCGCGAGGGAGGAGAAGGCAACGGTGCCATCCGGGAGGCTGACCTTGTGGCCAGGCATGCCGATATTACCGCTGGAGGACGGACGGGCGGCGGTCCAGTAGCGCTGGTGTTTCCAGGTGATAGACGGCGCATCGATGCGTTCACCGTCGCCGTACATCACGCCAAAGTCAATGTCTTGGCCTGCAACATAGAGCTTTGCCAACAGATCTCGAATCGAGTCGGCTGCCGCCACCTTGCGCTTCAGTACGTACAGCAGCTGCGTATCGCCGGCACCGACGGAGAAAGCGGTGTTCATCATGCCCATCAGCGCGACTGGGTTCGGCGAAACCTCGATGAGCATGGTGTGTCCAGCGGCCAAGGCTTGCTGGGTAGCTTCGAGGAACCACACAGAACCGCGGGTACAGCGAATCCAGTAGTCGGAGTCATGGATAACAGATCCAGCCGGGTACACCATGCCCTTATCCACCGAGCTAAACAGCGGGAGTTTCGTCGGCATGGCGACAATGTCGGCGGTTTCGGCGGCCAGCTCACCAAGCAGTGGTTCAACCGCGGATGTGTGACCTGCGCCCTTGACGTTGAGTGCACGCGCGAACTTACCCTCCGATTCGAGGCGTTCCACGAGCTTCAGCACTGCCTCGCGAGGCCCACCGACTGTAGTCATGCCTGGTCCCGCGTAGACGGCTGGCTCGATGCCAGCGTAATCGGGGTGCTCAGCGATGAAAGCTGCGAGGTCCTCCGCAGAAAACTCCACCAAAGCCATGGCGCCGAGTTGATCCTCCGGTAGCGACTGCTCGCCTTCGCCCATGAGTCGGGAGCGGTGAGACGCGATGCGCATCGCGTCCTTGTCACACAGACCGCCGGCGGCATAGGCCGCAGCGATTTCACCCATGGACATACCCATGACGGCGGCGGGCTTTGCCCCGTAGGTGGCCAAGAGATCGGTGAGTGCGATCTGGATTGCGGTAATGGCAACCTGGGCGGTCTCTGTGTTGTAGGTTTGCTCGTCATCAGCGATGATCTCCAGCAATGACCATCCTGACTCGAACTCGATCATTTCATTGAGTTCCGCCAAGCGCTGCGCAAAGTATGGCGATAGCTCCAGCATGTCCTTGGCCATCTTGCGATGTTGGGAACCGAAGCCCGAGTATACGAACACCGGACCATTGGCTGCTGGCGCATCTGCGACATTGATGCCAATGCTCTTCTTGCCCTCGGCGACTTGTCGCAGTCGTTTCACTGCGTCTTCCACGGTGGCGACATCAACCGTCGCGCGGGAGCGGCCATGATTGCGGCGTGCTAGGGAGCGTCCGACCTTAATGAGGTCTTCGTCGCTGCGCCCCTCGAGAAAATCAGCCAGATCCGCCGCCGCTTGTCGACGTCGAGAAGGCAACAACCCGCTCACCGGCAGAATCACTCCGTCGAGTTCTGCTGGGGCACTATCTCGTGGCTCATAATCTGCCGGGTCGAACTCTTGCACCACGACGTGTGCGTTCGTGCCGCCGAAGCCGAACCCAGAAACACCGGCAACCTTCTTACCGGAGTACTCCGGCCATTCCCGGGGATCCTCGACGATCTCGAGGTGCTCGGCGTCAAAGTCGATATAGCGATTTGGGCCGGCAAAATTGATGCTCGGCGGGATTACGCCGCGCTGCATACCGAGCAGCACCTTGATCAGTCCTGCGGAACCAGACGCAGATTCCGAATGGCCAATGTTCGTCTTCGCCGAGCCCAACAGGGTAGGTTCCGCAAAGTCGCGGCCAGCTCCAAGCACCGCGCCCAAGGCTGCTGCTTCGATCGGATCGCCGAGGATGGTTCCGGTGCCATGTGCTTCCACGTAATCGACCTTGTTGGGCGAAACTCCCGCGTCAGAGTAAGCGCGCTCCAGCACATCCACCTGAGCTTCGGGATTAGGCGCCGTCAAGCCGTTGGAGTGCCCGTCCGAATTTACGGCCGAGCCCTTGATCACGGCGATGATGTTGTCACCGTCGGCGACCGCCTCTTCCACTCGTTTGAGCACCACCAAGCCGATGCCATCGGCGCGCACGAAACCATCCGCGTCATCCGAAAACGCGTGAATCTTTCCCGTCGGGCTGATAACGCCAAGTTCACCAAAAGCAGTGGATACAAACGGAGACGCCAGAATATTGACGCCACCCGCAATTGCTAGGTCCGCGTCGCCGGCGCGCAGGGCGCGCACCGCGTCATGCACGGCGACCAGTGAGGAAGAACAGGCGGTGTCCACGCTTACGGAGGGCCCGCGGAAGTCAAAGGCATAGGAGACGCGATTCGGGATGATGGAGCTAGCCGTGCCGGTCAGCGCATAAGGATGCGCCTCAGCGGGGTCAGCGGTAATGATCATTCCGTAGTCCACGTTGGAAGATCCGATGAAGACACCTACCGGTTCACCGCGCAGGGCGCTCGCTGGGATATGTGCGTTCTCCAACGCCTCCCAGGTCAGCTCCAGGGCAAATCGCTGTTGCGGATCCATGTTTGCGGCCTCAACCGGCGAGATTCCGAAAAACTCGGCGTCGAAGTTGGCGATGTCCTTGATGTAGCCGCCCCGCACGTTGTTCTCTGCGATCTTCTCCGTCATTACCTCGTCGGCGGAGTACTCGGACCAACGTCCAAGCGGCAATTCTGAGGTGGCATCCGTGCCGGAGACCAGCATCTCCCACATTTCTTCGAGGTTGTCCGCCCCTGGGAACCGCGCCGCCATGCCCACTACTGCGATGTCGTGGGAGCCAGAAGTCTGATCGCCGTAGGATCGGCGCGCCGATTTTAGGGTGGCGTCACTAGGGCCGTCGATAATGCGCTTTGCTAGCGCACCGATGGTGGGATACTCATACGCGATGGTGGCGTCGAGCTCCAGTCCAAGCTTGTTTTCCAGCTCGCCAGACAGCAACACCACGTCTCGAGAGGTCAGTCCGAATGCGGTGAGAGGTTTATCGTCCGAGATCTCTTCCGCAGGCAGTCCGGTTGCGTTGGCAACCCAGTTTCGCAGCCACTCCTTAAGCTCAGAAATGGTCATCGCGGTGCACGCCTGGCTGGAATCCATGCCGGTTTCTCACCCTCTTGGTTCGTTTACGGACAACAACAGATTGAGCCCTCCACTTTAGCCGGGGGTTAGCCAGGCTAGGAAGGGCTCTCTCTTAGAGACATTCGCGTTATAGTACCTGATTGTTACATCTGATAACTCAGATCAGTTTCCTTCAAGGTAAAACTTGCGCACTACCCTGCGAGCAATCTTACCGCTGGAAGAGCGCTTGATGTCTTCGGGTGCCACGATGCGAACGTCGTGCGGGTTGATGCCGTGGTTCTCTGTGACCGCGTTCTTGATGGCTGCGATAGCAGCAGCGTCCCCGGATTCCTCAGCGTTGAGGTCACGCTCGGCAATAATAACGAGCTTCTCGACGTCTTCACCTTCGATCGCGAACGCGGCAACCGCACCGGGACGAATGTGATCGCTCGCCACCTGGACGGTGTGCTCAATATCCTGTGGATAGTGGTTGCGACCAGCGATAACGATGAGGTCTTTCAAACGGCTGGTCAGATAGATCTGGCCGTCAATGAACGTGCCCAAGTCGCCCGTAGCCATCCAGTAAGCATCCGCCGGCACACCTTCAGCACGGGAGTTTTCTGCGAGTCGGCCTACCAACGTGTTGCGGAAGGTAGCGACGGTCTCCTCATCGCGATCCAGGTATCCGATTGCATTGTTCTCGCCGTATACCCAGAATTCACCAATCTGGCCTTCGGGCAGCTCCTCGCGGGTTTCAGGATCAACAAGGGCCATGCACATTGGCGCAATTGGTTCACCGACCGAGGCGAACACTGAGGCGTTCTCGCTACCATCTTCAACCACGGTGACGCGCCCCTGCGCCAACTCCTCACGATCAAAGCTCTTGAATAGTGGGCGGTTGGGAGTGCTTGGGGTAGACACCAGCAAGGTTGCTTCAGCAAGGCCATAGGTCGGGCGCATCGCCTCGCGCTTGAGTCCATGCTGACCAAATTCCGCGAAGAAGGCCTCCACGCTCTTTTGGGTTACCGGCTCAGAGCCATTGATGATGCCGTCTACTGCGCTAAGATCCAGCGCGGCGCCCTCTGGCTTGCCATAGCGACATGCCAGGTCCAAGGCGAAGTTAGGCACCACAGTGTAGACGTTGTGATCGTTTTCCCGTCGATTCAGCTGCTCGAGCCAGCGGGTTGGCTGCTGCAGGAAATCCTTGGGGCGCATGAGATCCAGTTCCACACCGAGGATCGTGACAAACGCTGCGAGGATCATGCCCATGTCGTGGTGCAGTGGAATCCACAAGGAAAGCCGCATTGGGTGCTTCAGCTGAGCCGCCCGGAAGATCTGCAACACGTTGACCATGATGTTGCGGTTACTCAGCACCACGCCCGCTGGGGTGCGGGTGGATCCGGAGGTGTACTGGAGGAAAGCGATGGAATCGGCCGGGGCAGTCTTAGATTCCTTGAGCTTGGCCAGCACCTCTGGGTTCGTCATCGGATTTACAAAGGACTCGGCCAGGGAATCCGGCAGGGAATCCACGGAAAGGATGCGTGGACGTTCCGCGGCAGGCAGTGCGGCGAACTGACGTCGGACGGCACCTGCACTCACAGAGTTGGTAAGTGCGAAGTTCGGCTTGGCGTCGGCCAATACCGCAGTGAGGTGGTCGGTGTGGCCCGGCTCGTTTGGATCGTAGAGCGGAACTGGGATCATGCCTGCATACAGGGCGCCAAGGAAGGCGAAAATGTACTCAGCAGAGTTGCCCGCAAGGATGGCAACTCGAGACCCCATGGGGCCAGTCTGCTGCAAGCGAGCAGCAACAGCCTTGATGCGGGTGTTTACCTGGGAGCGTGTGAAGCGAACTACTTTTCCTTCGCGAGACTCGGAGTAGTCCCAGAAGCGGATCACCTCTCGGTCACCGCCGCCAGCAGCCGCGTCGGCTTGGTACATCAGTTCGCACATTGCGGCGAGAGTGAACTCGTTGGGCAGCACGATGTCGCCCTTGTCATTGAAGAACCGACCCATTGCGGCATTGAGATCCATTTGATTCCTTCGTTTCGTGATTCAGGCTGTGCGGCAGCTATCCGGACCAGCCTAACAAGTGTTGTAAATACTGTACCGGCATTAGTTAGTTCTACAAAACAAATGAGCGCGTGTTACATCAAAAAATGACAACGACCCCGGATAAGTCCAGGGTCGCGTTTCACATCAGGCATAGGCCGGATCACTATTTGGCGTCGATAAGCCCGACTGCCCAATCGATGAGCCACTGTGTGGTCGTCGAACCGGGGAAAACGTTGGGGTTCGTC
Organism: Corynebacterium sp. H127; assembly: GCF_037482665.1. Lineage (NCBI taxonomy): Bacteria > Bacillati > Actinomycetota > Actinomycetes > Mycobacteriales > Corynebacteriaceae > Corynebacterium > Corynebacterium sp. H127. Next base: position 237,175 of record NZ_JBBHKY010000003.1, read on the forward strand.
GCATACTGTGCGTGCACGGCGTTCGCGGCGATGAGCGCCTGCGCACGTTGCACAGCATTACCTACTCCTAGCGGGGCATCACAGATATGATCGTCCGGCGCACAGATGTCCATGACTCGATCATTGAGGCTGCCGTATCCGCCTGCGCGCGGCCCTCGCATCGTGGCACCCGGCATGATCGCCTGCGTTAGTGGATTGAGCAGTTCGAGAGAAACTTCTGCCCCTACGCCTCCCACTGGGTTACCTTGCGCCTGTCCCACGCCAGGCTCACGGCGCCCATCGGCAACGACGGACACACCACGCACACGCTCAGCCGGGACTACGCCATGGCCAGCACCGATCTGGTTCGCAATGTCTCCCACGATCACTGCACCTTGAGAGAAGCCAACTAGGACGTAATCCGTAGCCGGACAATCCTTATGCATCATGCGCATCTCCGCCTCGAGCTTAGAGGTGCCCTCATTACGAGACTCGTCGTAGCTCATCTCATGCATCGCGTTTACGTTCTTGAACTGCGCAGTGTACGGCAACGTCCACACCTTGACCTCGTCCGCACTGTAGCGCTCTTGGAGCGGCTTGGTCACGGTCAACATGAAGGAGTACGGGTTTGCGGTCGGGTTGATCGGGTCATCCGTCGGCGAGGACTCCCAGGTTCCTGGGGCCGCCAAGACTTCAACCTTCGGACACCAGTCTGGCTGCTCCGGGGTGCTTGAGTGTATTCCCGGGATTGTAGGTGTCTCAATCTTTGAGGCGTTCATCCAATTGACCACACCTGCACCAATCACGACCAACACCACTAGGGTCGCAATGATTGTGAGAATTTTACGCATCGCTTAGCAGTACGCATCCTTTGCCGTTTTCACGAGGAGTTGCGAAACTTCCTCTGGTTTCTTTTCAGTGCGCTTCTGCTCAACCAACTGGCCGGAGACTGCGCCAAGGGTGTATTGCTCTTCACCCTTCCCGGTGCAAATGCCGTCGGCAATGCTCACCATCTGGTCCTCCACACCCGCTACCTTCACGCCCTGTTTGTCTAGCTCTTCCAGGTAGCGCTTCTCATTATCCGGACGTGGAGCCGCTGTCGGCACCGCCGACACTTCCTGGGCGGCCTCATCCTTAGGGGCTGGTGCTGCTGCTCCACCACCAGCCTTTGGGGACGGGGTGCCAGTGCTTGTCGACGTCGGTGTGGCTTCCGCACTTACCGACTTCGAGGACTTAGCTAGCGGCGGCACAGTCTCCTGCGGCCCGTTCTGGTTGTCCACCGTCGCGCCACCGCCACAGGCCCCCAAGGAAATCGCTACGGTTGCTAGCGCAATGACGCATACGGTCTTTCGCATTTTAGTGACGCTCCTCCACAATTCGACCATTCACTTGCTTGATAGTGCCGTGCTGGAACTTCATCTGCTCGCCACCTGCGGCGATCGACTCCTGGTCCGCTACCGGCCAGCCGAATGGGCCGTTCTCGAAACCAGCCTTGCCCCATGCGTCACGAATCTCACCGTTAAGGACGAAATTCGCGCCAGTGCTTGGCGACCAGTACATGGTGCCATTTTCAAAGTTCTGCAATGCGCCACCTGGAATCTGGAACTCATTCGAAGTTGGAGCACCCAGCTTAGAGGACGCCGTCTTTAGCTGGCCATACTTCTTAGCGATTTCACCGCGAACTGGGAAGCTATGCTTATCCTTGTTGCGGACCACGTATCCACCCTGGAACTGCTGCACCAGTGCAGAGTCCACCTGCTTTGGCACGTCTACTGGGTAACCCAGTAGACCGCCTTCATATCCTTCAGTACCCCAAGCATCGACCATATCGCGCGGAACTTCTACTGCATCAGTGGTTGGGGTCCAGTAGATGGAGCCGTGCTGGAAGTGGACAAAGCGACCAACACCATCTGGAGTTGCCGTTTCACCGGTGATTGGGAATCCGAGCCATGAGGTAGTAGCACCCATCTCGGTGTAACGCGCACCGATGCGTCCGGCCAATACATGCGCACCGGTCTCGTTAGTCCAATAAGCTCGGCCGGAACGGAAGTCCTGCGCGCGACCACCTTCGACATCATATTCGTTATTCACGCATGGGCCGAAGGCATTATTGGCCGTCGCATCGCCAATAGCACCACTGGTGGTGCAATCTGCGCCACGGTCTTCTTTCTTCATACCCAGCGAGTCAGCGATGTATGGCCAGGATTGCGCCATTTCAAACTGCCAGTATGGCCAGTTATGGATTCCGGATGGTCGGAACTGCGCAACCACGGGCACGTTAGCCTGCTTGGCACGCTCTACGAAGGTCTGGGTGGTCATTCGCGAGACTACCTCGAGCCCCTTACCGGCCTCATTCGATGGTCCGGTAGCAACAGATCCTGGCTCGCCGAAATCGTCGCGTCCGCTACCAGCGGACACATAGACGGTCTTGCCCTTGAGAGCTTCAATTCCGAGCTTCGGATCATTGTCGACCCACCGTTGACTATAAGCAGGGCCCCACATGTTGTTGATGTCATAGCCACCGCCCTCTACGAGCGCGCCCTTGAGCATTTCTGGCATTCCCACGGAGGTGGTGTCCAGGTATCCCGAGAAAGAACCAACGAAGTTGAACATGTCTGGGCGGTGCTGCGCCAGATTCATCGCAGCCGTACCACCCATCGACAGGCCGGTGATGGCACGCTGCCCATTGGAACGATAACCGTTTTGCAGGACTGCGGGAAGCTCATTAAGCAGGAAAGACTCCCACTTGTAGTTCTTGCCCTTCGCAGGACCTTCCCAGTCAGTGTAGAAAGAAGACTCCCCACCGACCGGGAGAATCACGTTGACGTTCTTGTCAGCGTAGAACTGTTCAATATTGGTGTGGATGGTCCAGCCGTTTTCAGTATCAACGGCTCGCAGGCCGTCCAAGGCCCATACTTCAGGGAACTTTGCGGTCGGGTTGGAATGCCAATCCCTAGCCAACAGGATCTGCACCTGAATTGGGTGCTCCGGCATAGCTGCCGACTTGATGAATACGGCAACCCGCCGGTCAGTGATCCATTCGACACGGTCGATGGACACGCCTTGTGGCAAGCCTTCAATCTTTGGATGGTCCGTGCGGATCGGGGTGCGCTGTGGCACTTCACCTGGGTCGAGGTAGCCGGAGACGCCGCCACCACCTCCGCCGGTAGAGCCGGAAGAGCCCACCTGGGCCAGTGCTGGGGATGCGATGACGCCGGAGCCGAGTGCCAGGGCTACTGGTACTGCAGCAAGGGCAACACGGAAAGAACGTCGCCGAGCAGAGCGAGTTTCGCGCATGAAAAGTCCTTTGTGTAGTTAAGTTTCAGCTGGAACATACCGCGCCAGTTGAAAGGCACGGTTAGCCTGCGGGCCACGGCCATCCGAAGGTTCCCCGCCTCCGGAAAGTTGTGACGCCTAGATATTCGCCGCCTGTGGCTTTACCTCAGGTGCATGTGGGTGCAGACTGCGGCTAGCCGATAGGTTGAAGTCAAGTTTAAGTTCAACTTTAGACTTTCTAGCCAGTGACACACCAGGGATTGCTGGAAAGTTTTGTTGTTGGTGTGACTGTTGTTTCATTCTTGTGAGCTGCTAGTGGGCAACGACGCTCCGATTCGCGTCTTGAGTGGCCCGAAATCCGACTTTCATGTTCCGACTCTCACCTAGGCTTGCCGACAAAACCCCTGGTCACTGGTTATCGATTTTCACGAAAGTCGGAATTCGGATCGAGGAGAAACCCCGCCAACGCCCCACCAACGCCCAGCCACCCCAAAGCCAACACCCAACCACCCAGCCAACAGCAAAAGCCGCCGCCCCGAAGGGCGACGGCCATCAAGCTAACCGAGAGTACTGCTTTTTACCAAGCACCCATTACGTCGAGAACGCGGTCACGGGTCTTCCACATCTGCTCATTCCAGATACCCCAGTTGTGTACGCCTGCTGGCATGTAGTCAGCGGTGACGTTCAGGCCGATGCCGCGAGCCTTACGCTCCCAGGCATGGGTGGAAACGCTGGAGAGCTGCTCCAAGCCCCAACCCATGACACGGTCGTTCAATGGCAGTGCCATATCAGCTTCGGTCCAGTTACCGGTGGAAGCAGAGATGTAAACATCCTTGCCGCGCAGGCCTTCCATGTTCAAGAACGGATCGTTCTCGAAACGGCGTGGGCTCAGGGTGGAACCGTACATTGCGTTGAGGTTGAATCCGCCGGTATCGATCAGAGCCATACGGAGCAAGGTCTGCATGCCTGGTGCGGTGGTGTACAGGTATCCGGACCAGGACATTGCCTGCTGGAACTGGCCTGGGTGGCGTGCAGCCAGGTTCAGTGCGGCAGTACCACCCATGGACAGGCCGGCGATGGAGTTGTGGCCAGGGTTCACACCGAAGTTCTGCTGCAGGTAGCCTGGCAGTTCACTGGTGAGGAAGGTCTCCCACTTGTAGGTCACTGCCTGGCCCGAGGAACCGGAGGAGACGAGGGCTGGGCTATCCCAGTCCGAGTAGAAAGAACCTGCACCGCCGACTGGCATGACTAGGGTGAGGTTGGAGTTTTCATATGCCTGTGGGGCGTTTGCGTACATCGTCCAACCGGTCTGGTTGTCGTCTGCACGCATGCCGTCGAGAAGGTAGAAACCTGCATCGCCGCCGCGCTGTGAAGCCTGGATGAGAACTGGGATGGTGCGCTCCATCGCTGGGGACCACACATCGCAACGCTGGACCCAGTACATCGCCGGATCCCAATCGCAAGTGCCAGTGGCGTCTGGGCGCAGCCAGTCGCGGTTATCAGCGTGGGCTACTCCAGAACCTGCGACGGCAAGGCCGGTCGCGGTAATGGCAGCAAGCGCAACCGACGTTATTTTCCGTCCTGCATTGCGCAGACGCGTTGCGAAAGACATATTTCTCCTCGGTGTTCGTAATGTGACCGTTACTTAACCTACACGATATATTTCGCTAGGCAAGCAGTTAATACATCGGAGAAATATAGACCGCCATTACAATACAGAGAATCCACAGCACAGCGAGGGTTTGTAGCGTACGGTCCGACAGCGCAAGTTCATCTGGCGCTCCACCGTCGCCGCGGTCTACATCTGCAGCAAAACGCAGGATAGCAATGGTAAAAGGCACCATCGAGATCTGGTACCACACTGCCGCTGCGGAATCCCCGTGCGTACCCATGTCAAAGCCCCACAACGCATAGGACATGACCACTGCGGTGGCGGAAAGAGTCCACACAAACCGCAGGTAGGTTGGGGTATAACCCTCCAGGGACTTACGAATCTTTGCGCCGGTACGTTCCGCCAGCAAGATCTCCGCGTAGCGCTTGCCAGAGGCCATGAACAGCGAACCAAAGGCCGCTACCAGCAGGAACCACTGTGAGAGGACGATGCCTGCAGCCACGCCACCCGCCATGGTACGGAGCATGAATCCCGAAGACACCAATGCGACATCAATCACAGGCTGATGCTTCCACCCGAAACAGTATCCGAGCTGAAGCACCAGGTAGACAGCTACAACGATGGCGAGGGGCTGGCCTGCAGTAGCCAGGAAAGACACCCCAATAGCGGCAGCCATGAGCACAACGGCCATGACATATGCCACACCTACTGGAAGCACTCCGGCAGCGATGGGACGGAAGCGTTTGGTGGGGTGCGCGCGGTCAGCTTCAACGTCTCGCGCGTCGTTGATGAGGTAGATCGCGGAGGCCGCCATGCAGAATGCGACGAAGGCACACAGGACGTCGAGAAGCGTCTGTTTGTTCAACAATGCTTCGGTGCCGGCAGCAGCAGGGGCAGCCAACACGAGGACGTTCTTCACCCATTGTTTTGGGCGCAGCGCCTTGATCATGCCATCGGCGAGATTCTTCGGCGGCCGGCGCTTGCGCATCGTATCGATGCCCTCGGTATGCGGCTCCGAGTCGCCGAAGCGCTGCTCTATGCTCATGCGTTCCTCTTCTCAATTGCGTCCGTGGCCAGTGCCGTCGTCGCGCCCAGCAGCGCTCCAGCGGCCACATCAGTGGGATAGTGAACCCCAAGAACCATACGCGATGCCATCATGGCTGGCACACCCACAAGCGGCAACGGTGACCGAGTCAACAATGCCAAGGAAGTGAGTGCCGCCGTGGTCGACGTGGCGTGAGAAGACGGAAAACTGAGCTTGCTTGGCGTGCCAACGCCAATTTCAATGCGCGGATCTGTCGGACGTGGCCGGCGCACAATTCGCTTAATGACCACCGAAGCTGCATGGCTAGTAAACGCTGAAGCAGTCAACACGGCCCACTTGCGACGCCGCTGCTTATCGACGGCCATCCCAACTGTCCCCAACGCCAGCCAACCTGCGGCATGCTCTCCGAACAAGCTCATGCCGCGGGCTACCTGGAGCACTCCGGGTCGCGCCAACGCGAACTCCTGAATGGCAACCAGTAAGTCCGATTCCTTTTTAGTCATTAAAGATTTCTCCCCAAGCTTCGCGGCTAGTCAACCGTTGGTGCGCAGCACGGTACTCGGCCTGCATCGCTTCGAAACGCTCCGCTACTTCCTGCTGCAGCCGACGAGATTCCTTGAGCAGTTCCTCTGCTTTTGCGCGATCGCGCTTACGGTAAACCACGCCGCGCCCATCTGCAGTGGTGACGGTCGCGCCGTCTAGGCGGGACAGTGAGAACCAGCGCGCATTGATCGGAGCGAGGTTCGCCTGTGGCACCTCGTGGTGCTGCGGGTCTTCTTTCTGCAGCGAGTGCATCAGGCCCTTCAGCGCCCAGATCGACTTCTTCACTGGAGCCAGCCGGCCACCGATGTCCGTGATCGGCACTCCAGGAGCTCCAGAAGGCTTGGGGAGTTCCGCCGCGGTCGGCAGAACAACGGCATCTGGGTAAGTCTTACGGATCGCATTGATGCGCGGAAGCGAGGTTTCGAGGATGTCAAAGAGCTGCTCTGGGCCCGCCAGGAAGTCCTTCATCGCCTCGTTTTGAATCGCGACAGTGGAGTATTCCATGCACACCAGGTGCTTGATGGTGGCTTTCTGCATTGACTTGACGATGCCGTCGACAGGCCCGGTGTGCTGCAAGGCCGCGACGATCAAACGGTTGCGCAGGTGGAAGTACGCCTGCCAATCGATGGCATCATCCTTATCCGACCAGGCCATATGCCAAATGGCAATGCCAGGCCAGGTGGCCGTAGGGTATCCGTGATCCCCGGCACGCAAACCAAACTCGGCGTCATCCCACTTAATGAAGAGCGGCAGTGGCTGACCAATCTCCTCAGCTACCACGCGTGGGATCAGCGTCATCCACCAACCGTTGTAGTCAACATCAATGCGGCGGTGCAGGTCGCGAGAATTCGGGGCATCTGGCTTATCACCGAATTGGCCGCGATCGGAGAGCGGGTGCTTAGAGAAGTCATGGTCGTAGTGCACATATGGCGCGGAAGTCCACATAAAGTCGTGACGCCCGACAACTTCACCCATGGAGTGCAGGTGGCTGCGTTCCTGCAGGTTCAGCATCTGTCCGCCAACGAGAATAGGCGACTTTGAGTAGCGAGCCACCTGCAGGGCACGAAGCACCGAGTCTGGCTCAATCGCGATGTCATCGTCCATGTACAGGATGTAGGGAGACTGTTTTGCACCGGCTGGTTTGGTGCCGTCCACGCCGCCAAGTGCCTCAAACATAATGCGGGAGTAACCGCCGGAGCCACCCAGGTTTCCCTGACGGAACTCGAAGAAGCGCTCGCCGAAGTGCTCGGTGACGGCCTGGTAGCCCGGCTCGTCCGCTGGGTGCTTGTTGCCCTGGTCAGGCATGATCACCGTATCGATGACTGCGTCAACGGCTGGGTCACTAGCGAGCGCCTCGAGCGCCGCTACGGCATCGGCTGGGCGATTGAAAGTGGGGATTCCCACGGTGACGCGCTTTTCAAACGGACCAACCTGGTCACCGTTCGGCAGCGTCTGCGGTCCGGGAGCAACCGGAGCCCACCAACCTGCCTGTTTGATCTTCGTGTCAGTTTCGGCGGTGATATCAAACCAGATCCAGCCACCATCTTCAAACGGTGCCAAGGAAACTTCGAACTCGCCGACGCCACTAACTAGGTCTCCCTCGACCGCAATGCGGGAGCCATCGATCTTGGAACGATAGATATCAACCCGTGCCTCGCCTTCGAGCTCCACTCGCAGCACCACGGAGTCGAGCTGCGACCAGCGGCGCCAGTAGCTGGCGGCAAAGGCATTGAAATAGGTTTGGAAGGAGATTTCAGCACCAGCCGGAATGTTCAGTGAGAACCGGTCTGACCAGGTGGCACGCTCCTTGTTCTGCTCGGCTTCCAGCAGGTAAAGGGTGCGCACATCGTGTGGTTCGCCGCGCTTGGGCATCAATACCCGCTGCAACTGCTCCACTGCTTTGCTCTCGCTCATCTCCAGCCTTTCTTAGTTTCGGATGTTTCCCAGCGTAGTTGGTTGGCTAGCGAACGCAGGTATTTCCACGCCCGGCCGATTGCAGGGAAAGACGCCCATGCAAGGCCGCAGCCGAAGCATGGGAGGTTATCCGATATTGAAATGCCAGGTGACGTCAAGTTTGTCGGTTAACCGGCCGTCTATGGGGTGGTGATGCTGCCGCCGTCGGCAAGCCCGGCGCATTTGGGCTCAAAGTCCGCCGGCTGCTCTGACGGGCCAACGAGAGCGATGGTGGCGCGAGGTTCAGCGGTGCCCTCCCCTGGCTGTTCTCACGAAGCTAGGGTTGGTGGCAGAAGTTCATTACTCCCGGCGCTTTAATTTATGCAGGCACCGCGACGGCCAGCTTTGGCAGCAAAGCCCGGATTCGATCCTCAATCTGATCTGCAATGATGCGCACGTCCTCAATGCTTGCACCCTCTGGATCTGAAATATCCCAGCGGATGTAGCGATCACCCGGAACGCCGGGGATCTCGTCGATTCCCAACAGCACGACAACATCTGCACGATGCGCCACTCGCGGCGTGATTTCCTTCTGATAGAGGTCGTTGGTCTTGATTCCCCGCTCCTCGAGCACCTTCAGCACTGTCGGATTGATCCCGCCCCGAGAGTTCAGGCCGACCGACCGGACGAACACCGCGTCCCCTACAAGATGACGAGTGATAGCTGATGCCAGCTGCGAACGGCCCGCGTTGCGCTCACACGCAAAAAGGATTTCTTTACGCGGGGAAAATTCTTGCCCTTCCGCAAGCATTTCCAGCTTTTCAGCAGCGGAGCGCTCGACGAAAATTGGCAGAAATGCTGTCAGCTTAGCGGTCGCGTTCTGCTCAACGATGGTCTCATTGACTACTTCATCAATGCGCTCAGCGGCGACGAGGTGGTCATAGCGCCGGTGCAGATCTTCGCGAACGATTTCAAAATCGCGATTGGACATATTTTCCTCTCCGGAAGGTGTCCACACAATTAACTCAAAGACACCTTATTGTTAACCTGAAGTTAACTTTACCCTTTAAAAAAGGGCCGGTCGAGTCAAAACCAACTGTTGTGTCCGTTTACACAATCAAACGGAGCGAGCCACAAGCGATACCAACCACCAGAGCCCGCTTCGGCTACTACTTCAGCTCGTCCGTGAGCTTGTTATCAAACATGTTCAGCGCAGAAGCAATGGCCATATGCATGTCTAGGTACTGGTAGGTACCCAGCCGGCCGCCAAAGTAGACCTTGTTATCCGCGGTTTCCGCTTCGGCCCGTTCGCGATACTTAAGCAACATCTCGCGATCATCAGGCGTGTTGATTGGGTAGTACGGTTCATCATTCTCATCCGCAAAGCGAGAGAACTCCTTCATGATGACCGTCTTGTCGCTCGGATACTTGTCCGCACGCTCTGGATGGAAGTGGCGGAACTCGTGAATGCGGGTAAATGGGTACTCCGCATCGTTGTAGTTCATCACTGGAGTGCCCTGGAAGTCCCCAACCGCCTCAACCGAGGTTTCGAAATCAAGCGTGCGCCAGCCCAGCTTGCCTTCGGAGTAATCAAAGTAGCGATCGAGCGGGCCGGTGTAAACCACCGGAGCCGCCGGAGATTCCGCACGTACCGCGTCCCGCACCTCAAACCAGTCGGTGTTCAGCTGGACGTCGATAAGCTCATGCGCCGCCATCTTCTCGAGCCATGCAGCGTACCCATCAACAGGCAAACCCTCGTAGGTGTCATTGAAGTAGCGGTTATTAAAGGTATAGCGCACCGGAAGGCGGGTGATGTTGCCCGCGGGCAGTTCCTTTGGATCCGTCTGCCACTGCTTAGCGGTGTAGTCGCGGATGAAGGCCTCGTAAAGCGGACGACCAATGAGGGAGATCGCTTTTTCCTCGAGGTTCGTGGCATCCTCGGAGTTGATTTCGGCGGCCTGCTCCTTAATAAGAGCCTTCGCTTCCTCCGGCGAGTAGTACTTGCCAAAGAACTGATTGATCAGGCCCAGCCCCATTGGGAACTGGTACGCGGTGCCGTTATGCATCGCGAAGACACGGTGCTGGTAGTCCGTGAAGCTGGTGAACTGATTGACATAGTCCCACACGCGCTTGTTGGACGTGTGGAACAAGTGCGCACCATACTTATGGATTTCAATCCCAGTCTCGGGCTCAGCTTCGGAATAGGCATTACCGCCCAGGTGCGCGCGCTTCTCGACGATCAGCACCTTCTTACCCAATTGACTAGCGGCACGCTCAGCGACGGTCAATCCAAACAGGCCGGAGCCCACAACAATGAGATCATAAGTCATGCCTAAAGAGCGTAGCGGTCAACGCTTGCTAACGCAGATGTCGTAGCCGGTGTTTCGTGAAATTGAATTGCAGGAGCCGTTAACCGCTGCAGCTTGCCTCGGGTGTTAACGGCTTGGAAGCTGCGCGATAGTCGGATCATGGAAGTCGGATTTCGGAATAGAACCCTGTCGCACATCCGCTACCAGCGCGATTCCCGCCCGAAATCCGACTTCCATGATCCGACTTTGAAGACTTGACCGAGCCAAAAACACACCACCACAACCCCAAGCGTCACACCTCCCTATCGCGACACCCAGGAAACTGTTATTAACAGAACTATCATTGACCCCAGTTATGCACTAACATATTCAATTGATAACTACTGTCACAGCTGCACCAGTGTGCACAATCAGGGAGAACATAGTGCTGCAAAGACGAAAACTTGCCACTTCAACCTCACGCCCCGTGTGGGCTATTTTGCTGTCTACGGCTCTTGTTGCCTCGGCAGCAATCGGCATCCAAAATGACATTCTAAAGACCCAAGCCGCAGGCATCGATCCCGTTTCCGCATCGATGGAAACTGCGGCATTCGGCGACGGAGCAACCATCGTCGTAGACGACCCTGCCGTCACCGGCCAAGGCGAATCTGAAGGCCCTCGCGCCGTCAAGGAATTCACCCGCGACAACCAGTTTTCAATGTTCGCGCTCACCTGGAACGGCAAACAAGACGTAGCAGCACACTTCCGCGGTCAGCGCGCTGACGGCACCTGGACCGAGTGGTTCCAAGCCGATCCGGCAAGTGAAGTACAAACCGGTGGCAAGAACGGCACCGAGCTCATCTACATCGAACCAACAAACCGCGTTCAGGTTTCGATGGTCGGCACCGACATGACAGCGAACGCGGGCGCTGCGCCAGCTGAAGCCGCCGCAGCCCCAACTGGGGAAAACGTCGATCCTGCCGCTGCTGCCCCTGTAGCAGCTCCGCCAGCAGAAGCTGCCCCGGCAGTCGCACCAGAGGCACCTGCCGAAGAAGCACCAGCAGCCGTCGAAAAACCTGCTGAACGTCCAGCACAGGGCATCGCACCGCTACCTACCAACTACGGAGACATCAAACCGGTTGCCGATGTTGCTGATGCTGGCCTAGAGGCCGTGTTCATCGACGGCGGCAGCAGTGCCCCAGTCTCCGGCATCGATCTCGCCGCCGATTCCGACGGCATGCCGAAGATCATTTCCCGTTCCGGTTGGGGAGCCGACGAGTCGATCCGTCAGGGCTGCCAGCCGACGCCGGACTATTCCGATCAGGTCAGCGCAATCACCATCCACCACACCGCCGGTTCGAACAATTACACCGAGGAACAGTCCGCAGGCATCGTCCGCGGAATCTACCAGTACCACGGCGTGAACCTCGGCTGGTGCGACGTCGGATACCAGTCCCTGGTTGACAAGTACGGCAACATTTTTGAAGGTCGCTTCGGTGGCATCAACAAGCCAGTCATGGGCGCCCATGCCGGTGGATTCAATGAAAACACCTGGGCAATTTCCATGATGGGCGACTACTCCAGCCAGCAGCCTTCCGCAGCCCAGATCCAGTCCGTCGGTGAGCTCGCTGGATGGCGCGCGAAGGTTGCAGGCTTCAACCCTAAGGGTTCTGACACCCACATTTCGGAGGGCACCGAATACTCTAAGTACGCCTATGGCGCCGAGGTAACTTTGCCTAACATTTTTGCGCACCGCGATGTGGGCACCACTACTTGCCCAGGTGACGCAGGCTATGCACAGATGGGCACTATCCGGGATATTGCCGCACAGAAGTACGCCAACACCGGCGGCACCACCAAGCCAGACACCACCAAACCGGACACGACCAAGCCAGACTCCACTGGGAACCAGCCTGCTCCTGTCACCTTGGATCCGACAGCACCGGCAGCACCAGCGCCTGCCCCGGCCAGCACCCCGAAGGTCAAGGACTTGCTCGGCCTGTTGAGCTCTGCTTCCAAGGGCGATCAAGGCGCAGCCTTGAATCTCGCAGGCGTTATCGCACCGCTAGTTATCAGCTACCTGGTATCTCAGGGCAAGATGCCGGAAGGCATCAGCATGGACGGCGGCGTGCCAAAGATCGGTGGCATCAGCATCGCAGATCTGCCTGGCAAGATCGAGCAGGCACAGACGCTGTCTTCCGATCCAGATATCTCCAAGGTAGCCACCCTGGTCAAGGAAAACTACGGCGCTGTGTTGGGCGAGTCCAAGGGGCCGGTCCAGTACGCGGCGGACGCTGAGAATCCAGTGACCTTTGAGGCTTATGACAAGGGCGCCATCTTCAAGTCCCCTGCCACGGGTACGCACGGCGTGTGGGGCGCAATTGGCGACGCCTGGGCGCAGCAAGGCCTAGACGCTGGCCCACTCGGCCTGCCGACGAGCGACGAGTACACGGAAGGCACCCTGACTCGGATGGACTTCCAGCACGGCTACATCACTTATGATCCGGCCACGAACCAGACGCAGGTTCACACGAACTAACGCCACTTAACAAAAGCACCCTCGGTACGCGCTAACCCTGTAGCGCAGACCGGGGGTGCTTTCCTGTGCAGCGCACCCCTAAAACCACTGCCCCAATACTCGGGCGATCCCGCCCTCATTATTTGATTCGGTCACTATGTCCGCCACAGCTTTTACCTCGGGGCGGGCATTGCCCATCGCAACTCCGAGCCCGGCCCATTGGAGCATCTCAATATCATTGGGCATGTCTCCAAAGGCAACTACGTCTTTGGCTTCCGCCCCGATCGCTGCAGCCAAATAACTGGTTCCGCGCGCCTTGGTCACGCCTGGGGCGGCTACCTCAATCAGCCCGTCAGGCACAGAAAAGGTCAGGTGCGCGATGTCCGGCGATACGCGTGGAGCGATCAGTTCATAAATCCGCGCGGAGGTGAGGTGTTCGTTTCGGATGAGCAGCTTGATCGCAGGCTCCCCAAGGAGTTCAGCCTCGGGAACCATCCCATTTTCCTCGGAAAACCAGGCCGGAACATAGTTGGGTGATACGAGGAAGAGTTCCTTTTCTGGCGCCCACGCTGAACTACCGGAACGCTCCACCGCGAAACCGGCACCGCCAAAGGGGGCCAACACATCCTTGGCAATGGCTGCGATGACTCGCAGCGCTGCGGGGTCGAGGTTACACACATCGAGCATGGTGTCACTGGCGGCGTCATAAACGATCGCACCGTTCGCACACACGCACACTGGAGCCAGTTCCAGCTGCTTTAAAACGGGGTGGATCCATCGGGGCGGACGTCCCGTTGCCAGCGCGAAAACTGTTCCCGCGCTCACGGCGCTTCGGATGGCATGCCGAACGTCCATGGGGATGCGCTCACGGTCGTCGATAAGCGTGCCATCAACGTCGCTGCAGATGAGCAGCGGTTGCTCAGCGCTCACGGCGTGCTTCGATAGCCCCAGCAATGCGGGCCTTGGTGCGGGAGAGAAGTCCCCGGGAGGCCAAAACGTCAGCAGCCTTCCGGTCGGCGCGCAGATCAAGTCGGCGCAGCTTGCTTGCCCGCTTGCGCTCGCGTGCCGCTTGCCGACGCTCCTTCTCCTCCAAAGCGAGGAGATCTGCGCGTTCCAAGGTCGGAGCTCCGCCACCCATTTCATGAGTCATCCATGGCTCACCGGCAGGAAAGGGACCGAATTTCTCGTCGTAGTCCCGCTGCAGCTGCGATACCTGCGCCTGCATAATGTCGTGCAGTCGCTGCGTATCCGCTTCTACGTCCCCAACGAGCTTGAGCGGATCTCCAACGCGAACCCAAACCGGAGTGTGAGAACGTCCCAGGTTCTTTGGCAGATCTTTCGTCCAGATCCGCTGCGAGCCCCACACAGTAACCGGAATGATCTGTGTCCCAGCTTCCTGAGCGATCCGCACCGCACCGGTCTTCAAGGCCTGCACCTCGAAGCTACGAGAAATCGTCCCCTCCGGGAAAATTCCCACGAGTTTGCCATCCTTAAGCGCCTGAACTGCATCCGTCATGGAGGCTGCGCCAGCAGAGCGATCCACGCGAATATGCTGCATCTTGCGCATCAACCAGCCGATGACAGGCTTGTCAAAGATCTCGCGCTTGGTCATGAAACGCACCAAACGCCCACCGTTGACGTGGGCGACGGCTCCGGAAAGGATGAAGTCGTAGTATCCAGTGTGATTGACCGTGAGCAGAGCACCACCCGTCTCCGGAATCTTCTCTGCTCCTTCGACGTAAATGTTGATGCCCTGGGCTCTTAACGCCACCAAGACTAGCTTGATGATGTTGCTATAAAACGGCTCACGAGCTTCTGCGTTCTTAGCGGCAGGACCAAAGCCCTTAGGTACGTGGATTGATCCGCGACGATGGAAGACAGTGCTATTCATAGATGCTATTTAACTGGCTCGAGGACATCCTTGCCAACGTAAGGTCGCAGCGCCTCTGGGATCACAACAGATCCATCGGCCTGCTGGTGGTTTTCCAGGATGGCTACCAGCCAGCGAGTGGTGGCCAGGGTGCCATTCAAGGTAGCGGCGATCTGCGACTTACCCTGCTCATCGCGGTAGCGAACCTGCAGGCGACGAGCCTGGAAAGTGGTGCAGTTGGAGGTGGAAGTAAGCTCACGGAACGTGTGCTGGGTTGGCACCCACGCCTCCGTGTCAAACTTGCGGGCAGCAGAAGAACCTAGGTCTCCGCCGGCAACATCGATGATGCGGTAAGGAACCTCAACAGCAGCGAGCATCTCTCGCTCCATATTCAGCAGCTTTTGGTGCTCAGCTTCGGCTTCTTCCGGCTTGCAGTAAGAGAACATCTCAAGCTTGTCAAACTGGTGTACGCGCAGGATGCCACGGGTGTCCTTGCCATGCGATCCGGCTTCACGGCGGAAGCAGCTGGACCAACCGGCATAGCGCTTAGGCCCCTGGGATAGATCGAGGATCTCGCCCTGGTGGTAGCCAGCCAACGCTACCTCGGAGGTACCGACGAGGTACATCTCGTCCTTCTCCAAGTAATAGACCTCGTCCGAATGCTGGCCGAGGAAGCCGGTGCCCTGCATAACCTCAGGTCGCACCAGCACTGGTGGGATCATGAGCTGGAAGCCGTTGGCCATGGCCTTCTGCGCTGCCAGGTTCAGCATTCCCAGCTGCAGCATGGCACCAAAACCGGTGAGGAAGTAGAAACGCGCGCCCGAAATCTTTGCGCCACGTTCCATGTCGATCAGGCCGAGGGATTCGCCGAGCTCCAGATGGTCTTTGGGCTCAAAGTCAAAGGTGGTTGGTTCGCCAACATGCTCGAGCACGATGAAATCATCTTCGCCTCCCGGAGGGGCGCCAACGACAACATTCGATAGCTGCATCTGCAGCTCGTTAACTGCGGCTTCCGCAGCCGATTGTTCCGCTTCGGCGTCCTTGACCTTCGCCTTGAGGTGCTCGGAGCCCTCGAGCAGCGCTGGGCGTTCCTCAGGGCTTGCTTGGCCGATTTGCTTGCCAAACGCTTTCTGCTCGGCGCGCAGCTGATCGGCCGCGAGGATGGCCTGCCGGCGCCGCTCGTCAGCCGCAATGAGCTTATCGACGAGCTCCGGATCCTCCCCACGGGTGATCTGAGAAGCGCGCACAACATCAGGATTTTCACGAAGAAGTTTGAGATCAATCACAAAGTCAACCCTAGCGCATCCCACGCCACTCCCGCGCGCCCGTAGCCGGCCATGAGACACTCTTGCACAGCACCTGAAGCGTGTCGATGCCTGCCGAAACTTCCTCGAATGTGACCAGCAACTCTCCACTTTAGAATCTGGTAATAACCAGTAACGCGTAAGGTGAGAAGTATGACTGGCTCACCCGGCGCGATTGAACTCCCTGTCAAGGCACTCAATGACCCCTCGAAGCCCAAGCATGCCCAGCTTCGAGAGCTACTCGAAGAACTATGTACCACCAGGCTCGCCCCCGGGGACATGCTACCGGGCGAGCGGGTGCTCGAGGATACTTATAGCGTGTCCAGAATCACGGTGCGACGTGCGATCGGAGACCTCGTTGCTTCCGGAGTTCTCAAGCGCGCCCGTGGAAAAGGCACCTTCGTGGCACCCAGCCCGCTGGTCTCCCGACTGCATCTCGCATCCTTTTCCCAAGAGATGGAAGCCCAGCAGTTGCGCTCCTCCAGCAAGATTCTCTTATCCGCCCGCGCGGCGGCCCCGAGTGAGATCGCCGAGTTTTTCGGAGCCACAACCACCACTGCACAGACTCATCTTTGTCGTCTCCGCCTAGGCAACGGAGTGCCCTATGCAATCGACGATGCCTGGTACAACTCGGCCTACGTCCCAGATTTGCTCGAAAACGACGTATACAACTCCGTCTACGCCATCCTCGGCACCGAATACAACGTCCCTATTACCGATGCCATTCAGACCGCCACCGCCGTCAACGCCACCGCAGAGCAGGCGGAGCTTCTCGACGTCGAACCGGGTGCAGCACTGCTGAAGATTGTGCGACAGTCACAGTCCAATGGCCTTCCCGTAGAATGGTGCAGCTCGCTCTACCGAACTGACCGCTACACTCTGAAAACTCACGTTACGCGGGCGTAAATTGTGATTTTGTGAGCTTTCTTAGGCAGAATTGAACCCAATGACTAAGAAACCATCCTGGCGCAGTACCGCCGCCGTGCGCATCGCACTGGTGTCGGCCCTGGTTGCTGCCACTGGCATTGCTGGCTACGACTACCAGGTGGCCCAGCAGGCCGCTGGAGGAAACTCTGGGGCGTCGACAAGCGAAGCAAACCAGCCCAAGTCTGGCGCAACCGCAGCTCCTTTCACCACTGCAGATACCGGAAGCTGCCTAACCTGGGATGTCGGTCCTGACGGAAGCTTCATAAACTTTGGACAGACTGATTGTGCTGGTGAGCACCGCTACGAGGTGGCCTCCCGCGAAAACCTCGCCGCTTACCCAGCCTCCGAGTTTGGCCCCAAGGCCCCAGCCCCGGATCTGACTCGCCAGGCACAATTGCGCGAAGAGCTCTGTAAGGGGCCCACCATCGAATACCTCAGCGGGCAATTCGATGCGCTCGGCCGCTATTCCATCGCCCCGATTCTCCCCCCGGCTGATGCCTGGGATGCGGGAGACCGGACGATGCTGTGTGGCGTCCAGGTTGCTGGAGAAAACGGAGTGCCCAAGAAAACCACCGGTCGCGCGACCGAACAAGACCAGGCACGAGTCAACGAAACTGGCGCCTGTGTAGCAGTAGACGAAGCTGGCTCTACCCGCACCGTCGATTGCGGTCAGGAGCACTCCTTCGAAGTCACCGCTGAAGTCAATCTGAAAGACACTTTCCCAGACAAGACGCCAAGCACTGAGGAACAAGACAAGTACCTAGCCAAACGCTGCGTCACCGCGGCGCAAGACTACCTCGGCGGCGACGACGCCCTGTACAACTCGACCCTGCAGCCATTCTGGACCACCATCAACACCAACTCTTGGATCGGCGGTTCCCACACTGTGAACTGTGCCCTCTTCAAGCCCAACCAGGAAAAGACTTTCTCCGCGCTTGCAGGTAGCGCCAAGGGGCAATTCACCATCGACGGCGCCGCACCGCCACCACAGCCGACGCGCAACCCGCTGCGCACGCCAGCTCCAGCACCGTGATTTCGGTCAGCCAGGAACGCTTTGAGGAGCTCGTGGACATGGGGCTCGAGCTAGTCCCCCACGAGCACCTCAATCGCCTGGAAAATGCCGTCATCTTGATCGAGGACTACCACCCCGAGGGGCCACACATTCTTGGCCTCTACGAAGGTGTTGCCCTGCCCGAGCGCACTGCAGAGTATTCCGGGTTCCTCCCCGACGCGATCACGATCTATCGGCAGGCCCTCCAGGACTACTGCCGCACCGAGGAAGAACTCGTCGAACAGGTGAAAACCACCGTCATCCATGAGATCGGGCACTACTTCGGGCTTGACGACGAAGAGTTGCACCGACTCGGTTGGGGCTAGAGCGACTAAAGCTGCACCGCAGCATCCGCCCAGCGCTCTACTCGCCATTGCCCGAACGGCTTGCCTTGTGGCTCGAGAACAACGAAGCGACAGTTGGGTAGGTAGGCACCGAATGCGAAGTCAGCATCAACACCACAGGCGTGAGTGGATACCACACGGATAGCGGCCCCGTGAGAGACGATGATGACATCCTCGTCCTCTCCGAGCGCTTCCGCAAAGGACTCCAGCACGGGCTGGTAGCGATTCAGCACGTCGCGATACGTTTCACCTTCCGGGAGGCAGGCATCGTTATCTCCCTCGAGCCAGCCGCGGAAAGCATCGGTGTAGATTGCGGCGGCCTCTTCACCTTGGGCTCCTTGGCAGCTGCCCGCAGAGATCTCGTGGATGCCCATGCGGACGTCGATAGGCAGGGTGCCCGGCGCGACACCTGCCGTCTTCTCGAGGGAGGCAGCAACACGCACCGCAGTTTGCTGCGCGCGGATCGCGATGGAGGACGCAACCGTGGTGATGCGACCGAAGTTTCCGCGCCCCACGCCGCAGTATTCTGCGAGTTCGAGACCAACGGTGCTGGCCTGTTCTTTGCCGAGCTCGGTGAGTTCGGCTCCCGGTGGGCGCGTGTCAAGGATGCGGTTCAGATTTGAGAAGGTCTGCCCGTGGCGCAGCAGGATCAAGCGTCCCATTTAGTGTTCTCCTGTTCGCAGTTGTTGGATGAAGATGTCGGCGGCGTGGATGCGGGCGAGCATGTCGTCGCTCCCAGTATTGCCCGGTTTTTCTGTGCACGCAGGCCATGAGCCAAGGTAATGAATGTCTTCGACGCCGAGATAGAGTGCACGCAGGGCTTCGCCGACGGGGATGTCGTCGATATGCCCAGCGAGGTCAGCGTAGAAGCGGTAAGTGCCGAAGTCGGTGCGGGTGGGGCGCGATTCGATTCGCGAAAGATCCACCCCCCGAACAGCAAATTCGTTGAGTGCACGCACCAACGAGCCTGGCACGTTCGGCAGGGTAAAAGCTACCGAGGTGCGGTCATTGCCGGTACGTTTCGTGGGCAGGCCACGCTTCCCGACGAGCACAAATCGAGTGCGTGCCCCCTTCATATCGGCCACGCCGGTGGCAACCTCCTCGAGTCCATAGAGTTCGGCAGCGCGGGCGGGGGCAGCGGCATAATCGGCTTGTCCTTCGGACACCATCCGCGCAGCATCGGCGTTTGACGACGCCGGGACGAACCGCACCCCCGGCAGGTGCTCCGCCACCCAACCCTTAACCTGCTGCCATGCCACCGGGTGGGTTGCCAGAGTCACGGCACCCGAATCGCTGCGACGCATGATGGAGAACGCAACCTCCAGATCGGTCTCCCGATAAATCTGCGTATTGGCGTCCGAGGCGAGGGCATCGAAGGTTGGAGTCACTGGCCCGTCTACCGAATTCTCGATGGCAACCACCGCAAAATCGGCCGCGCCGCTCAAGGCGCTGATTGCCTCCGCAGGACTGCTGACCGGCAGCGCATCGACGTCACCAGAGAAGCAACCCTGGCGTTGGAAAGCGAGGAGGGCGGCTTCCGTAAAGGTGCCTTGTGGTCCGAGGTAGGCAACGACAGTGCTCATGCCTTACTACCCTAGTCTGGACATATGTCTCTTGAGTCCTATGTTGCGGAGCTCCGTGCTGGCCGATTGGATCCGCGCGATGAGTTGGCGCGCTTCGAGTATGAGGTGGGCCAGGTTAACGCCGCCGAATCCGGATTCGCACACGTAGGTACAGCTCAGGGCTCCCTGTCAGGACGTCTTGCCGGACTGCTACTTCCGATCAAGGATCTCATGCCCGTCGCTGGCTTACCCACTGCTTATGGCTCAGTTCACCGGCGGGTTTTCGAAGCCTCGGATCCTTTCGCAGCGTCACTGCTACGCCAGGGCGTCATCATCCCTGGCAAAACGCAGTCCAGTGAACTCGGCATGACAGCGTATACCGAGCCAGTGGGGATGCCTGCAGTAGACAACCCGCTGCTGCCTGGCCACACACCGGGGGGCTCTTCTGGTGGCGCGGCCGCAACCGTGGCGCGCGGCTTGGTGCAGGTTGCGCACGCCTCCGACGGGGGCGGTTCTATTCGTGTGCCTGCCGCCGCGTGCGGGGTGGTCGGCTTCAAGCCGCCTCACGATGCCACAGGCGGCAAACTCACCGCCCAAGGTTTCATCACACGCACTGTTACTGACCAGGCGTTTATGCACGAAGTGGAGCGGGTTTCCCGGCCACTGCGCATCGGTGTCTTGCTAAAGCCCTTGCATGGTTCGGGTACGGTTTCGCCTGCATGGCGTTCAGCGGCGCTCACTGCAGCTGTGGCGCTGAGCGATGCCGGCCACCGTGTGACTGAGGTTGCCCCAGCCTACGACGCTTCCTTCTTTCAGGCTTTCAAGCATCAGCTAGCGGGAATGTGCCGCACTATCGAAGGCGAGGCCAGCCCGATCGTTTCTTTCCTCCGCGACTTCGGCCAATCGCTGAGCGACGCGGAGCGTGCCTCCGCTACTGCCGCATGTACTTCCCTGCCCGCAGTTGTGCGTGCTGCTTGGCCGTTCGATGTGTTGCTCACCCCCACCCTGGCCTTCGATCCGCCCATCATCGGGCATTTCTCATCGCTCCCACCGGAAGAAGACTTTGAGGAGCAAACCCGCTGGACACCGTGGTGCACCCTGTTTAACATCACGGGCTGGGCGGGCATTTCGATTCCTTTCGGTGGCCGTTCGATCCACCTCGGCGCTATCCGCGCCAGCGTGCCAGAGTTACTAGGAATTGCTACGGAGCTCCATGGATCTTAAGCGTCTGAAATGGGAAATCGGCATCGTACTGACCGTTACCTTTGGCTTGAGCGGGATGAAGTCGATCCTGCGGCTCATTGATGCCCTCCTCAAGCCCGAGGCCCTCAACGAGCAACAAGTCACTCTCTATTCCCCGCAGTCTGCCTCACTCTGGCTGGATTATGGCCTGCAGTTGTGCTCTGCCACTGCGCTGATCAGCTGGGGTTTGCTCGCTCTCTATTTGCTCGCGGGTGATGGCATTAAGCTGCCCGCTTTTCGACGCCCCGATATCTGGCACGGCATGGCTCTCGCAGCCATCATCGGAGTTCCTGGCTTGGCCTTCTATTTTGGAGCCCTGCAGCTCGGGCTCACAAAAGAAGTGATTCCCTCCGATTTTCCTTCGCTGTGGGGCATTCCCGTGGTACTGATTTGGTCCTTTGCTAATGCCTTCGGCGAGGAGGTGGTAGTGGTCGGCTGGTTCATGACCCGCTTGAAAAGCTTTGGGCTGCCAGCCTGGGCGATTCTGGCCCTGTCCGCGGTATTGCGCGGCAGTTACCACCTCTACCAGGGCATATCCGGCGGGATCGGCAATATCATTATGGGAGGGGTGTACGGCTACTACTTCCAGCG
Source organism: Corynebacterium sp. H127 (assembly GCF_037482665.1). NCBI lineage: Bacteria > Bacillati > Actinomycetota > Actinomycetes > Mycobacteriales > Corynebacteriaceae > Corynebacterium > Corynebacterium sp. H127. Next base: position 259,220 of record NZ_JBBHKY010000003.1, read on the forward strand.
CTTCGCTAAGGTCTGGCCACTAGTAATCGGCCACTTACTCATCGATGCCATCGCTTTTGTTGGCTACACGTTCATCGGCCCGTTCTAGCGCATCAGATTCTCCCTCATCTAAAAACGGGACGGCCAACCCCCGATTCCAGCACGGTTTCCGGGAGTTACGACTACAACTGGCGGACAGTGAGTTTATTGCAGTCGCACCCAGTGGGCACGGCCGCTATGCGCCCGGGAACAGGATTTGCGCGCGGGCGGTACTCACAGGTTTCTAGCAGGTACCAGAGGTGCAGCTACAGCCGTCGACAGGCTTTGTACCGGATTGGGGCCGCGAGTTCGACACCACCTTCGCAATCACTCACGGGGAGGGCATCCGCCAAAACAGCAAACATGGCGCTGGGTTTCGAATTTGTTGACATTGATGACGTGTGGTTCAACCTCGAGCTGATGGATGCCGCGCACACCACATGGGAGAACAATCTGCTCGCAAACTGTGTTTCTACCCGAGTTGGAGTTGACGCAAGCCCCGACCAATTTCGGCGAGATTAGTTCGTATGACCTGGTGCGCAACGATTTTAGCGGGCTTTCCGCTATGCGGTTAGAGGCGAGTATCGCCGGAAAGCAAGTAGAGATCGCCACCCCTCTTGACAGCGTATCGTTTTTCGATACAATGAAAGTCGATACATCGAGAAACGATATGCCCGAAAGGGGCCACCAATGTCCAAGAACTACCGCCGCGACATCTACGCCGGATACTTTGGATTCAGCTTCATCCTTTTACTGACGGCCATTACCGTCGGCCGACTCCTCATAAATCAGGAATTCACCTCCCCTATCGGCCTGCTCATGCGCGAAGTCAACAGCATCCACGTGCCGATGAATTCCCTAAATAGCGGCCAAATCAGCATCATGCTCGTCTCGTTCATCGTCAAAGCGATCTGTGCTACCACCATCTGCGTCACTCTCCTGCTGGCAATACGCAACTTCCTCCACAATGACTTCTTCACCACCACAAACGTGAAGATGTTCAAAATCGCCAGCTGGAGCGCCCTTTTCTACATCGGCGGCCAGTTCTTTGAAGGCATGGCCAATAACTGGATCTCCACCACCGAGGGCATCAGCAACAATGCACTGCCCAATGGCGCGGATGACCCTGGCTTCATTCCGATGTACATCCTCATGATGGTGCTGTCCATGATGACGATCGCACTGTCCCGCGCCGTCAAGCTGCAGGAAGACCAGGAGGGTTTGATCTAGATGGAAGTGCGCTGCCACCTCGACCGCATCCTGGAAGAAAAGGACATGACGCTGGCGGACCTCGCCAAGCTTGTCGACGTCACCGCCGTCAACCTCTCAGTACTCAAAAACAACCGCGCCAAAGCCGTTCGGTTTTCCACCCTCCTCGGGCTCTGCGAAGCGCTCGACTGCCAACCAGGAGATCTTTTCAGTGTTTCCTAAAATCATCCTCCCAGTCCTCGCTGTCCTCCTAATTGGAACTGCAGCAGCTGGCTATATCTACGGCCCAGCCACCACTGCACTTTTCCTCGGCAAGCCCGTCTACATCGTGAAGCCGTCTCCACAGAAGTACGCTAAAGACGCTTTGCGCATCATCGAAGGATTGGCCATTAATGGCTCCTCCGAACAATTCCAGCACGCCAAACAGGACGCCCTGCAGCAGGTCAAGCATGCGGAATCCTACGCCGACACTCATGAAGCGCTGCGCAGCGCCATTAAAGTCGCCGGCGGAAAACACTCCAACCTCGTCTCACCGGAAAACAATGTGCCGGGCACGGCGGAAAACTCCGAGCTTCCGGCCGTCGAAAAGCACGGCGGCGTAGCACTGGCGAAACTGCCGAGCGTTGCCCAGGGCCCCATCGGGCAGCAATACGCCGACACGATCACGGACGGGTTGTTGCAGCACGCTAAGTGCGGCGCGATAGTGGATCTGCGTGGCAACGACGGCGGCGACATGGGGCCGATGCTCGCCGGACTGTCCCCGCTACTACCCGACGGCACCGCACTGGAGTTCGTCTCCCCGATGACCACCACCGCGGTTACCGTCAACGGAAACGCAGTCAAAGGCGGTGGCACAGCGCTCACCACCAGAGGTGGCAAGCTCGCAGTACCCGTCGCAGTGCTTGTCGACGGCGACACCGCATCCTCCGCAGAAGCAACAATGCTCGCCTTCCGGGGACTGAATAACTCGCGCAGCTTCGGTGCCCCCACCGCCGGATACGCCTCCGCGAATATGATGATTAACCTGCCCGATGGCGCCGGCCTGATGATCACCACAGCCAAAGACCGCGACCGCACCGGAGCCGAATATCACGAGGATTCCATCCAGCCAGATGAGACCGCAACAGATGCTGAAGCAGCCGCTTTCGCATGGCTCAATGCGCAAGGTTGCAGCTGAAGTAGCGGGCCTCACCTCGCAAGCAATCCCCCCAAACGATTACGCTATTGAGCATGACTACGGGTGATGATTTCGCACGCGACCGTAACGGCAACCCCATCCTGGACCGTTACGGTCGTCCCGTGCGTCGCCGACCCACGAGTGGTGCTACCGGAGGGCAACAGGCCCGCACCCCGCAACGCCGACCGCGTCGCGACGCGAGTAGCAACAACCGCCCGGAGCCTGCGCAGCGCCCACGGCAATACATCCCCGAACGACGCGAGCAGCAACCTCGCCGGGAAGAATACCGCTACGAACGTGGCTACCAGCCACGCACCTCGCGGCCAGCGCGCCCGACACCACCACTACAGCCAGCGCGCCCCAAACGACGCCGTAACCCGATCAAAGGTTGTTTCAGCGGTATCGCGCTGCTACTCGTCGCAATTCTTCTGCTCACCATCGGCGCCTTTTTGTGGGCGGATACCAAACTCACTCGAGTGGAGGCACTGCCAAGCGAGCGACTCGCTAACACCGCGGGTACGAATTGGCTGCTCGTAGGCTCCGATTCCCGGCAAGGCCTCAGCGAAAAGGAAATCGCAGAGCTCAACACAGGTGGCGATATTGGTATTGGCCGTACCGACACCATCATGCTGCTCCATATTCCGCGCAGTGGTCAGCCCACACTCCTGTCAATCCCGCGCGACTCCTACGTCAACATTCCTGGCTACGGCGAGGACAAGGTGAACTCCGCATTCACCAACGGTGGCCCACAGCTGCTCACCCAGACAGTTGAACAAGCCACCGGCCTTCGGATCGATCATTATGCGGAAATCGGCTTCGGTGGCTTTTCCGGCATGGTGGACGCCGTTGGTGGCGTTGAGATTTGCGTTGACGAACCGATTAATGATGACGTCATCAGCCTCTATCTCGAGGCCGGCTGCCAAGAGATGGATGGGCCAACTGCCCTCAGCTATGTGCGCACTCGCGCCACCCCGATGGGCGACCTTGATCGCGTCGAACGGCAACGTAAGTTCTTTGCCGCGCTCATGGACAAAACAACCTCAGCAACTACCCTCGCCAACCCACTGCGAACCATCCCCCTCATCACCGAAACTGGTAGCGCTTTCATCGTTGGCGAGCAGGATCACGCCTGGCATCTGGCCCGGCTTGCACTGTCCATCAAGAGTGGCGTGAAAACGGAAACTGTCCCACTCGGAGGATTTGCAGATACCGCCGTCGGCTCCGTGGTGTTGTGGGACGATGCCGCAGCAGAAGCTATGTTCAGCGAGCTGCGTTAGCCGATCGGCGTCGCTACGCTGCAGTCAACTGCGCGTGGAATACCGGTGAGCTGCTCGAGCACCATGTCCGCCACCACCGGATCATAGGTGGCGGTGAGGTGATTGGTACGCCGACCTGGGCAATAATCCTGAATGAGTCGATTGTCCACGCCCGGTTCGTCCACATAGGAATTCGAGTACGGCAGCACAATCTGGTCATATTGAGTCGCGATGTTCAGGTAGCTGATCCCCGGTCGGGTAACCGGCTGCGAATACAGCTCGGTGATGAACTCGGAGCCGGCGAGCTGCTGCGCCAGCGCCAAACCGTTCAGCGCCACTCCAGCCTGGTCGTATTGTTCGCGCGCAGGCGGGTATCGCACCGCATGATCATGGAAGAGCCAGAAATTGGTGCCGTGGTGGCTCGGGACAATTCCCACGCTGCTGCGCACCTTGGCCGCGCCGCCCAGCTTAGTGATGTAGTAGGTTGGCAACGGCCCACCGCCCTGCGACCACCCCACGAGGTCCACCTGCGCTGCGCCTGTCGACGCCAACACCTTATCAACCACTAGGTCTAATACCTCAGCCGATTCCGCAATGTCCCCTGCGAAGCTGAATTGGGAATTAAACCCCAACGGGTTGGTGTTGAACGTATAAACGCATAATCCTTCCTGCTTCAAGCGCGGAGCGAGATACGCAAAGGAATCATAAGCACTGCCCGTGGTGCCTGGGATTAGCACTACCGGGTGCTGCCCCTGGGATGGGACGCAGCTGAAATCATTGCTGCCCTCGGGAGAAATCCCCGGCCGGACCAGCTCCAATGCTGCCGCGCCCGGCGCGCTAGACTGCACCGGGCCAGTGCCGTTGACCGGAATTCCATCATCCGTAAACGGAGTGGGGACTGCGTGCGCGGAGATGGGGGCTACTGCAACACAAATTGCTGTAATGCCTGCACAAATGAGGGAGGAGAGCGTCTTCACACATCAATCATAGGCTCCGAAACAAACCGCTTCACTAGAACTGGATGGCCGTTTCTCACGATGCCAGTGTCCTCAAATCCAACATGCAGATACAAGCGATGAGCGCGCTCATTGTCGGGTGCGACAGCCAAGGAAATGCCCGGCGCACCAAGCGTGCGAGCCAACTCGGTGGCAGCATCTAGCAAGGCAGTACCTATTCCCTGCCCCTTAAACCGCCCCTCTACAGCGATTGCCAGCTCTGGGATCCCCTCCGTCACATGGCCGTAACCGTGCTGATCATCTGTTCCCCACACAAGCCACACCCCACCGGCGGGGATGTTGCCGCGCCATGCGATGAACCCACCGTTGCTAGGCTCCCATTCCGCAACGTAGAAGGCGTAGTCCTCGTCGAAGTCGTCGGAAAGCGTGCCCTGCTCGTCGCCGAAAGTATCAGTGAGGAAATTCAATCGCGCAACATACGTACGATCTAGCTCAGAGGTAGCGCTCAAAGTCAGTTCGAGTTCGGAGTTCATGTGCTCTAGGCTAGCGCGCTTCTGCACCTTCGGCCGCTAGGAAAGCGCTTTGAAAATACAGCGTGATAGCCAGGGCAAAATAGGAACCCCCACCTAGCAAGTCCCGGAGCAGATTTACGAAGGAGAACTCTGCAATGCTCAACGATTGGTAGCACACCACGCGTACCGCCACCGCCACAGCAAAGGCGAGAAAGAGCAGCCAGAGCATGCGATGCCCGACTCTTCCCTGCCACAAGGTAAAAGCCAAACAGACAATGGCCACCGCCTTCAAAGCTAGGGCGAGCGGCCACGGGCTACCACTTTCCACATAGCCCGTCGGAAGTGGCTGTTGATAAAAGAGATAGCCGATGCGTAGCCCCATACCGATGATGTAACTTGCCATGCCCATCGTCATCACAATGGGCGCAAGCGGCCGCAAAAGAACGCCCAGCAGCACCCAGGTGAGCGAACCCAAGGCGTAGACGATGATCATGGACGTCGAAGACGGCCGGAGCATAGCGAGAGTTATCGCGCGCCCCACCAGATAAAGACACAAGGCAACCGTGGCGATGCGCAGCAACCGCTGTTGGGAAATAGCCAGTCGAGGCATGCTCCCCACTACATACCCCCAGTGCTCGTTTAGCTCTGTCTAACTGCAACAAGTTCTAGATTTATACCACCGCTGGCCGCGATGCGTTCGATTGCAGGGAGTAAAGCAAATTGCGGAAGTGGAGGGATTTAGCACAATCCACACTCCCACGCAGGTCAGGCAGCGCTTTACCAACCACCAACCAAGGCGCGTGCCATAAACGTGCCATAAGCGACCAGGAACAAGACACCATGCAAGCACCAGCCACCCACCAGAATACAGACCAGCAACGCGCCGGGAACACGCCCCGCCGCTTCCACATCACCCACCACATCGACGTCGACGGCACCCGCGTCACACTATGCGGCAAACGCATATCCAGCCAATGCCCTATCGAACAACAGGTACGCCCCCACAGCATTATTTGCCCGCTATGCGACGCCACCCACGCCCTTAATGAGGTTCAACTATGAGCACCAGCAAACTAGATCAGCCAGACAGCTACAGCGGCATGCACAACCAAGTAACCGTGAGACACTGAAGTGCCCCAGGTTTTGTTCCGCTTGAGTGGATGGGAAAATCTGGAACATGCCTAAGAAGTTTGACCAGGATGCGAAGGACCGCGTGGTCCGTCTTGTTGAGGATCGCATTCTGGCGGAGAATCT